>DASYFF010000263.1:0-28988 GCA_036498605.1 Acidimicrobiia bacterium | reverse complement strand
GATCATCCGGACCGACCTCGGCCGGGAGATCATCATCAAGATGCTGGAGGACGGGTCCATCATCGGCCGCCCCGGCGACGACGACCCCGGCGCCATCGCCCTCATGCGCAAGCTGTCGGTCAAGAGCCGCAAGCGCTGGCCCGAGTTCGCCATCACCGAACCCAAGCTGATCGGGGCCTGACGGCCTAAGCCCGCAGGCCGCGCTCCTCCGCCCAGGCCAGCAGGCGCCGTTCGGCCTCCTCCTCGCTCATCGGGCCCTCGTCGATGCGAGCCTCGAGCAGCATGTCGAGCGCTTCGCCGATCACCCGGCCGGGTGGGACCCCCAGCAGTTCCATGACCCGGTGCCCGTCGAGGGCGGGGCGGATGGAGGCCAGCTCCTCCCGCTCGGCCAGGTCGGCGATGCGGGCCTCGAGGTCGTCCATCCGCCGGCCCAGAGCCCGGGCCTTGGCCTGGTTGCGGGTCGTGCAGTCGCAGCGGACCAGATGGTTGAGCTCGTCGAGCCGCGGGCCGGCGTCGCGGACGTAGCGGCGGATGGCCTTGTCGGTCCAGCCCATCTTGTAGGTGTGGAACCGCAGGTGGAGCAGGACCAGCTGCGTGACCGACTCGATGATCTCCTTCGGGTAGCGCAGGGCCCGGAGCCGCTCCTCGGCCATCCGGGCGCCGACCACGTCGTGGAGGTGGAAGCTGACGCCCTCGGGCCCGAACGAGCGGGTCTTGGGCTTGCCGACGTCGTGCAGCAGGGCGGCGAGGCGCACCACCAGCTCAGGGCGCGTCTTCGCCACCACGGCGATGGTGTGGGCAAGGACGTCCTTGTGGTGGTGGATCGGGTCCTGCTCCAGGGCCAGGCCCGGCAGCTCGGGGAGGAACTCCTGCGCCAGGCCCGTCCGCACCAGGAACCACAGCCCGGCCGAGGGATCGTCGACCACCAGCAGCTTCGACAGCTCGTCGCGGATGCGCTCGGCGCTCACCACCTCGAGCCGGCCGGCCAGCTCGGTGGCCGCCACCACCAGGGCCGGGTCGGGCTCGAGCCCGATGCCGGCGGTGAAGCGGGCCGCCCGCAGCATCCGCAGGGGGTCGTCGAGGAACGAGACCTCGGGATCGAGCGGGGTGCGGAGCCGCTTGTGGATCAGGAGGTCGTCGAGGCCCCCGTAGGGGTCGGCCAGCTCCGGCTCGGGAAGCGAGATGGCCATGGCGTTGACGGTGAAGTCGCGCCGGGACAGATCGGTCTCGAGCGAGTCGGAGAAGGTGACCACCGGCTTGCGGCTGTCGGGCCGGTAGACCTCAGCCCGGAAGGTGGTGATCTCGACCTTCATGTCACCCCGGGCGGCCCCGATCGTGCCGAAGGCCTGGCCCTGGAGCCAGACGTGGTCGGCCCAGGGCCGGACGAGCTCCAGGATGGCGTCGGGCCGGGCGTCGGTGGTGAGGTCGTGGTCGGCGTCGGGATTCGCCACCCCGAGCAGGGCGTCGCGGACCGAGCCGCCGACGAGGTGGAGGCGGTGGCCGGCGTCGGCGAAGCGGCGCGCCAGATCCTGGAGGGGCGACTCCGGCGCCAGCAGGGGGCGCAGCCTCTCGGGGATGTCTGACATGCCTCCATTGTGACCGAGCGGCCGCGACGGCCGGCCATCAATAAATTGTGGTGGTAGGGAGAGCCCCACCCCCAAGACGCCGGGTGGCGGGATGTTGCCCGAAGCCGGAAATCCGTATCGTGATGGACGTGCCTCCTACGGAAACGTAGGAGCCACCACCGCCTCGATTGGAATCGCCGTTTCGGACCCACCCCAGCGGGTCCGGACGGGAGGGCCGGAGGCGGTGGTGGCGCGTCCGGATTCTTTTAAGCTGTCCCCACCGGTAGGCCCGCCTGCTGGAGGGCGATCCGCAGGTCGTGGGGATGGCTGGCGGCGGCCAGGGCGTCGCGCAGGCCGATGAGCCCGTTCTTGTAGAGGGCGAACAGACTCTGGTCGAAGGTCTGCATCCCGTAGTACTCGCCTTCGGCGATGATCTGCTCCAGCTCGTGGGTCTCGTCGGGGTCGACGATCTTGTCGAAGGACCGGCCGGTGGCCACCAGCACCTCGACGGCGGGAATGCGGCCCTTGCCGTCGACCCGCTCCAGGAGCCGCTGGCTGACGATCCCCCGCAACGAGCCGGCCAGCGACAGGCGGACCTGGCGCTGCTGGTGAGGGGGGAAGAAGTCGATGATCCGGTTGACCGTCTCGGTGGCGTTCACCGTGTGGAGCGTGGAGAAGACGAGGTGGCCGGTGTTGGCCGCCGACAGGGCGGCGCCGACGGTCTCGGGGTCGCGCATCTCGCCGATGAAGATGACGTCGGGGTCCTGGCGCAGCACCCGCTTGAGGGCGCTGGCGTAGTCCTCGGTGTCGGTGCCGATCTCCCGCTGGTTGACCAGCGACCGCTTGTCGGCGTGGAGGACCTCGATCGGGTCCTCGATGGTCACGATGTGGCGGGCCTGGGTCTCGTTGATCGAGTCGATCATGGCGGCGACGGTCGTCGTCTTGCCCGACCCGGTCGGCCCGGTCACCAGCACCAGGCCCCGGGGCTCCTCGGTCAGGCGGCGGACCGCCGGAGGAAGGCCGAGGGCGTCGAAGGACGGCGTGCCGGGCAGCACCCGGCGCAGGACCAGCGCCACCGTCCCCCGCTGGCGGAAGACGTTGACCCGGAAGCGGCCGGCGCCGCCCGCCTCGCCCGAGCCGTAGGCGAAGTCGGCCTCGCCGTGGCGGCCGAACTCGTCGGCCCGGGCCGGGGGCAGCACGGCGTAGGCCAGCCGCTCGGTGTCGGCGGGGCCGAGGACGTCGAAGGGCGTCTCGGTGAGATGGCCGTCGATGCGGACGAAGGGGCGGCTTCCGGCCTTGAGGTGCAGGTCGGAGCCCCGCTGCTCGACGACGTGGCGCAGCAGCTCGGACAGCTCGAGCACGTGGTCTTCCTTGCGAACGGGTGCAGGATCTGTCTCGGGAATCGGCAGATCGTCAGATCTCGTTGAGCGCCAGGCGTACGTCACGGGCCGCTTCGACAACCTTTGCGCCCGGGCCGCCCGAGGTGGCCGGTTCGGGCCGGTAGGGGACGTCGGCCAGGGCGGCCAGGGTCGCCCCGACCGAAGTGGTCAGGGCGTCGAGGTCGTAGCCACCTTCCAAGAAGAGGACGAGCCGCCCCGGGGCGGGGGCGTAGCCGGCCACGCGGCGGGTGATGTCGGCGAAGTCGCCGGCCGACAGGCCCAGGTCGGTGAGCGGGTCGGCCCGGTGGGCGTCGTAGCCGGCCGAGACCAGCACCCAGGTGGGGTCGAAGTCCTCCACGGCCGGTGCCACCACCTCGTCGAGGGCCCGGAGGTAGACGTCGCCGGTGGCGCCGGCCGGGAACGGGAGGTTGAGGGTGGCGCCCCGGGCGCCGGGGCCGCCGACGTCGTCGAGGGCGCCCGTCCCCGGATAGAAGGATCCGTACTGGTGGGTCGACACGTACAGCACCCGGGGGTCGTCCCAGAAGATGGCCTCGGTGCCGTTGCCGTGGTGGGCGTCCCAGTCGAGGACGAGGACTCGTTCGCCGTCCCCGGCCAGAGCGGCGGCGGCGACGGCGATGTTGTTGATGATGCAGAAGCCCATCGGCCGGGTGGCCAGCGCGTGGTGCCCCGGCGGGCGGATGGCCAGGAAGGCGGCGTCGCCCTCTCCCCGGCGCAACGCCGCCACGGCGGCCAGGCCGGCGCCGGCGGCCAGCTTCCCGGCCCGCCACGAGCCGGCCGACACCCGGGTGTCGCCGTCGATGTCGCCGCCGCCCCGGACGCAGAAGGCCTCGATCGCCTCGAGGTAGTCGGCCGGATGGACCCGGGCCAGCTCGGCCGCCGTCGCCTCCCGGGGTTCGAGGACCCGCACCGCGTCCTTCAGACCGGCCGCCTCCGGGCCCCGGAGGGCGGCGGTCAGGCGCCGGGCCCGCTCCGGGTGGCCCGGGCCGGTGTCGTGGTGCTCGAAGGCCGGGTCGGTGGCGACGAGAAGCATCCCTCCACGCTACGCCGACCCCGGGGCCCCCGGAACTACGCTGGATCCTCATGAACGGGGCGGCGTCGCGCGGCGTGGCGGGGCCCGAGCGCCGAGCCGGCGGCGGCCCGGAAGGGGGTCCATTGGCGGCGGGCCGCTCGTCGGGGAGGTGCGAGCCCGAGACGATCGAGCGACGCGGGGAGCGGGCCCGGCTGGCCAGCTGGCGGGCCGATGGCTCGGTGGCCCATCTCAGCCCGGCGGCCGTGCGGCCCCTCTCGGCCGACTTCGTCGGGTCGTGCCTCGACACGCTCCGGGCCCGGGGGTTCACCTTCGTCGTGACCAGCGCTCTGTCGGAGGCGGAGTCGGCCGGGTTCCTGCGGGCCGGTTTCGACGTCCAGGAGGAGCTCGAGCTGCTGGTGCATGAGCTCAACGCCGTTCCCGATGTCCGCCACCGGCTGCGCCGGCCCGGGCGGCGGGACCGACCCCGGGTCCTCGTCGTCGACTGCGCCGCCTTCGACGCGTTCTGGCGGCTGCACCACGGCGGGCTCGAGGACGCCCTCGGGGCGACGCCGGCCGTCCGCTTCCGGGTCCACGGCCGGGGCGAACGGATCGACAGCTACGTGATCGGGGGCCGCGGCGCGGGCACCGGCTACGTCCAGCGGCTGGCCGTCCACCCCGAGGCCCGGGGTCAGGGGCTCGGCCGGTCCCTGGTCGGCGACGTGCTGCGCTGGATGCGCCGCCATGGCGCGGCGCGGGCCCTGGTCAACACGCAACGGACCAACGAGGCGGCCCTGGCCCTCTACCGGGCCTGCGGTTTCCGGGTCCTCCCCGAGGGCCTTCAGGTGCTGGCGCGGGCCCTGTGAGGCGGCTCCGGCTCCTCCTCGGGCTCGTCGTCGCCCTCTCCTTCGGGGTGGGACCGGTGGCCGGCCGCGCCGAGGCCCCGCCCGGGTCGGCGTCGGCGCCGGCCGCCGCCTCCACGCCGGCGGCCGCCGCCCCCGGCCCCAAGCCCCACGTGCTGACGCTGGCCGGTCAGACCCCGGCCTGGGTGCCGCCCGACGAGACCGTCCACGTGGCCCTCAACCTGGCCTCCCCGCCCGACGGGCTCGACGTGCAGGCCGTGGTCCACCGGGCGGTCACGTCCCGCGGCGAGCTGAGCCAGAGTCTCGACGGCCGGTCCCTCGGGGCTGTGGAGGGCCGGCTGTCGGTCGCCGCCACCGACCTGACCCCCAACGAGGCCGGCCAGCGGGTGATCGCGATCGGGGTGCAGGGCCCGGCATCGGCCGCCGCCGCTCCCGACCCCAGCCGCATCGTGCCCGGCCGCAGCGGCGTCTACCCGACCGAGGTGCTGCTCCTGCGCAATGGCGTCGTCGTCGACCGGTTCGTGACGCCGCTCGTCGTGGTGGCCGCCGGGTTGACCCCGCTGACTCTGGCCTGGGTGTGGCGCTTCGACGCCACCCCCGCCCACCAGACGGACGGGACCCTCCGCAGGGCCGCGGCGGCCGATCTCGGTCCCGGCGGCCGGCTGGTCCGCACCGCCAAGGCGGCCGCCTCGGCCACCGACATCCACCTGACGCTGGCCCCGACCCCCGAGACCCTGACCGCCTGGGACGAGACGGCCCGCCAGGAGGAGCACGGCGCCGGCAGCCCGCCGGCCGATGGCGCGTCGGCCGGCCTCAAGGACCTGCGGACGGCCGTCACCACCGCCGGCCACCAGTTGCTGGGCGCACCGTTCGTCCCGGTCGACGTCCCCGGTCTCCTCGACGCCAACCTGGCCGGCGAGCTCGATGCCGAGTTCGCCCGGGGCGCGGCCCGCACCCAGCAGGTCCTCGGCACGGTCCCCGCCCCCGGCGCCCTCCTGGCCCCCGAACCCCTCAACTCCACCGGGCTGGGCCGGCTCCGCCAGTACGGCGCCGAACGCCTGGTCTTCGACCCCGACGGGCTCGCTCCCCTCCCCCAGCGACTCACCCCCGGCCACCCCTTCGCCGTCGGGGTCCGGGGGGCCAAACCGTTGGCCGGAGCGGTCGACGACCCCGATCTCGGCCGCCTGCTCGACGGTGACGACGCCCCGGCGCTGCGGGCGGCCCGTTTCCTGGCCGGCCTGAGCCTCGTCGCCCTCGAGGCGCCGGGGGAGGCCCGGGGTGTCGTGGTCGTCACCCCCGAGGGATGGGACCCCCCGGCCGCCGTGCTCGACGCTGTGCTGGCCGGGCTGCGCAACAACCCGGCCGTCACGCCGGCCACCCTCGACGAGTACTTCGCCACGGTGGCACCCGATCAGCAGGGCGGGGGCCGGCCCCTGGTCCGCGACGTGGCCGGCCGCAACCCGTCCGATCCCGGCGACGCCGACACGGTCCGGTCCCTGCGCCGCCGCCTGGGGGCTTTCGCCGAGGTCTTCGAGTCGAACTCCGCCTGGCTCGACTCCGCTGATCGGGCGATTCTGCTGAGCCGGGCCACGATCCTCTCGGCCGACGACCGGGCGGAGCGGAAGCTGTCGTCGCCCGGCGCCTACCTCCAGGGCGTCGACCGGCTCATGAAGAGCTTCACGGCCAAGGTGAAAGGCCCGAAGGGGGCGCGGGTCACGCTGACGTCCCGCCGGGCGTCGATCCCCATCTCGCTGCTCAACGACACCGGCCGGCCGCTCCAGGTCCGGGTCCGGCTCGAGAGCGACCAGCTCCGCTTCCTCGACGGCGCCGATCGGCTCCTGACGCTGGCCCCGCAGAACACCACTGAGCGGTTCCGGGTCGAGAGCCGCTCGACCGGTGCCTTCCCGCTCCTCATCAAGGTCTCGTCACCCGACGGGTCGCTGATGGTGAACGAGAGCCAGCTCACGATCCGCTCCACCGTCGTGAGCGGCGTCGGGGCCGTGCTCACCGCCGGCGCCGGCGCCTTCCTGCTGCTTTGGTGGGGCAACGACCTCCGCCGGTCCCGGCGGGGCCGCGGCCGGCGCAGCGGCCGGGCCCGCCGTCAGGAGCGGATCGCCGCCCGGGCCGCCGCCCGGGCCCTCGACGACGCCGAACGCGTCGCCACACCCTCTTGAGTTCCACGGAACGGGTCGTCCGCTCCAGCGTCCCCGTCGCCGTCGGCACGGCGTTGTCCCGCCTCACCGGCATGGCCCGGCTGGCGGCCATGGCCTACGCCCTCGGCTTCGACCGCCTGGCCGACTCCTACAACCTGGCCAACACCACCCCGAACATCGTCTACGAGCTGCTCCTGGGCGGGGTCCTGTCGGCCACGCTGGTGCCGATCTTCGTCGAGCACCGTGAGAAGGGCGACGACGACGCCACCTCGGCCGTGGTCAGCGTCGTCGCCCTCGCCCTCGTCCTCCTGACCGGGCTCGGGATCATCGTCGCCCCCGTCGTCGTGAAGCTGTACTCGCTGCGGCTCCACGGCGCCGACGCCGCCGCCCAACAGCAAGTGGCCACCGACCTGCTGCGGATGTTCATGCCCCAGATGCTGTTCTACGGCATCACGGCCATCGCCACCGCCCTGCTCAACGCCCGCAAGCGCTTCGCCGCCCCGGCCGTCACTCCCGTCCTCAACAACGTGCTGGTGACGGTGATCTTCCTGGCCCTGCCCCATCTGGCCCGCGGGCGCCTGACCCTGGAAGGCGTCCGCCACGACTCCGGCACCCTGCTGCTGCTCGGGCTCGGCACCACGGCCGGCATCGTGGCCATGGCCCTGCCGCTGGTCCCCGCCGTTCGCCGGGCCGGCGTCCGGCTCCGGCTCCGGCTCGATTTCCGCCACCCGGCCGTCCGCAAGGTCCTGCGCCTGTCGGGCTGGACGGCCGGCTACGTGGCCGTGAACCAGGCGGCGCTGTGGATCGTGCTGGTCCTGGCCAACGGGACCAAGGGCGGCGTGTCGATCTACACCGCGGCCTACGTCTTCTTCCAGCTGCCCCACGGTCTCGTGGCCGTCTCCCTGATGACGACGCTGACCCCGGAGTTGGCCGAGACCGTCACCCGGGCCGACTTCGCCGGCTTCCGGCGCAACTTCGCCCTCGGCGTGCGGCTGATGACGCTCGTGATCCTGCCCGCCGCCGCCGGCTACCTCGTCCTGGCCCGGCCGGTGGTCGGGCTGCTCCTCCAGCGGGGGGCGCTGACCCCCGACCAGGCCGGGGTCACGGCGGCCTCCGTGGCGCTCTTCGCCGTCGGCCTGCTCCCGTTCTCGCTCTACCTCTACGCCCTGCGGGGCTTCTACGCCCTCCACGACACCCGCACGCCGTTCGTCCTCAACTGCTGGGAGAACCTGATCAACGTCGCGGTGGCCGTCGTCGTCTACCCCAAGTTCGGGGTGCAAGGTCTCGCATTCTCCTTCTCCGCGGCGTATGCCGTGGCGGCGGTGATGGCGCTGCGGGCGCTGGCGCCCAGGACGGGCGGGCTCGGCCTCGACCTCAAGACCCGGCAGGTGCTCGTCCGCACGCTGGTGGCGGCGGTGATCATGACGCTGGCCGTCCGGCTGGCGGTGGTGGTGGTGCCCGGCCGGCCGCCGGACATCGTCAAGGCCCTGGTCGGGGTGGCTGTGGGAGTGGCCGTCTACGGCGCCTGCCTGTCGGCCATGCGGGTCCGGGAGATGGCCGAGCTCCTGCGCCGATTGCGCAACCGCCTCACTGGGTAACGCATCTAGCTCCGGCAGTGTCCCAGGGTGGGATCGCTGCAGGCACTACCGTGGGAGCGCTGTGGACACGCTGGCCCCCGACCGTGTTCTCGGAGGGCGCTACCTCCTCCGACGGGAGTTGGCGCGCGGCGGGATGGCCACCGTCTGGGAAGCGGAGGACAAGGTGCTCACCCGGCGGGTGGCCATCAAGGTCCTCCACCCTCACCTGGCCGGGGACGACGCCTTCCGCACGCGGTTCCGGCGGGAGGCGGTGGCGGCCGCCAAGCTCGCCCACCCCCACATCGTCACCACCTACGACACGGGCCGCGACGCCGACGTCGCCTACATCGTCATGGAGCTGGTCGAGGGCACGACCCTGGCCCGCCTCCTCAAGGCCCAGGGCCCGCTGCCGGTGGCCAAGGCCGTCGACGTCGCCGCCCAGGTGGCCGATGCCCTGGCTTGCGCCCACACCCACGGAGTCGTCCACCGTGACGTGAAGCCGGCCAACATCCTCCTCCGGGAGGACGGGCACGTGAAGGTGGCCGACTTCGGCATCGCCAAGGCCGGGGCCGGCACCGACCTCACCCGGACGGGCGTGGTCATGGGCACGGCCAAGTACCTCTCGCCGGAGCAGGTGAGCGGGCAGCCCGCCGACGCCGGCAGCGACATCTACGCCCTCGGCATCGTGCTCTACGAGATGCTGTGCGGGTCGCCGCCCTTCGTCGGCGACACCGAGCTGTCGACGGCCGTGGCCCGGCTGACCGCCGCCCCCGGCAGCCTGCGCGACCGCCGCCAGGACATCCCCCGCAGCCTCGAGGCGGTGGTGCTGCGGTCCCTGGCCCGCGATCCGGCGGCCCGGTTCCAGGCGGCGGAGGAGTTCCGGTCGGGGCTCATGGCCGTCGACCTCGACAACGCCGAGCTGACACCACCGGCCGGGCTGACCCTGGCTTCGGCGACCACTACCCGCCGGAGCGTTCCCCGGCTGCTCGTCGGCGCCCTGGCCCTGCTGCTGTTCGGGTCGGTGGCGGTGATCGTGCGTTCCGGCACCGACGGCGGCGGCTCCCCGTCACGCTCGTCCCAGAAGCCGGGCCTGGCCGCCCCGGCCGGCGGGGCGCTGGCCGAGCCCAAGGCGCTGGCCGCCACCAGCTTCGACCCCTTCGGCGACGACAAGTCCGAGAACCAGGCGACCGTCGGCAACGTGTCGGACGGTGACCCCAACACGGTCTGGAAGACCTCGAACTACAACGACAACTTCCCCAAGCTCAAGCCCGGCGTCGGCGTCTACCTCGACCTCGGCCGCCCGAACCAGAAGATCCGCAGCGTGACGGTCACGGCCAACGCCGGGTACGTCGCCCAGATCTACGTCGCCGACAAGCCCGGCGCCGATCTGGCCGGGTGGGGGGCCCCCCGCACCCCCGGTGGGTCCGGCACCTTCAACCTCGGCGGGGTGACCGGCCGCTACGTCCTCGTGTGGTTCACGTCGCTGCCCCAGGTCGAGGGTGGCTACCGGGCCGAGGTCTCCGACATCACCGTCGACTACGGCTGACCGACGGGCGGGTCGGTGGAGGCGAGCGACGAGACGCTGGCGGCGGCGGCCAATGCCGGCGACCGCCGGGCCCTCGACGCGCTGCTGGCCCGGCACCTCGACCGGGTCCACGCCATCTGCCGCCGGGTCACCGGCCACCCGGAGGACGCCCTCGACGCCACCCAGGAGGCCCTCATCGCCGTCACCCGGGGGCTGCACCGCTACGACGGGCGGGCGCTGTTCACCACCTGGCTGTACCGGGTGGCGACCAACGCCGCCCTCGACGAGCTGCGCCGCCGGAAGCGCCGGCCGGAGCCGGCCGAGCCGGCCGAGGACCGGCCACTGCCGGCCGGGTCGGGGGGCGCGGCCACCCCGGGCCCGGTCGAGTCGGTGGTGGCCGCCCGTCTCGACGTCGACGCCGCCCTGGCCGGCCTGAGCCCCGAGTTCCGGGCCGCGGTGGTGCTGCGCGATCTGTGCGATCTGGACTATTCGGAGATCGCCGAAGTCCTCGATGTCCCGATCGGGACGGTCCGGTCCCGAATCGCCCGGGGCCGGGCCGCCATCGCCGACCAGCTCCGGGAACCGAACGCCCCGCCCGAACGCCCAACCTGATGACGATGGATCCGACACCCGACCACCTGAACGACGAGACCCTCTCCGCCCTGCTCGACGGCGACCCCACCGCCGCCGCGCCGGACGTGGGCGCCCACCTGGGGGCCTGCGACCGGTGCGCCGGGCGCCAGGCGGAGCTGGCCGGGGCCCGGGCGGCGCTCGCCGCGGCGCCGGTCGAGCCGCTCGACGAGCTCTCCCGGCGCCGACTGCTGGCGGCGGCGGTGAAGGCCGCACCGCCCCAGCGCCGGTGGGCGCAGCGCCATCCGGCGTTGATCGGGTCGGCGGCGGCCGTGATCCTGGCCGTGCTCGTCGGGGTGCCGTTCGTCGTGAACCACGGCGGGTCGTCGGCCGGGAAAACCCTCTCGGCGGCGGCACCGGAGGCGGCCGGCGACTATCTCGGTGACCTCGGTGACCTCACCGACCGGGACCAGTTGCGCCTGCGGCTGAGCGGGGCGGCCGACAACTCCCTCCAGCGCGACTTCGCCACCTCGGCTCCCGGTGAACCGGCCCCTTCCCCGGCGGCCGGCGCCACCCCTTCGGCTGCTCCGGTGGCCGCGCCGGTTCCGTCCGGCGGAGCGGGCCTGGCCGGGGCGCCCGCCGCCGCCCCGGGCGGGGGCGCGACGCCGTCGACGACGCTCGGCCCGCAGGGGCGGGTCGGCGGGTCGACCGGGGCAGCCAAGGCCGCGGGCCCGGCGGCCGACAGCCCGTACTCCTCGTCGCAGCCGTACTCCTCGGAGCAGCAATCGGCCACCGCCGACCGCGACCGGGCCGATGTCGACACCTGCGTGGCGGCGCTGCTCAACGGGCCGGCCAAGGGCGGACGGCTCACCCGGTCGGGGGTCGGCACCTGGCGGGGCCGGCCGGCGGTCGTGGCCGCCTTCGAGCTGAACGGGGGCACGGTGGCTTTCGTGACCGCCCGGTCCGGCTGCGCCGTCCTCGACCGGTTCACCTACTGAATCGCCGGCCTTCAGGCCCGGAGGTTCGGGGGTGTCCCCCGTTATGACTTCTTCGCCCGCTCCTGCTCCGCCACGCGGTGGGCCGACCAGATGCCGTAGGCGCTGGCCGCGGCGGCCAGGACCACCGCCGCCCAGCCCTCCGGCGGCCAGGCGACGCCGTCCATGTCCCGCTGGACGGCCAGCGACTCACCGGCCACCGACAGCACGGCCGCCACCGGCATCATCCACAGCGGCGGATCGTGACCCCAGACCCGGTTGAGCACCCAGGCCATGGCCCCGCCGAGGCCGGCGCCGCCGGAGATGGCCAGCCACTGGATGCCGACCCCCTGGAACGTGTACTCACCGAGCACCATCCCGCCGACGGCGGCCAGGATCAGCCCCACCGCCAGCGAACCGACCAGCCGGATCGCCGGAAGGACGTGGCTCTGCGGGTCCAACAACCGCGACATGGGCTCGGAGCGTAAAACACCCGGGCATGGAAAGGGCGACGGCGGCCGGTGTGTAGGCTCCCAATATGGCGGATTGGACCGATCAGGTAGCCGACCAGATCGAGAACACCGTCGTCGCGGTGCGGGACAAGACGGTCGTCCCCGCCCAGCGGCTGGTCGGCTACATCGTCGCCGGGCTCTTCATCGTCTTCCTCGTCGGCGCCATCGGGATTTTGGCCGCGGTGGGCCTCTTCCGGGTGGTCGACTCCTACCTCCCGAGCGGCTCCTGGGCCACCTGGCTGGTCTTCGGCGGAACGTTCTCGGCCGTCGGCGTGTTGCTGCTTTCGATGCGCAAGTAAGCACGCGGAGGAGACTGAGCACATGGATGGGGTGCGGGACGTCGTCATCGTCGGGTCGGGCCCGGCCGGCCTGACCGCCGCCGTCTACACCGCCCGGGCCAACCTGAACCCGCTGATCATCGAGGGCTTCCCCGGCGCCGGGGGGCAGCTGATGCTGACCACCGACGTCGAGAACTACCCGGGTTTCCCGGACGGGATCATGGGCCCCGAGCTGATGGAGAAGTTCCGGGCCCAGGCCGCCCGCTTCGGGGCCGAGTACCTCACCGCCAACGCCGAGCGGGTCGACTTCTCCTCCGCCCCCTTCGGGGTGTGGGCCGAGGGCCGCGAGTTCCGGGCCCGGACGGTGATCATCTCCACCGGGGCCTCGGCCCGGATGCTGGGCCTGGAATCGGAGGCCCGCCTGCTCGGGCACGGCCTGTCGACCTGCGCCACCTGCGACGGGTTCTTCTTCCGGGGCCAGGAGATCGCGGTGGTCGGCGGCGGTGACTCGGCCCTCGAGGAGGCGACGTTCCTCACCCGCTTCGCCACCAAGGTGAACGTCATCCACCGGCGCGACGAGTTCCGGGCGTCGAAGATCATGCAGGACCGGGCGCTGGCCAACGACAAGATCAACGTCGTCTGGAACAGCGTCGTCGACGAGATCCTCGGCGCGGAGAAGGTCGAGGGCCTCGCCCTGCGGGACACCGTGACCGCCGAGACGTCGAAGCTCGACGTCGGCGGTGTCTTCGTGGCCATCGGTCACGACCCCAACACGTCACTCTTCGTCGACCAGATCGAACTCGACGCCAACGGCTACATCGTCACCCACGACGGCAGCCGGACGTCCGTCGCCGGCGTCTTCGCCTGCGGCGACGTCCAGGACCACGTCTACCGACAGGCCATCACCGCCGCCGGTTCGGGCTGCATGGCCGCCATCGACGCCGAGCGCTATCTGGAGGCCCAGGGCCACCAGTAAGCTGGGAATCCGGCTCGGCCCGTCGGTGTTCTCAGAAGTCGACGAACGTGGAAAGGAACGACGGTGTCCATCCTCACCCTGACTGACGGTGCATTCGACGAGACCATCAACGGCTCGGACACGCCCGTCCTGGTCGACTTCTGGGCCGAGTGGTGCGGCCCCTGCAAGATGATCGCCCCTGTCCTGGAGGAGATCGCCCGGGAGCAGGAGGGCAAGATCACCATCGGCAAGCTCAACGTCGACGACAACCCCGACACCGCCCGGCGCTACGAGGTCATGAGCATCCCGACGCTCATGGTCTTCAACAACGGCTCGCTCGAGAAGCGGCTGGTCGGCGCCCGCAGCAAGGGGCAGCTCCTGGCCGAGCTGGCCCAGTTCATCGGCGGCTAGGCCGCCGGGACCAGCCGTTGCCCGAGCCATTTCGCGTCCTCGGCCCCGGCGCCGAGGGCGAGGCGGTGCGGGACCTGCAGACCCGGCTGGCCGCGCTTGGCTACGAGACGGCTCCGGCCGACGCCGGCACCTACGGCGAGGCCACGGTGACCGCCGTGCGGGCCCTCCAGACGGCCCGGGGCCTGCGGGTCGACGGGATCTGCGGGCGCCAGACGTGGAGCTCCCTGGTCGAGGCCGGCTACCGGCTCGGCGACCGCCTGCTCTACCACCGCACCCCGATGCTCCGGGGGGACGACGTCCTCGAGCTGCAGGCCAAGCTCAACGCCCTCGGCTTCGACGCCGGGCGGGGCGACGGCATCTTCGGCCCCCACACCGCCGACGCCCTGCGGGAGTTCCAGCGCAACGTCGCCGCCGTCCCCGACGGGATCTGCGGCCCCGAGAGCATCGCCGCCCTCGACCGCCTGTCCCGCTTCGCCGGCGGGTCGGTGGCGACGGTCCGAGAGAAGGAAGCACTGAGAGACGGGGTGCTGCAGCTGGCCGGACGGCGGGTCTACCTGGCCGTCGAGCCGGGCCTCGACGCCCTGGGCGACTTCGTGACCAAGGGGCTCGTCGAGCTGGGGGCCGACGTCCTGTTCGACGGGAGCGGCGAGGACGATTCCATGGTGGCGGCCGAGGCCAACCGCTACGCCGCCGACCTGTTCCTGGGCTTGAGGTTCGGCGACATCGCCTCCGCCTGCTCCTGCGACTACTTCGCCTCCCAGCGCTCGGCGTCGGAGGCCGGCCGCCACGTGGCCCGCTGCATCTCCGAGGAGCTGTCGGCGGTGCTGGGCTGCGCGCCGGCGGAGCCGTCGGGGCGGGCCTACGCCGTCCTGCGGGAGACGCGGATGCCGGCTGTGGTCTGCCAGCCCGTCCGGGCCGACGACGTCGACGGGGTGAGGCGGCTCGTGGCCCGGGCCGGGAACGCGGGCCGGGCCATCGTGCATGGCGTCCGGCGCGGCGTCGAAGAGCCCCTCTGAGGGTCAGCCCTTCCAGAGGGGTCTCTTCGCCGGGACGCCGGACCGGCGAGGCCAGCGGTCGTCGGCCCGGAGCTTCTCGATCGACACGAATGTGGCCTCCGGCGTGACGTGGCGGGCGGCGGGGGCGAATCCGAGGGCATCGAGCCCTTCCGCGGGCCAACGCTCCCTCGGCGACTCGCCGGGGGGTTCGCTGACGATCAGTGTTCCGCCGGGGCGGAGGAAGGCGACGGCGCATTCGGCGGTGACCGGGGGTGGGCCGAAGGAGCGGGCGACGACCGCGTCGTAGGTCTGGCGGAGGTCGGGGCGGCGGGCAGCCTCTTCGGCCCGGGCCTCGAGCACGGTGAGACCGGCCTGGCCCAGGCGGGTCACGGCCTCCCGGAGGAACCGGGAGGCCCGCTGGCGGGCTTCGAGGAGGGTGAGCTCCAGCTCGGGCCGGCGGGTGGCCAGCACCAGGCCGGGGAGGCCGCCGCCGCTGCCGAGGTCGAGGACCCGGCCCCGTTCGGGGAGACCGGCCAGGAGGGCCCGGCCATGGGCCACGTGGCGCTCGACCGGGCCGGGCCCGAGGAGGCCCAGCTCCTGGGCCCGTTCCAGGACGGCGGAGAGGATCTCGTCGGAGACGGCGCCGGTCAGGAGGAGTTGTCGGCCAGGGCCTTGATGACGACCCGCCGGCGGGGTTCCTCTCCTTCGGAGATGGTGGCTACGCCGTCGATCTCGTTCACGATGTCGTGGACGATCTTGCGGTCGACGGGCGACATCGGCTCGAACACCTGGTCGCGCCCGGAGTCCAGCGCCCGCTGGGCCGCCTGGCGGGCGAACTCGGCCAGCGCCTCCTGCCGCCGGGCCCGGTAGCCGGCCACGTCGACGTGGATGCGGGCGCCGTGGCCCCCGATGCGCCGCTGCACCGCGGTGCGGACCAGCTCCTGGATGGCATCGACCGTGGCTGCCCGGGGTCCGATCAGCAGGCCCAGGTCGGCGCCGTCGATGTCGACGGTCACGTCGTCGTCACCGTCAGCCCGGGCCGACACCGTGGCCGGGAACCCGAACCGCTCGATGAGGCCCCGGGTGAAGGCCTCGGCCATCTCGGCCTGCTCCTCGAGTGACACCTCTGCTGACACAGCCGCCTCCTCGTCGTCGCCGTCTGGGCTGGTTTCCGGCGTGGTCGCTCTGGCGGCCCCGGAAGCGCCGGAGGGCTTACTCCGGCGCCGTCGGTTGCGGGACGCCGATCCTGACACGCTGCGCTCAGCGTCGCCCGCTCCTTCGGCCCCGGCCGGACGCTCGTCCGGGTCGTCGCCCGCCGCCTCGTCGGCCGGACCGGCCGGCGCCCGCGCCGCGGGGCGCTGGTCTCTCGGACCATCGGCCCGAGGGCGGTCGGCGGCCGGGCGGGAGCGCCCCGACCGACCTCCGCCGCTTCGATCACCGGCGGGGCGGTCCCCTGACCGTTCACCGCCGCTCGAACGTTCGCCGCGGGATCCGCCGCCTTCACCGGCGCCGCTCTTCCGGTCGCGGTCGCGCTCCCGGCCTCCGGAGCGGCGCCGCCGGTCGGGTTTCTCCCGGGAGAGGGGCTTCACACGGGCCTTGATGCGGGCCGGAGAACCGCCGCCGAGTCGACTCAGAAAACCCCGCTTGGACTCCTCGAGGACCTCGTATTCGATGTCGGCTTCATCAACGCCCAGCTCGTCGAGCGCCGCTTCGACCGCCTCGGCGACGGTCCTGCCGGTTGTGACGATCCATTCCATGGATGGTGCCTCTGTCCGCTATCGCCGTCGCTTCTTCGGCCGGGGCTGTGACCCCGATGGCTGGGCCCGACCGTGCCCCCCGTCCCCGCTCGGCCGCCCCCCGCCGGCGGCCGGTGGCCGCTTCGGGGCGGGTTTCGCCTGGCCGTCACCGTTCCCGTCCGCTCCGGACGAACCGCCCCCCTTGCCGGCCGCCGCCTCCCGGGCCTGACCGAGGGCCCGCTTGAACCGGCCCTCAGTGGGTGGTGCCGGGGCTTCGGCCTTCGGTTTCGGGTCGGGCTTGCCCGTCACCTTGGGCGCCGACCCCGCAGCCGGGATCGCCCCGCCGGCGTCGGTGACGAGCGGGGCGGGGGCCGTCCGGAAGATGATGGCCTGCTGGCCGATCTGCCAGGCGTTGCTGACCAGGAAGTACAGGACAACGCCGCTGGGGAGACGGTAGGAGATGAAGGCGAAGAGGGCGGGGAAGATCTTCCCCATCATCGCCGCCTGGGGGTTGGCCTGCTGGGTCGTCTGGCGGCTCTGGGTCTGCTTGAACTGCAGGTAGCCGGTGATGACCACGAGGGCGATGAGGAGGAAGTAGGGCAGGGCCGTGCCGAAGCCGCCGCTGATGTCGGAGGCGGCCTTCGACAGGTCGAGGCCGATGAACTTGAGGCCCTTCGGCTTGCAGTCGTGGGCGTTGGCGGTGCCGCAGAAGGCGTGGAAGAGCTTGGAGTCCTTGGGGATGTGCTTGAGCGGCTCCCGCAGCACCCGGTAGAGGGCGAAGAAGACCGGCATCTGGAAGACAAGGGGCAGACAACCCGCCATGGGGTTGATCTGGTTGTCCTTGTAGAACTTCATGATCTCTTCGTTGAGCTGCTGGCGGTTGTCCTTGTACTTTGCCTGCAGCTTCTTGATCTCCGGCTGGACGATCTGCATCTTCTGCATCGACCGGGCCTGTTTGGCCGTCAGCGGGAAGAGCACCAGCCGGACGAGGACGGTGAGGCCGATGATGGCCAGGCCGTAGCTCGGGATGACCTTGTAGATGAAGGCCAGGACGGCGCCCATCGCGTCGGCGATGTTGTTGAAGATCGTGACCACGCGAGACTGCTCTCTCTGTCAGGCCGTGGGGACGGCCGGATGGGAGGCGGCCGGCCGGCGCACCTCGGGAACCGGGTCGTAGCCGTAGCCGCCCCACGGATTGCACCGGCAGACCCGGCGGAAGGCCAGCCACGAGCCCCGCACCGCGCCGTGCGTCTCGAGGGCCTCCAGCCCGTAGGCGGAGCAGGATGGGATGTAACGGCAGGTCGGAAGGCCGGGACGGATGGTGCGCCGGACCCACCGGTAGCCGCGCACGGCTCCGGCCAGAAGGCGGGCGGCCGGGCTCACCGGTTGGCGCCGGCGAGGAGCTGGGCCATGGCGGCGTCGAGTTCGGCGTAAGGGGCGGTGGCGGCCGCCGGCGAGGCGCCGAAGAGGTAGGCCCCACCCGGGCGGAGCTCGGCCCGGTGGGTGAAGGCGGCGGCCCTCAGCCGGCGCCGCACCCGGTTGCGGACGACGGCCGGGCCGACGCGCCGGCCGACCGCGTAGGCAACACGCGGTGGCGTGGACGGATCACCTGGAAGGAACGACATGGAAATGGGGCCCCGACGGTGGCGCCGAACGGCGGCCAGCCGGTCGAACGTCGACCGGTCGCGGATGCGCCAGATCAGGCGCTCAGCTTGTGGCGGCCCTTGAGCCGCCGAGCCTTGAGCACCGCCCGGCCCCCGCGCGTCGACATCCGGGCCCGAAACCCGTGCGTGCGCATCCTCTTGCGCTTCTTGGGCTGAAAGGTTCGCTTCACCCATCGTCTCCTTCTCCTGGGCGCCCCGGAGTGTAGCTGTCCCCTACCGAGGGAGAACAACGAGCCCCGGGCAGATCGGCCTTGAGCCGCCCCGGCCCCGGTGTTAGCTTGGCCCCTCCGCCTCCTCGCTGGGGTGGTGCACTTCCCCGAAGTCCCGACCGGTCCCATCTCGCGCGACTTCGTGGACGACTGCACCAGTGCTCTGTACTACTCCTGTTGTCCACACCTGTGGATGCCCCTGTGGAAAAACAATTTGCTCCTGAGGCGGCTGACGACCTCTGGCAGGCCGTCAGCCGTCTCCTCCGCTCCCAGCTCGGCGACGCGACGTATCGCACGTGGTTGGCCGGTGTTCAGGCGCTCGATCTCCGCAACGGCGTGCTGCGCCTGTCGGTCCCCCACCAGGTGGCCCGGCAGCGCATCGAAACCGCCTACGCCGGGGCCATCGAGGAGTCGCTGCGCCAGGTCACCGACACGCCGGTCGACATCGAGCTGATCGTCGAGACCGCCCCCCGGGGGCTGAACGACGACGGCCCCGCCCCGGATCCGTTGTCATTCCTCTCGGGGGCGGCGATCACCGACCCGGCGCCGCCGACGCCTACGCTCGATCCTCTCCGCGACGATCCGGTGGGAGCCGCCCTGAACCCGCACTACACCTTCGAGGAGTTCGTGATCGGGGCGTCGAACCGCTTCGCCCACGCCGCCGCCATGTCGGTGGCGGAGAAGCCGGCCGCCGCCTACAACCCGCTGTTCATCTACGGCGACTCGGGGCTGGGCAAGACGCACCTCCTCCACGCGGTGGGGCATCACATGCTCCAGCTGTTCCCCACGAAGCGGGTGCGCTACGTCACCACCGAGATCTTCATGAACGAGTTCGTCGAGGCCATCCGGACGAACTCCCGGCTGGAGTTCAAGCGCCGCTACCGGGAGGTCGACCTCCTCCTCGTCGACGACGTGCAGTTCGTGCAGAACAGCGAGCGGCTCCAGGAGGAGTTCTTCCACACCTTCGACTCGCTCCACGGCAGCGGCAGCCAGCTGGTCCTGTCGTCCGACCGTCCCCCGAGAGACATGGCCACCCTCGAGGACCGGCTGCGAACCCGCTTCGAATGGGGCCTGCTGACCGACATCCAGCCCCCGGAGTACGAGACCCGCCTCGCCATTCTCCGCCACAAGGCCCGGGCCCAGGGTTTCACCGACATCACCGACGAGGTCCTGTCGTTCATCGCCACCCACATCACCGACAACGTCCGGGAGCTGGAAGGCGCCCTGGTCCGGGTGGCCGCCTTCGCCAGCCTCACCCGGGTCCCGGCCACCGAGGACGTCGCCCGGGAAGTCCTGGCCGACAATCTGCGCACGAAGTGCTCCCGGGTCATCACCCCCCAGGTCATCTTCGAGGAGACGGCCAAGATGTTCGGCTGGACGATCGACGACCTCTGCGGCCGCAGCCGGCGCCGCCCGCTGGTCACCGCCCGCCAGATCGGCATGTACGTCTTCCGGGAGCTGACCGACTACAGCTACCCGCAGATCGCCCGGGAGTTCGGTGGCCGCGATCACACCACGGTCATGCACGCCGTCGAGAAGATCACGGACCAGATGGCCGAGCGGCGCCACATCTACGAGCAGGTGGGCGAGCTCATCAACCGCATCAAGTCCGGTGAGAGCTCATGATTCGCGCGGACGGCGCGGTAAGTCTCTGTGGAGAAGTCTGTGGAGATCTGGGGACAACGGGTGTTCGTCTGCGGGTTCCCGTGGGGGGCATCGCCCTGACTGTCGTACCCCGATGTCATTCTGTGGACGGGCGGGGGGTGGAGATTTCCCTTGCCACCGGCCGCGACGGGGAGTTGTCCACAATCCACAGGGCCACTACTACTACCAAGAGAGAATTAGAAAGAGTTGCTGGAGACAGCGAGGAGGGCCAGTGAAGTTCCGCTGCGAGCGTGATGCCCTGAGCGAGGCCATCGGCAGCGCCGGGCGTGCGGTGGCCTCCCGGTCGGGTGCCCTCCCGATCCTGTCCGGGCTCCTCGTCCACTCCGGAGCCGACGAGATCCAGCTGGCCGGCTCCGACCTCGAGCTCACCATCCGGGTCTCGGCCCCGGCCGAGATCGACCAGGAGGGGGCCGCCGTCCTGCCCGCCCGTCTCTTCGGCGACATCGTCCGCTCCCTTGAGCCGGGGGCGGTCTCGGTCGACGTCGGGGAGGACGAGGCCCGCATCGAGAGCGGCCGCTCGAAGTTCTCCCTCCGGGTGCTGGCCGCGGAGGACTTCCCCCGTCTCCCCGAAGTGGCCGGCAGCGGGGTGCGGATGGACACCACGGCCCTGGCCGAGGCCCTCCGCCAGGTGATTCCGGCGGCGTCGCGGGACGATGCCCGCCCGATCCTGACCGGTGTGCTGCTGGTGTCCGAGGGTGCGGGGCTGCGCCTCGTGGCGACCGACTCCTACCGTCTCGGCGTGCGCGACCTGCCCGGGGAGTCGGTCCTGGCCGCCCATCTGGCGGGGGCGGCGGCCGAGGGCCGCAACGTGCTGGTCCCGGCCAAGGCGCTGGGCGAGCTGCAGCGGCTCCTCGGCTCCGGGGGCGGCCCCGGCTCGGCCGCCGCGCCGGGCACCGAGAACACCGTCGAGCTGTCGTTCTCCGATCGTGACGCCTGCTTCGACACCGGCCGGGCCCGGGTCAGCACCCGGCTCATCGAGGGCCAGTTCCCGAACTACCAGCAGCTGATCCCGAGCGGGTATCCCAACCGGCTGGTGGTGGCCCGGGAGGCGCTGATCGAGGCGGTCAAGCGGGTGCGGCTGATCGGCCGCGACCGTGACAACGCCCCCATCCGGCTGACGATGACTCCGAGTGAGTTCAAGTTGAGCACGATCGTCCACGACGTCGGTGAGGCCAACGAGGAGCTCGACGCCAAGTACGAGGGCACCGAGACGACGATCGCCTTCAACCCCGAGTTCCTGCTCGACGGGCTCGGGGCGATCAGCACCGAAGAGGTCTCGCTGGAGACGCTCGACACCTCGAAGCCGGCCATCGTCCGGTCGGCCGACGGCGGCGACTTCCTCTACCTGCTGATGCCAGTGCGCGTTTCGTAGTGCAGCTCGCCCATCTCTGGCTGACCGACTTCCGGGGCCACGAGGCGTCGGAGGTCGAGGTCGGGCCGGGCATCACGGTCTTCGCCGGGGGCAACGCCCAGGGGAAGACCACCGTGCTGGAGGCGGTGGGATGGCTGGCCCGGATGTCGTCGTTCCGGGCCGCCCCCGACGCCGCCCTGGTTCGAGTGGGGCGTGAGAAGGCCATCGTGCGGGCCGAGATCGTGCCCGCCCACCGGGGGCCCGACGTCCGCCCTGACCTGATCGAGGCCGAGATCGCGGTCGCCGGCCGGAACCGGGTGCTGCTCAACCGCAAGCCGCTGCCCCGGGCCCGCGACCTGCTGGGCAGCCTCCGGGTGACGATCTTCGCCCCCGACGACCTCCGGCTGGTGAAGGCCGGGCCGGCCGAGCGGCGGGCCGAGCTCGACGACCTGCTGGTGGCCCTGTCCCCCCGCTACGACGCGGTCGAGGCCGACTACGAGCGGGTCCTCAAGCACCGCAACGCCTGGCTGCGGACGTGGTCGCGGGCCGACGATCCGGCGACGCTCGACGTGTGGGACGACCAGCTCGTCCGGGCCGGAGCGGAGCTGGTCCGGGGCCGGCTGAAGCTGCTCGAACGCCTGGCCGCCCCACTGGGCAAGGCCTACGGCGACGTGGCCGGGGCGCCGGCCGACGTGGCCGGGGCCTACGAGGCGGCCTGGGCCGGCGAGGTACCCCTCGACGAGACCCGCCTCGACGACGTCGCCCCGTTGCTGGCCGAAGCCGTCACCCGGTCCCGCCCCGGCGACCTCGAACGGCGCCTCACGCTGGTCGGCCCCCACCGCGACGACTGGCGCCTGACCATCGACGGGCTCGATGCCCGCCGCTTCGCCTCCCAGGGGGAGCAGCGGTCGCTGGCCCTGGCCGTGCGCCTGGCCGGCCACGTGGTGGTGAGCGACGTGGTCGGCGAGCCGCCCGTCCTCCTGCTCGACGACGTCTTCTCCGAGCTCGACGAGACCCGGGCCGGCAACCTCGTCTCCCACCTGCCGATCGCCCAGGCGCTGGTCACCACGGCCGGGGCGCTCCCTCCGGGCCTGCCGGCCGAGCGGGTCGTGTGGGTGGCCGGTGGGCGCCTCGAGCAGGGTGAGGATGTGAGGGGTTGAGCCCGGAGCGGGGCTGGGAGTTCCAGGAGCGGAGCTGGGAGCCGCTCGGCCGGGCTCCTCGGCGGCTGAACGAAGCGCTGTCGAAGGTGGCGGCCGAGCTGCGGCTCGACGATCCCGACGACGTGGCGGCGGTGATGGCGGCCTGGCCGGCGGCGGTCGGTGAGGCGGTGGCGGCCCACGTCCGGCCCCGGCGGTTGCACGACGGCGTGCTGCTGGTGGAGGTCGACGCTCCGGTGTGGGCGACGCAGTTGCGCTACCTGGAGGAGGATGTGCTCCGCCGGCTGGGCCGCAAGGTCCGGCCCGGAGTGGTGAAGGCGATCCGCCCGGTGGTACGCAGAGCGTGACACCGAGGGGGGCACGATGGGTTACTCCGTGAGCATCGACCGCGAGGCCTGCATCAGCTCCGGCAACTGCGTGGCCGACTCGCCCGGCGCCTTCGACTTCGACGACGACGACATCGCCGTCGTGAAGGAGGACGGGGCGGCCGAGCTGGCCGACGACCGGCTGCTGCGCGTGGCCCGCAACTGCCCGGCCGGCGCCATCATCCTGCGGGACGCCGAGGGCAAGGAAGTCGACCTGTTCGCCTGAGGTTCCGAGGAGGCGCCGTGTTCCGCCACGTGGTGATGGTCCGCTTCACCGACGAGACGACCGACGAGGATCGGGCCGCCCTCCGGGCCGGGCTCGGCCGCCTCCCCGACGTGATTCCCGAGATCCGGGCCTACCGCTTCGGTGACGACGTCGGGATCAACGAGGGCAACTTCGACTTCGTGGTGACGGCCGACTTCGACGACGCCCAGGGCTACCTGACCTACCGCGACCACCCCGAGCACCAGCAGCTGGTGAAGGGGCAGCTGGCACCGTTCGTGGCCAAGCGGGCGTCGGTGCAGTTCGAGTGGCCGACGGCGCTGCCGACCGACCTGCCGGGCTGAACTTTGTGGGGCGGAGCCCCACAAAGTTCAGTGTTCGTGGCCGGTGGGCTTTAGCCCGCCGGCCAGCGGATCACAACCGATCACAACAGCGCGGCGTACGCCCCACCGTCGACGGGGATGGCGGCGCCGGTGATGAACCGGGCCGAGTCGGAGCAGAGGAAGGCGACGACGGCGCCGAAGTCCTCCGGTCGGCCGAGCTCCCCGGTCGGCACACCTCTGATGGCGGCGGCCGGATCGTCGTAGAGGCCGAGGAGCCGATCGGTGGCGTGGCTGCCGGGCTGGACCGAGTTCACGGTCACGCCGTCGCGGGCCACCTCCCGGGCCAGGGTCTTGAGGAACCCCGTCGCGCCGGCCCGGGCGGTGTTCGAGAGGATCAGGTTCGGGATCGGCTGGCGGACGGAGATCGAGGTGATGGCCACCACCCGCCCGAACCGCTGGGCCTGCATTCCGGGCACGGCCTCCTGGCACATGGCCACGACCGACAGCAGGTTGAGGGCCAGCGCCGGTGCGTAGTTCTCGAACGGCGTGGTCTCGAAGTTGCCGGGCGGTGGTCCGCCGGCGTTGGTGACGAGCACGTCGAGGCGGCCGAGGGCGGTGCGGGCGTCGATCACGAACTGCCGGGCACCCTCGGGGGTCGAGACGTCGGCCACCAGCGGCACCGTGCCGTCGCCGATCCGGGCCGCGGCCTCCTCGATGCGCTCCTTCGAGCGGCCGCAGATGGCCACCCGGGCCCCTTCCGCGGCCAGTGCCCGGGCCGACGCGAATCCGAGCCCCTTCGACGCCGCCGCCACCGCCGCCCGCCGTCCCGCCAGTCCGGTGTCCATTCCCGGGAAGCTAATCCGCCCGTCCAAATGCCCCGAATGCGTCGGAACGCCATCGCCGGGGCACTTGGGAGCTTCACCAGCCTCCCCTGCGGCACCCTCCTCGTCGTAGCCTGGGTGCATGGCGGCGACCGAGCGTGACCGGTGGGTGGCCCGGCCGTTTCTGGCCGGGCTGATCCGGGCGCTCGTCGTCATCGTCCCGGCCGTGGCCGGAGCCCTGGCCTCCTGGGAGGTCTCCAGAATCTGGACGGAGCCGTCGGGGTTCTGGCCCGTCTTCTGGTGGTTCGTCGTGCTGGTGGTGGTGGCGGTCGCCGTCGTCCTGGTCGTCCAGCGGGTGGCCCGGCACCTTCTGCCCCTGGCCTGGCTGTTCAGCCTGACCATGGCCTTCCCCGACCGCACCCCGTCCCGGCTCGTCACCGCCCGCCGGGCGGCCAGCCGCCGGGCCCGGCAGCGGTCACTGGAGCGGCTGCGCCACCACGGCCTGGGCGACGACCCGGCCGAGGCCTCCGAGGCGGCCCTGGTCCTCGTGGCCGCCCTCGGCGCCCACGACCGCCGGACCCGGGGCCACTCGGAGCGGGTCCGGACCTTCGCCGACCTGCTGGCCAAGGAGGCCGGCCTCTCCGAAGAGGACCGTGACCATCTCCGGTGGGGCGCCCTCCTCCACGACATCGGGAAGCTCTCCGTCCCGGGCGAGATCCTCAACAAGCCCGACCGGCCCGACGAGGCCGAGTGGGCGACCCTGCGGCGCCACCCCGAAGAGGGCGCCCACATCGTCGAACCCCTCCACACCTGGCTCGGCCCCTGGTCCGGGGCCGTGGGGGAGCACCATGAGCGGTGGGACGGGAAGGGCTACCCCCAGGGTCTCGCCGGAGAGGACATCTCGCTCGGGGGGCGGATCCTCGCCATCGCCGACGCCTACGAGGTCATGACCGCCACCCGGGCCTACAAGGTCCCGCTCTCGGCGGCCGCCGCCCGCGAAGAGCTGGTGGCGTCGTCCGGGACGCACTTCGACCCCGCCCTGGTTCGGGCCTTCATGGGGATTTCCCTCGGCGCGCTGTGGTGGACGGCCGGCGTCTCGGCCCTGCTGGCCCAGATCCCGCTGCTCGGGCGGGCCGGCGCCGTCCCCGGCCTGGCCCGGATCCGCAGCGGCCTGGCCGGCACCGCCACCGCCGTGGCCACCGTCGCCGTCCTGGCCGCGGCCGGCATCTTCGGTACCGGCGATCACGGCCAGACGGCCGCCGCCCGGAAGCAATCGGCCCAGACGGCGGCTCCCGCCACCGTGCCGACGGCGCCGGCGTCCGCGGCCGCGCCCGCCCCGGTTTCGACCCCGACGACGTTGCCCGAGGCCGCCCCGACGGCGCCGGCGACACCGGTCTCGGCCCGGCCTACCCGGCCGACGGTCGACCGGCTGCTCGGGGCGCTCCCCCTGACCCCGTCGACGACCCTGCCGCCCTCCGGCGGTGCTCCGTCCTCGCCCCCGCCGTCCTCCCTGCCGGCCGGCGGCCCGGCGGCGCCGGCGCCGGTCACGCCCTACACCGCCCACGGTCAATTGGTCGCCCCCGACCTCCTCGGGCGGCTCGGCCTCGGGCTCACGGTCCTCAGCGGGCCGGGTGGGACCTGCGGCCCCTCCGCCACCCAGGGCCTCGACGCCTGGGTCTTCGAGCTCCCCGCGGGCGCCCCCGGAGCGGGCGCTCCGGTCAAGGTCACGGGCAGCGATCTCCTCGGCCTCCACAACCTCTCGGTGAGCTTCGTCAGCGGCGACTGCCGGGTCGTCGGCCAGCTCGACACCCCTGCGGCTGATGAGGCTGGAGTGCTCCCTGCGGGGACCCGTTACGTCATCGTTTCCGACCGCACGGGACTCGGCACGGCCATCACCCTGACCGTCGGTTAAAAACCCCCTTTTCAGGCTCCGGAAAGCCCCTTTTCGGGGCGGTTTCGAGGGCCCGTTCTGGTAAGATGACATCGTTGGATTTCGGGGCCCTGACCAGCACTTTCCCCTGAAACAGCGGCCCCGCCACCCCTCCTCCGAGCGGAAGGTTCGCGCGTGGCGTACGACGCCAAGGACATCACCGTCCTCAAGGGCCTGGAACCAGTCCGGGAACGGCCCGGGATGTACATCGGATCGACCGGCCCGAGCGGCCTCCACCACCTCGTCTACGAGGTGGTCGACAACGCCGTCGACGAGGCCATGGCCGGCCATGCCAACAAGATCGAGGTCACCCTCCTCAAAGACGGCGGGTGCCGCGTCACCGACAACGGCCGGGGCATCCCGGTCGACGAGCACCCCGAGTATCCGGGCATCTCGGCGGCCGAGATCGTGCTCACCACCCTCCACGCCGGCGGCAAGTTCGGCGGCGAGGGCTACAAGATCTCCGGCGGCCTCCACGGCGTCGGCGTGTCGGTCGTCAACGCCCTGTCGAGCAGGCTCGAGCTCGAGATCAACCGCGACGGCGGGCGCTTCGTGCAGACCTACGTCGACGGCGGCCGGCCCGAGGGCCCGCTGGAGCGGGTGGCCGGCACCCGCAAGCGGGGCACGACGGTCACCTTCTGGCCTGACGGCACGGTCTTCGAGGAGACGGAGTTCCGGGCCCAGACGCTGCTCGAGCGGCTCCGGGAGATGGCCTTCCTGACCAAGGGTCTCGAGATCGACTTCCGCGATGAGCGCCCAGCCGACGGGCCGTTGGAAGTCAACTACAAGTACACCGGCGGAATCGTCGACTTCGTGAAACACCTCAACGCCTCCAAGGAGGCGCTCCACAAGCGGATCGTCTTCTTCGAGGACGCCCAGGACGCCAGCGTGGTCGAGGTCGCCCTCCAGTGGAACACCGGCTACCACGAAGGCCTGCACAGCTTCGCCAACAACATCGCCACCACCGAGGGCGGCATGCACGAGGAGGGCTTCCGCAAGTCCCTCACCAACGTGGTCAACAAGTACGCCCGCGACAAGAACCTCTTGAAGGAGAAGGACGACGCCTTCACCGGGGAAGACATCCGGGAAGGCCTCACGGCGATCATCTCGGTGAAGCTGTCGAACCCCCAGTTCGAGGGCCAGACCAAGACCAAGCTCGGCAACACCGACATGCGCTCTCTGGTGGAGAAGGCCACCAACGCCAGGCTGCGTGACTGGTTCGAGGAGAACCCCCCCGAGGCCAAGCAGATCGTGGCCAAGATCATCCAGGCCGCCCGGGCCCGGATGGCCGCCCGCCAGGCCCGTGACCTGACCCGGCGCAAGTCACTGCTGGAGTCGGCGTCGATGCCCGGCAAGCTGGCCGACTGCTCGTCGCGGGATCCCCGCCAGTCGGAGCTGTTCATCGTGGAGGGTGACTCGGCCGGCGGCTCGGCCAAGCAGGCCCGCGACCGGGAGTTCCAGGCCATCCTGCCGATCCGGGGGAAGATCCTCAACGTCGAGCGGGCCCGGATCGACCGGATGCTCAAGAACGAGGAGATCCAGGCGCTCATCACGGCCATCGGCGCCGGGATCAAGGAAGAGTTCGACGTCGAGAAGATCCGGTACCACAAGATCGTGCTGCTCACCGACGCCGACGTCGACGGCGCCCACATCCGCACGCTGCTGCTGACCTTCTTCTACCGGGAGATGGAAGCGCTGGTGAAGATGGGCTACGTCTACATCGCCCAGCCGCCGCTGTATTCGGCCGTCCTCGGGAAGGAGAAGACCTACCTGAAGGACGACCACGCGCTCCAGGCCTTCCTGGCGTCCCACGAGGGCCGCAAGCCGGAGATCAGCCGGTTCAAGGGCCTGGGCGAGATGAACTACGACGAGCTGTGGGCCACCACGATGGACCCGGGCAACCGTTCACTGCTCCAGGTCTCGGTGGAAGACGTAGCCATCGCCGACGACATCACGTCCCGGCTGATGGGCGACGACGTCGACGCCCGGCGCACGTTCATCCAGGAGAACGCCAGCGACGTGCGGTTCCTGGACTTCTGATTTCGCTGAGCAATTCGCAGAGCAACGAGGGAGGCGGCCGAGGTGCCTGACGGCCAGCAGAGCCTGGGAGCGATCGAACCGATCGAGATCCAGGAGGAAATGTCGCGGTCCTTCATGGACTACGCGATGTCGGTCATCGTGTCCCGGGCCCTGCCCGACGCCCGCGACGGTCTGAAGCCCGTCCACCGGCGGATTCTCTACGGGATGTACGAAGCCGGGCTGCGGCCCGAACGGCCGTACACGAAGTGCGCCCAGGTGGTCGGCCGCGTCATGGGCCAGTACCACCCCCATGGCGACACGGCCATCTACGACGCCCTGGCCCGCATGGCCCAGAGCTTCTCCCTCCGCCACCCCCTGGTCGACGGCCACGGCAACTTCGGTTCCCCCGACCCGAATGATCGTCCGGCGGCTATGAGGTATACCGAGTGTCGGCTTGCGCCGTTGGCGATGCACATGCTGGCGGGGATCGACGAGGACACCGTCGATTTCATAGAGACCTATGACGGGAAGACGCAGGAGCCGGCGGTGCTGCCGGCGCGGTTCCCCAACCTGCTGGTCAACGGGAGCGGCGGCATCGCGGTGGGGATGGCCACGAACATCCCGCCCCACAATCTCCGTGAGGTCATCGACGCCACCATCCACCTGATCGACAACCCCGAGGCGACGTCCGACGACCTGATGCAGTTCGTGCTGGGGCCCGACTTCCCGACCGGGGCGCTG
>DASYFF010000262.1:0-2174 GCA_036498605.1 Acidimicrobiia bacterium | reverse complement strand
CGAGACGCGCCCGTCCTGCCCCGGTGGTGGGTTCGTACCCGAAAGGTGACCGTATGTCCTTCGAGCGCTCGACCGGCCGCCGGTCCCGGCTGGGGACGGCTCTCACCGTCCTCGGTCTGGTCGGCTCCTCTCTGGCCATGTCGATCCCCGCCCGGGCCGCCGACACCAAGATCGTCGACCCGACCGACCCGACGCCGACGGAGCAATACGTCCCCGTAGCGGGCTACACGCCCGGGCCCCGCACGCCCGGCCGCCTCACGCCGTCGACCGGCGCCCTCTTCGGGGTCCACGCCGACGAGATGACGCAGAAGCAGGTTCAGGTCACCGACGCCAAGGGCACCGTCCACAACAGGAACGTGCCGGCCGAATCGGCCGACCAGGGCATCACCCAGCTCGAGCAGAAGCTGGGGCGCAAGCTCGATATCGACAACCACTACACCACCGCCTTCGACGGCTACCTCAAGCTCAAGCAGGCCGGGCAGCCCGTCCAGCTGGAGCTCCAGGAGCAGCTCGACCTGCAGGAGAACCGGATCCCGCTGGTCGGATGGGCGTGCGGCGACAGCCTCGAGATCACGGCCGGCAAGCTCGACGCCGCCATCGACGCCGCCATCGAGGCCTTCAAGGCCTACCCCCGTGACTTCTTCATGCGCTACTGCTGGGAGGCGGACGGGGCCCGGGCGTCGAAGCGGACGCTCGTCCACCACCCCGCCGACTTCGTCGCCGCCTGGCGCTACATCTACGACCGGTTCAAGGCCGCCGGCGTCACCAACGTGATCTGGGTCTGGACCGGCAACGCCAACGGCTACAAGATCAACGACCCCTACACCAACAACCAGCCCCCGGCCCCGCAGTACTACCCCGGTGACGCCTACGTCGACTGGGTCTCGGCCGACGGCTACAACTGGCACGGCGCCCCCACCCACCCCGGCGACCGCTACCGCGACTTCCTCGAGATCTACGACCAGTTCATGAAGTGGGCCCGGTCCGACGACCCGGCCACCGGCCACGTGGGCTCGGCCAAGCCGATCATGGTGGCCGAGTACGGCACCCAGGAGCAGAGCGACGGCGGCGCCGACAAGGCCCTGTGGTTCCGGCGGGCCCACGCCACCGTCGAGCCCCGCACGGCGTCCACCCCGGCCGACTGCACCTACTGCGGCGCCTACTCCGACGTCCAGGCCATGGTCTACTTCGACATCGCCGGCAACTCGGCCGACACCGAGGGCGGCTGGGCCGTCGACACGACGCAGCCCTCGTTCGACGCCTACAAGGAAGCGGCGCTCGACCCCTGGTTCAACCACATCGCCTCGCTGACCTGGGGCCCCTACACCGGCACCGGCACCGACCCGGGCACGACGCCCACCACCGGCCCCGACACCACGCCGACCACGGCGCCGCCGGGGTCGACCCCGGGCTCGGGCCGAAACGGCTACTGGATGCTGGGCTCCGACGGGAAGGTCTACGCCTTCGGCCAGGCCAAGAACCTCGGCGCCCCGACGCTGGCGGGCAGTGCCACCGCCGCCGACCTGGAGGAAACCCCGACCGGTGACGGGTACTGGATCGTCGACAGCGTCGGCCACGTCTACGCCTACGGCGACGCCACCGCCCTGGGCGGGATCGACGCCGGCCGGCTGGCCCCCGGCGAGACGGTGACCAGCCTGTCGGCCACCCCGTCGGGCAAGGGCTACTGGATCTTCACCACCAAGGGCCGGGCCGTCGGCTTCGGTGACGCCACGTTCTTCGGCGACATGTCGAAGGTGGCGCTGGCCGGGCCGGTGCTGGACTCCATCCCCACCCCGACCGGCCTCGGTTACTACATGGTCGGCTCCGACGGCGGCATCTTCGCCTTCGGTGACGCCAAGTTCTACGGCTCCATGGGCGGCAAGAAGCTCAACGCCCCGGTGCAGTCCCTCGTCCCCGACAGCGACGGCGTCGGCTACTGGCTGGTGGCCTCCGACGGCGGCATCTTCGCCTTCGAGTCGCAGTTCCGGGGCTCCATGGGCGGCACGAAGCTGGCCAAGCCCGTCACCGGCATGGTGCCCTACGGCAACGGCTACATGATGGTCGGCGAGGACGGCGGCATCTTCAACTTCTCCGACAAGCCGTTCGACGGCTCCCTCGGCTCCACCCCGCCCAGCAAGCCGATCACCTCCGTGGCGGCCCTGGCCTGATGTCCC
>DASYFF010000261.1:0-7509 GCA_036498605.1 Acidimicrobiia bacterium | reverse complement strand
CGACGCCGCCGCCATCTTCGACCTCACGCTCGACGAGGTGCTCCAGCCCGAGCCGCTCACCGCCGTCGACGCCCTCGTGACGCAGCGCCGGCAACGCCGGGCCCACTACGAGACGCTGCGGGTCCCGCCCGTCTTCATCGGTCGCCCGACCGTGTCGCCGGCGGCCACTCCGGCCGGCAACGGCGCCGGTGACCTCCGGGGGGTGGCCGTCTCCCCGGGAATCGTCGAGGGCCCGGCCCGGGTCATCACCGACCCGTCCCAAGAGACCCGGCCGATCGACCCGGGCGAGATCCTGGTCTGTCACGTCACCGACCCCAGCTGGATGACCCTGATGATCGGGGCGGCCGCCCTGGTCACCGACGTCGGCAGCGTCATCAGCCACGCCGCCATCGCGGCGCGGGAGCTCGGCATCCCCTGCGTGGTCGGCACCGAACGGGCCACCGCCGTCGTCCGCAGCGGCGACCGCCTCCGCGTCGACGGCGGCACCGGCACCGTCGTCCTTCCTCACGAGAGCGAGGTCACGAGCCATGGACCAACCAGCCCTTGACGACCGTGGCGGGTGGGGTCCGCTGGCCGAGCCCGTCCACGGCGACCGGCCGATCCGCCCCGGCGACCCTCCCTGGCGGGAGAACGCCTGGCTGGCGTTCTACGACCGGCCCCAGGGCGTGTACTCCGTCACCCACCTCACCACCTCGCCGAACGCCGGCGGGCGGCGGGCCCGCTGCAGTCTCGTGGCCGACGGCCGGGAGGCGGAGATCGTCGAGGCGTTGCCGCCCATGGAATGGGGGAGCCCGTCGATCGGTGTCGACCTCACCGGGCACATCGCCGCCAAGGGCCCGAACCTGGCCGTCGACACGACACTGTCCCCCCGGCACCACCCCTGCGACTACAGCCAGTCGCAGGTGCTCCCCGGCGTGGAGGGGAACGAGCCGTTGCAGCACTTCCAGCAGACCGGCACGGCCACCGGGACCGTCACGCTCGGTGACGTGACCCTGACTGTCGACGGTGCGGCCCTGCGCGACCGCACCTGGGGCTTCCGGGACGAGGCGGCCTCCTGGGTGGAGTACTACGCCTGCCTGTTCCTCTTCGACGACTTCGACCTCGCCATCATGAAGTTCCGCAGCACCCTGCGCGACGACGAGCACGTGCACGGCTTCCTCATGGGTGGCCGCCAGGGCCAGATCTGCGGCTCCCGGGTGGTGCGGGACGCCTGGGGCGGGCTGGCCCGCATGGAGCTCGACCTCACCGACGGGGGCGGCGTCGAACTCACCGTCGACCGCCCCGAGGCCCGGATCTTCGTGCCGTTGGGCGAGCCCACGACCTCGGCCGCCCTCAGCGCCTACGACGATTTCGCCGAGGTCCGCACCGCCGACGGCGCCGTCGGGTTCGGGGCCATCGAGCAGGGCATACTGCGCCGCCTCGGGTGACGATGGGACACTGATCGGTATGAGGGGGGACGACTGGCCGCTCATCGGCCGGGCCGACGAGCTCGGGCGGATCGTGGCCGGGCTCGACGGCCGGACGGGCGGCGTGGTCCTGGCCGGCGCGGCCGGGGTCGGCAAGACCCGCCTGGCCACCGAGGGCCTGGCCGCCGCCGCCGCCCGGGGATTCGCCACCCTGCGGGTGGGGGCCACCCCGGCCACCGCCGGGCTGCCCTTCGGCGCCTTCGCCGCCGTTCTCCCCGAGCTCGTGGCCGGGCAGGACCGGGGCCAGACGCTCCGCCAGATCGCCCACGCCATCGCCGAGCGGGGCGAGGGCCGTCCAGTGGCGCTGCTGGTCGACGACGCCCACCTCCTCGACGAGGCGTCGGCCGCCCTCACCCATCAGCTGGCCGCCGCCGAACGGGCTTTCGTGCTGGCCACCGTCCGGTCCCGCCAGGCGCTGCCGGACCCGGTGCTGGCCCTGTGGAAGGACGGGCTGGCCGAGCGCATCGACCTCGAACCCCTGCCGGAGCCGGAGATCGGCGATCTCCTGACCGCCGGGCTCGGAGGGCCGGTGGAGGCCGGCGCCCGCCACCTCTTCTACCAGCGCAGCGCCGGCAACGTCCTGTTCCTGCGGGAGATCGTGCTGGCCGCCGTGGAGGGCGGCGTCCTGCGGGCCGACGGCGGCCTGTGGCAGCTCCACGCCCGGCTCCCGGCGTCGGCCCGACTGGTGGAGCTGGTCGAGAACCGCCTGGCCGGCCTGGCCGACGAGGACCGCGACAGCCTCGAGCTGCTGGCGCTGGGCGAACCGTTGGGCATCGACGTGTTCGAGCGGATCACCGACCCGGCCATGCTCACGGGCCTGGAGCGGCGCGGGCTCATCCGGGTCGCCGAGACGGGCCGGCGGGTCGACGTGGCCCTCGTGCACCCGGTCTACGGCGACGTCCTGCGGGCCCTGATGTCGCCGCTGCGGGTCCGGAGCCTGTCCCGCACCCTGGCCGACGCCCTCGAGGCCACCGGGCTGCGCCGGCGGGACGACCTCCTCCGCTTCGCCGGCTGGCGCCTCAACCACGGCGGTCGCATCGAGCCGGCGCTGATGGTGGCCGCCGCCCACCGGGCCTGGGCCCTCCACGACCTCGGCCTGGCCGAGCGGCTGGCCCGGGTGGCGGTCGAGGCCGACGGCGGCTTCGAAGCCGAGCTGCTGGCGGCCCAGATGCTCAGCCTGACCGGCCGGGCCGAGGAGGCCGAACAGCGCCTCGCCGAGCTGGACGGCCGGGCCGACGGCGACGCCGAGCTCGGCCGGCTGGCCATCGTGCGGGTCGACAACCTGATCTACAGCCTCGGCCGGCTCGACGAGGGACTGGCCGTGGCCGAGGCGGCCGAGCGGCGCATCGCCGACCCCGGCGCCCGCGACGAGCTCACCGCCTACCGGGGTTCGGCGCTCGACGCCGCCGGCCAGACGACCAAATCGCTGGAGGTCAGCATCCCCCTCCTCGAACGGGCCACGGGCCGGGCCCTGGTCTGGGCCGCGGTCATGGCCACCTACGGCTTCGGCAAGGCCGGCCAGGCCTCCCGGGCCGTCGATGCCGCCCAGCGGGGTGCCGCCGCCCACCGGGAGTTGACCGGTACGCCGCTGCCGTGGAACCCCACCGTGCATGCGTCGCTGCGGAGCTACGCCGTCCTCTACGCCGGGGCCATCGGCGAAGCCGAGGCCCTGGCCACGGCGGCCTACGAGCAGGGCGTCGCCGAAGGGTCGGCCGAAGCCCGCTGGGACATCGCCCCGGCGCTGTGCTGCGTCTGTCTCGCCCAGGGCCGGGTGCAACAGGCGATCCGCTGGGGCCGGGAGGCGGTGGCGCTGTCCCGGGAGCACGGCCGCCTGATCGTGACCCGGGTGGCGCTCATTCCTCTGGCCGAGGCGCAGGCCCTGGCCGGGGAACCGGAGGAGGCCACGAAGACGCTGGCCGGACTGGACGCCCTGCCCAAACACGTGCGGATGAAGGAAGCCGAGGCGATCCGGTCCCGGGCCTGGATCGCGGTGGCCAACGATGACCTCGGCGCCGCCCGGCGACTGCTGCACGAGGCCGCCGAGGTGGGGGCGGAGGTGGGCGACTACATCTCGGAGGCGACGGCGCTCCACGACCTCGCCCGGCTCGGCGAGGCCGGCGCGGTGGTGGTCCGGCTGGAGGAGCTGGGCGAACAGCTCGAAGGGCCGATGACCGCCGCCCGGGCCGTCCACACCCGGGCCCTCCTGAACCGGGACGCCATCCGCCTCGCCGCCCTGTCGGTGGAGTTCGAGGCGATGGGCGCCATCCTCCTCGCCGCCGAATGCGCCGTCGATGCCGCCGAGGTGTGGCGCCGGCAGGGCGACCGGCGGGCGGCCGCCGCCGCCGAACGCCGGGCCGGGGCCCTGGCCGCCCGCTGCGAAGGGGCCTCCACGCCGAAGCTGGCGCCCGCCGCCGAGGCGGGATCGGTCCTGTCGGAACGGGAACTGCAGATCGCCCGGCTGGCCGCCACCGGCCTGTCCAACAAGGACATCGCCGAGGCCCTCCACCTCTCGCCCCGCACGGTGGAGAACAAGCTCCACGCCGCCTACGGCAAGCTCGGCGTCCACGGCCGCGACGAGCTGGCCGACGCCCTCCCCGGCAGCTGAACCCGGCAAGTCGTAGACCAGTATCGCCCCCGGTTATCGGGCGCGCTGGCCGTCCCTCAGCCCGCTCGCATATCCGGCTACTTGCGCTACCCCGCTGGCCTGGCGACAAACTTCGTGACGTTCTGCCGCTCCAGGCGGCACAACGTCACGAGGAATGAAGGAGGGCGGGCCCGGTAGCGCTCGGAGGTGCCGTACCGGAGCGGGTCGTGCCGGCTCTGGCAACCAGGTCGGGTGCCGGGAGGGCCGCTTCTCGCGGCGCTCTGTGCTACCTCAAACTGATAGCATCTAGATATGGCGTCTTCGCGCACCACTTTTACGCTCGACGAGGAACTCGCCGAGCGTGCCCGGCAACTCGGAATCAACATTTCGGCTGCTGCCCGCCAAGGTGTGGCCGACGCTGTACGCGCCGCACTGGCTCGTGCGGACCGTGAGGCGTATCAGCGCCATCCAGAACGTTCAGACTCGTTCTGGGCGGAAGCCGAAGCCTGGGGTGAGGAGTGAGGCGAGGCGAGGTATGGCTGGCCGAGGTCGGCCGCAAGAAGCGACCTGTCCTCGTGATGACCCGCTCCGAAGTCATCGACGTCCGTGCCCTCGTGACCGTGGCCGAAGTCACCACGTCGGTCCGCGGGCTGGGCTCCGAGGTTGACCTCGATCACGTCCAGGCTGGGCTCGACCGGCCGTCGGTGATCAACTGTGATGGCATCCACACCGTGACCCAGAAATCGCTCACCACCCGCGTCGGGCAGGTCAGCGACGACATCATGCGAAAGGTTTGCTCGGCGCTCAGCTACGCACTCGGCTGCTGAGGTGCAACACCGGTCCTGAGTCCGGCCGGAGTGGTCCGCAGAGTGGACCGGAGTGGTCGAAGGGCCACTTCGGAGTGGTGGCGACTCCTGACGCCCCGGCGGTGACGGGCTTGGATGACCCCAGGCTCACCCCTCCGGTGGGCAAGGGGGATGAGGGTCAGTGCAGACAGCGTCACCGCCGGGCCGCCTCGACATCCCGGAGCAGGTCAGCGAGCAGATCGTCGGCGACATCGCGCCGCGCCGGGCGCGGCCGGTGGTCTGGTGGGCATCGGTCGGGGCGGCGGCGGTGGCCCTGCAGGCCTGGATCTACGGGTCGTGGATCGCCTCCGACGACTTCCGCACCGTCACCATCGGGCGGAGCGAGGTGCCGGGCCACGACAAGGTGTGGGCCTGGATCCTGCAGATCGCCTTCTCGGCTGCGGCGGTGGCGACCATCGCCTTCGTGGTCCGCACCTGCCTGAAGCAGCGGCGCCTGTCGCTGGAGGCGAAGATCCTGCTGGCCTGGTGGGCCATCATGTGGCTGGATCCGGCCGCCAACTACTTCCGGCCCCAGTACTTCTTCAACTCCTACTACGTGAACATGGGGTCCTGGGCGGCGCACATCCCCGGCTGGGTCAGCCCGAGGGGCGGCAACCTGCCGTTCGCCTGGACGATCAACTTCACCTCCTACACCAATTCGGTGCTGGCCACCGTGGGCGGCGCCGCCCTGATGCGGGCGGTGCGCCGCCGCCGGCCGCAGACCGGCGCCGTGGGCCTGGTCCTCATCGCCTGGGCCTTCCTGTCGCTCGCCGTGTTCGGCGTCGAGGACCTGCTGATCCGGACCGGCTGGCTCTTCTGGAACGGCATCCCCGGCGTCACCCTCTGGTCCCACACCACGATGGCCATCCCCCTGACCGAGGTCCTGGGCTGGGGCGCCACCCAGACCGCTCTCGCCGCCCTCTTCTTCTTCAAGGACGAGCGGGGCCGGGTGGCCGTCGAACGAGGCCTGGACCGGGTGGCGGCCACCGGCTGGCGGAAGACCGCCGTCAGCGCCCTGGCCGTCATCGGCTTGGCCACCGCCGCCCAGGCCGGCTACGCCATCCTCAGCGCGCCGCTGGGCTTCTACGTCGGCCGCCAGTCCGACATCCCGTCCTACATGCGCAACGGCGCCTGCGGCGACGGCACCCCCTACCGCTGCCCGGCCCCCGACGTCCCGGTCCTGCTCCCCGGCAACCCGCCCGGGGCGACCGCCGAGCAGCGCGGATAGGCCATGTCGACACTGACCAGGGAAGCCCGCCGGCCGGTCATCGACCCGGCGCCGGGTCGAGCCCCTGGATCGGCCCGGCCGGTCCACATCTGGGCCGGCGTCGGCGGGGTCCTGCTGGCCGTCACGCTCGGGTACACCCTCAAGTGGGTCGCCGGGCCTGACTTCGTCCCGGTCCCGACCGGGCCCGACCGGGCACCGGGTTGGATGCGGGCCGCCCTCCTCACCGGCCAGATCGCCTTTCCGCTGCTGGCCCTCCTGCTCGGCTGGTTCCTGGTCGTCCGGCCGTGGCGCCGGCATCGCACCGTCGGCATCGACGGGTTGCTCTGGATCGCCGCCGTCCTCGTCTCGGTGTGGGATCCGCTGTCCAACGCCTTCCACTCCTGGTTCCTCTACAACGCCAACCTGGCCAACCGCGGCTCGATCCTCTCGGCGCTGCCCGGCCCGCTGTCGCGCCACGCCCAGGGACCCGGCAGCGCCTGGCCGTTCTTCATGCCGTCGGCCTATGTCCTGCTGCTGGTCGTGGTCCCCATGATCGGCGGTGCCGTGCTGCGCGCCGCCGAGCGGGCCTTCCCGCGCCTCACCACCGCCGGGCTCGTCGCGGTGTGCATCGTGTTCCTGATGTTCGTCGACGTCGTCGTCGAAGGCCTGTTCTTCCTGCCCCTGGGATTCTGCAGCTACGCCGGTGGCTGGTGGCCGGTGACCTTCGGCGGCCATTACTTCCAACTCCCGTTCAACGAGATGTTCCACGTCTCGCTGTTCATGGCGACGCCGACCTTGTTGCGGTACTTCACCGACGACAAGGCCCACACGCTCGTCGAACGGGGCATCGACGCCGTCAGCGGCAGCGTGAAGCGGGTCACCCTGCGGGCCCTGGCCGTGTTCGCCTGGGTCTTCCTCGGTCTCCTCGTCGCCTATCACATCCCCGAGATGATCTGGGCGTCACATGCCCACGACTACCCCCGGGACGTGCAGACCCGCTCGTACTTTGTGGAGGGCACCCGATGATCGAGCGCACCGAAGAGAGCCGCCGGTTGATGCAGGCGCTCTACGACGCCGTCAGCGCCGGCGACCTGGACGGCGTGCTCAACCGTCTGGCCGACGACGTGGTGATCCGCGAGCCCGCCTTCCTGCCCTACGGCGGCGAGTACCGGGGCAAGGAGCTCTTCGGAGAACTGGTCGGGAAGATCGCCAAGACCTACGACATGACGCAGATCAGGGCCGACTACCTCGTGGCCGACGGCGAGCGGGTCATCGGCCTGCTGCGGATGCCCGACCTCGCCACCGGCGAGGACGTGCTCGTGGCCGAGGAGTCCGTCATCCGGGACGGCAAGGTCGTCCAGATGACCGTCTTCGTGCACGACGCCCAGTCCCTGATCAGCGCCCCCA
>DASYFF010000260.1:0-3132 GCA_036498605.1 Acidimicrobiia bacterium | reverse complement strand
GCCAAGGACGTCGAGGAGGATGCCCGCGACTCGGTCAAGAAGACGGTCGACGATAACGACGGCGATGACGACGCCCAGGCCCGGGAGGCGGCCGCCCTCCGCAAGCAGCTGGCCGAGATCAAGGCCAAGATCGACGAGCTGACGGCGCTACAGGAGAAGGACGCGGCCGGGTCGACCGGGCCCTAGCCGGGGCCGGTGTGACCAGCGAACCCCCTTCGAGACGCCGGCGGCGCAAGAAGATCGTCCGCCGGGACGACGGCTCCCTGTTCGACGCCACCGAACGGCGCCGGATCACGCCCGCCGAACTCCGGGACTACGTCCGCGATGGCGGGTTGTTCGAGGCCCGCCGCCAGGGGAGCGGCACCGACTGCACCTACGAGGTGCTCCAGAGCGTCCTCGGCGCCAGCATGCTCCAGAACCTCGTGCCGGGGCTGGGCTCGGGCCCGTTGGCCGGACTCGGGCTCGGCGGTGGGGGAGGGCCGCTCGGCGCGCTGGCCGGGGCCGGCGGCCTGGCCGATCTGGCCCGACTGCTGGGGGACGAGGCCCGCCGGCGCAGCAGCGACTACGACGACGACGAGTGGGACGGGCCGCGCCGGGGCCGGCGCCCGGCCGATGACCGGGATTGGCGGGACGGCAACCGGTTGGAGGAGGAAGCCCGCCCGTCGGGGCGGCGGGACAAGCTCGACTGGGCCGACGAGCCCGACTTCGACTGACCACTGCCGGTCGCCGAAGGTAACCTTCGGCGGTGAACGTCGCCCGGGCCCGGTACGTCAGCCGGACGGTCGGAGGTCTCCTGACCGGTGAGATCGGCCGCGCCGTCGGCCTGCGGGCGACGCTGGGCGGCGACGGCGAGGACCGGCCCGACCGCCAGCAGCAGCGGGCCCGGGCCGTCCGCCAGGCGCTGGAGGACCTCGGGCCGCTCTACATCAAGGTCGGCCAGATGCTCTCCACCCGGCCCGACATCTGCCCCGAGTACCTCATGGCCGAGTTCGAGCACCTCCACGCCAAGGTCTCGGTCACGCCCTTCACCGAGTTCGAGCCCGTCCTCGAGGACGAGCTCGGGCGGGACTGGAAGCGCTACTTCCGGGAGGTCGACACGGAGCCGCTGGGCTGCGCCTCGCTGGCCCAGGTGTACTCCGTGGTGCTCAAGTCGGGCCGGACGGCGGTGGTCAAGATCCAGCGGCCGGGCGTGCAGCAGGCGATGCTCGACGACATGGCGCTGCTGGCCGCGCTGGTGCGGCGCCTGGCCAAGCGGATGCCCGACTTCAACGACGTGATGGACCTCGAGGCCATGCTCGACGTGGTGTTCTCGTCGATGCGGCCGGAGCTCGACTTCACCCTCGAAGCCGAGAACATGGACGACTTCCGGGACCGGGTGGCCGACTTCGACACCCTCGACATTCCCGAGGTCCTCTACGCCACGCCCCGGGTGCTGGTCCAGAGCCTGGCCGAGGGGAAGTCGATCCGCGACGTGAACCGCGAGGACTACTCCGAGGAGCAGCGGGAGGCCATCGGCCGCGACCTGCTGAGCTTCATGTTCTGGGGCTACTTCGTCGACCGGAAGTTCCACGCCGACCCCCACCCCGGCAACGTGTTCATCTCGCCCGACGGGCAGGCCAACCTCATCGACTGGGGCATGGTGGGCAAGGTCGACCTCAACCTGTCGATCGCCCTGTCGGTGGTGCTCCTCAGCATGGGCCTCAACGACGGCACGACCCTGGCCCGGACGTGGATCGAGATGGGCCGGGCCACGAAGCGGGCCGACATCGCAGGCTTCATCAACGACATGGGGCGCTTCGTGCCCGGCATCGCCGGCCAGTCGCTGGAGCGGTTCAACTTCGGCGTCCAGCTGACCAGCATCCTCAAGTTCTCCTCCAAGCGGGGCATCGCCACCAGCCCGACGGTGGCCATCCTCGGCAAGTCGTTCGCCAACGTCGAAGGGTCGATCCGCTACCTGGCCCCCGGGCTGTCGATCACCGACATCTTCGAGGAGGAGTTCAAGCTCATCTCCCAGGCCATCGCCCGGGAGATGCTGGGCCGCGACGCCATGGCCCGCTCGGCCGCCCAGGCCTTCCTCATGGGCTTCAACGGCCCGGGCCAGGTCCGCTCGATCATGGCCGACATGGCCAACCGCGACACCACCATGCGCCTGGGCGAGGACATGGGCCTGCGCTCCCGCCACGAGGACCGGGCCGACGCCCGGGCGGCCCGGCTGTGGCGGCGGGCGGCGGTCGGCGCCGCCGTGGCCGGCGTCTGGCTCGACCGGCGCCGCCGGTCCGGCCCGTCCGCCTGAACTCTCGCCGGGAAAATTCGCCGGAAAAAGGGGACGATTCGCCCTTGACTGCTCTTACGCGTTGTGTAATATTACGCATAGCGTAAATCGCAACGACAAAGGAGCGTCCCATGGCCAAGCGCAAGAACACCCTCACCCGTTTCTTCGAGGACATCGTCGACGACACGAAGGACTTCGTGGACGACCTCCTCGACCGTGCGAAGGACCTCGAGACCGACGTGCGCGACTCCGTCAAGGACGCCGTCGACGACGATGACGACGCCTCCGGCGACGTCTCCTCGCTCAAGGCCCAGCTCACCGCCCTCCAGGCCAAGGTCGAGGAGCTGACCGCTCTGTCGGCCAAGGCCTCCACCAACTAGACCGTTCCCCATGACCATGCTCGCTCCCGGCCCAGGCACCCTGCCTGGGCCGGCGTGGTCACCGACCCCCGGCGCCGACGTCGTCGAATGCCTCCTGGAGGGCATCCGTATCACGGCCTGGGCCCACAACGAACCGATCACCGTCGAGCACATCCCGGAGCCGCTGCGCTTCGTCGGGAAGGGGACCGACGCCATCGTCGTCGCCCATCCCGGCCTGCCCGAGCTGGCCTTCAAGGTCTACGCCCCCCAGACGATCGGCTGCCTGGCCGACGAGTACGAGGCCTACAGGCGCCTCGGCGCCTCGCCGTACTACGCCACCTGCCTCGGCCGGGGTGACTTCTACCTCGTGCTGACCTACGAACCGGGTCCGACGCTCTACGACTGCCTCGTGCAGGGGATCCCCATCCCCGCCTCGGCCATGGCCGACGTCGAGGCCGCCCGCCGCTACGCCCGCTCGGTCGGGCTGCACCCCAAGGACGT
>DASYFF010000259.1:0-2868 GCA_036498605.1 Acidimicrobiia bacterium | reverse complement strand
TGTCGACGCTGGTGTGGGTCGTCGGCGGCGGTCTGTCGGCGCTGACCTACGTGCTGACCGTACCGAGCAAGGGTGCCGTGCCCTCCGGCCTGGCCGGGCCCGGCCTGCTGCTCCCGGCGCTCGCCGCCGCCGTGCTGGCCCGGATGGAGTCGCTGCCGGTGGCCTTCTTCGCCGCCGCCGGCCTCGGGGTGCTCGAACAGCTCGTGTTCTGGAGCGGCAACGTGCCCTCGGCGGCCGACGTCGTGTTCCTGCTGGTGATCCTGGCCGGGCTCCTCTTCCGCCGCGACCGGATGGGCCGCCTGTCGGACACCGCCAGCTCCTGGACCGACACCTCTGTCGCCCGGCCTATCCCCTTCGAGCTGCGCCGGCTCCCTGAGGTGCGGGCCGCCCGCTGGTTCCTCTACGCCGTGCTGGCCGCCGCGGCGCTGGCCGCCCCCTACGTGTACGGTCCCAGCACCACCACGACTCTGTCGCTCACGCTCGTGTGGGCGATGGTCGGCGTGTCGCTGGTCGTGCTCGCCGGCTGGGGCGGCCACATCAGCCTCGGCCAGTTCGCCATTGTGGGGACGGGCGCCGTCGCCGCCGGCAACCTCGTGACGAAGCTGCACTCCGACCTGTTCGTGGCGCTGCTCGTCTCCGGGCTCGTCGGCGGCGTCGTCGCGCTCCTCCTCGGCCTGCCGGCGTTGCGCATCCGGGGCCTGTTCCTGGCCGTGACCACGCTGGCCTTCGCCGTCGCGCTCGACAGCTACTTCCTGAACCCGACGTACTTCAACAACTGGATTCCCGGCGTGCTGAGCCGCCCCAACCTGGGGCAGCGCTTCCCGCTGGAGAACGCCCGCACGATGTACTTCATCTGCCTGGCCTTCCTGGTGCTGTTCATCTTCCTCGCCCGGGGCGTGCGGCGGGCCCGGGCCGGGCGGGTGCTGATCGCCGCCCGCGACAACCGCCGGGCGGCGGAGGCGGCGTCGGTGCCGACCACGGGCGTGATCCTGTCGGGCTTCGTGTTCTCCGGGATGCTGGCCGGCGTCGCCGGCGGACTCCACGTGATGGTCCTCCACGGGGCCCGCATCGGCAGCTACCAGCCGGTGCAGAGCCTCGAGGTGTTCTCCATGGCCGTCATCGGCGGTCTCGGTTCCGTCGGCGGCGTCATCCTCGGGGTCTTCTCGTTGCGGGCGCTGCAGAATGTCAAGCCCGAGTACCGCCTGCTCGTCTCGGGCACGAGCCTCCTGGCCGTGCTCCTCGTCCTGCCCGGCGGCCTCGGGCAGGTGGCGTTCAACCTCCGGGACCGGTTCCTGCGCCTCGTCGCCAACCGGCGGGGGCTGGTCGTCCCCAGTCTTGTGGCCTACCGCCACGCCCCCGAACGCGCCACGGCCGACGAGGACCACCCGGAGGACGAGGTCGACCTGCTGGACGGCGCGCTGACCGGAGGCCGCGGGTGAGCACACTGGTCGAGTGCAAGGGCCTCGACGTCGCCTACGGGCCGGTGCAGGTGCTCTTCGGCGTCGACTTCGAGGTCGACGAAGGCGAGATCGTCGCCCTCCTCGGCACCAACGGCGCCGGCAAGTCGACGCTGCTCAAGGCGGTCTCGGGGCTCATTACACCGACCGCCGGGCGGGTCTCGCTGGACGGGCACGACATCACCGGTGCCGACGCCGAAGCCGTCACGCGGGCCGGGGTTTCCCTCATGCCGGGCGGCAAGGGGATCTTCCCCACCGTCACCGTCGACGAGCACCTCCGGCTCGCGGCCTGGACCTTCCGCAAGGACACCGTCCGCATCGAAGCCGCCCGGGCCGAAGTCCTCGACCTGTTCCCCATCCTGGCCGAACGCCACAGCCAGCCGGCCGGCTACCTGTCGGGCGGTGAACAGCAGATGCTGGCTCTGGCCCAGGCGTTCATGACCCGGCCCCGGCTGCTCCTGGTCGACGAACTCTCCCTCGGTCTCGCCCCGACCGTCGTCGGCCATCTCCTCGAGGTCCTCCGTACCGTCCACGCCGGCGGCACCACCATCGTCATCGTCGAGCAGTCGGTCAACGTCGCGCTCACGCTGGCGGAGCGGGCGGTGTTCATGGAGAAAGGTGAGGTGCGCTTCACCGGTCCGACCGCCGACCTGGTCGAGCGGCCCGACCTGCTGCGGTCGGTGTTCATCCGGCAGGGGCCGAAGGTGCCGGCTGCGACGAACGGGCATCGGGCGTCGCCGCCGCCCGACGATGCGCCCGTCCTCCTGTCCTGCCGGGGCATCGTCAAGAACTTCGGCGGCATCCACGCCGTCGACGAGGTCGACCTCGACCTGCGCCAGGGCGAGATCCTCGGCCTCATCGGCCAGAACGGCGCCGGCAAGACGACGCTGTTCGACTGCATCTCCGGGTTCCTGCCCATCGACGCCGGCACCGTTGAGCTGCGGGGCCGCGACGTCACCGGGTGGGCGCCGCACGAACGGGCCCGGGCCGGGCTCGGCCGATCGTTCCAGGAGGCGCTGCTCTACCCGTCGCTCACCACCTGGGAGACGATCGCCATCGCCTTCGAGCGGCAGCTGGCCAGCAAGGAGATGGTGGCCGCCGCCCTCCACCTGCCGGCGTCCTACGAGTCGGAGACCGATCTCGCCGCCCGGGTGGAGGCCCTCATCGAGCTGATGGGCCTCGGCGCCTTCCGGGACAAGCTCCTCGGCGAGCTGTCCAGCGGCAGCCGCCGCATCGTCGAGCTGGCCTGCATCCTGGCCCAGGACCCGGCGGTCGTCCTCCTCGACGAACCGTCGGCCGGAGTGGCGCAACGGGAGACCGAGGCGCTCGGCCCGCTGCTGCGCCGGGTCCAGGCGTACACCGGCTGCTCGATGCTGGTCATCGAGCACGACATGCCGCTCATCGCCGCCGT
>DASYFF010000258.1:0-4931 GCA_036498605.1 Acidimicrobiia bacterium | reverse complement strand
GAGGGGGAGGTCGTTCCGGAGCATCCCCCTGGCAATCGCCCGCCGGTCCATCCGCGTTACACCCCGTTCACCGGGCGTTCGAGCCGTTCCGCCAGCCGGCGCAGCGCCCGGTGCTGGAGGACCCGGACCGTGCCCGGCTTGCGGCCGGTCACCGCCGCCACGTCCTCGACAGGGAGCCCGGCCACCACCCGCAGGAGCACGATCTCGGCCTGGTCGGCCGGCAGGAGCGCCACGATGCGCCGCACGGCCTCGTCGCCGGCCATGGCCGCCACCACCTCGGCGGCCGGGTCGTCGCGCCCGGCCGGCTCGGTCACCGCCCCACTGCGCTCCGGCCCGTCCCCGTCGTCGGCGCTCAGGCTGCGGGTCTTCAGGCGGCGGGCGGCGCCCCGGTGGTGGTCGACGAGCCGGCGGTGGGCGATGGTGAAGACCCAGGACCGGAAGGCGGTCTCGTCACCGGTGAAGCCCGACAGCCCCCGGGCCACCGCGAGCCAGGTCTCGGAGGCCAGATCGTCGGCGTCGTCGCCGGCCCGGGCCCGGAGGTACCCGACGACGGCCGGCTGCAACCAGCGGTAGAGGATCGCGACGGCCCACTCCCCGCCCTCCTGGGCGGCGGTGAGGATCCCCTGGAACTGGTCCCCGAGGGATTGTCGCGTCGTGGGCGTGGACAAAGCCGTTGCTCTCCGGGCGTGAGGTTTCGCCCTGTCTCATCGGCTTGCGGGGCGGCCTGCTTGAGGTCGCCGGGGAGTCGCCCGTTCCTAGACTGAGCCTCCGATGGTGTTCACCCTCTTCAAGGTGGCCGTGGCGATCGTGGCCTTCTTCTGCATCTACCTGAGCGGCACGTTCGTCATCCGGTTCTTCACCCACGGGCCGCCGGCGGAGCCGGAGATCGGCCGGCTCCGGAAGGTCGACTACCGCTACCGCTGCTCGGTCTGCGGTACCGAGGTGACGATGACCGCCGCCCCGGAGGACGAGATCCCCAACGCCCCCCGGCACTGCCGGGAGGACATGAACCTGGTGGTGGAGGGCGGCGAGTGGTGAGCCCGCGACGGAACTTCAGCGATACTGGGTCGCCAGCAGGAAGCCGCCGGTGATGAAGGCCAGGCCGAGGAAGAGGTAGCCGTTGCTGGCGCCCCCGGGCAGCACCCCCAGGTAGTTGAGGATGATGATGAGGACGCCGAGGCCGAACCCGGTGAACATCAGGGCGGGGACCCACGGAGGGCTCGGCGGGGCCTTCTTCGGCGGCGGCGGCGTGTACCGTGACCGCTTGCTCTTCGACCGAGGCATGGATCGAGGATAGTGCGGGATCGACTCTGGCCCCTGGCAGTGGCCGCCGTGGTCGGCTTCCTGGTCATGACGGCCCACCTCAACCCGCTGCCCGGGGCGGTCACGGTCCGGGCCCCGGAGCGGGAGCGGCTGGCGTCGCTCATCCGGGCCGAGGAGAGCCGCTCGGCCGACCTGCGCCTCACCGCCGACGACCTGCGGCGCCAGGTGGCGGGCTTCCAGCGGGCCCGGGGGGGTGGCGGGGCCGGGCCCTCCACCGCCCTGACGACGCTGCGGGAGGGGATGGGGCTGGTGGGGGCGGAGGGGCCGGGCCTCGTCGTGACGCTCGACGACTCGTCGGAGCGGCAGTCTCCGTCGGGCAACCTCAACGACCTCGTCATCCACTCCCAGGACGTGCAGGCCGTCTCCAACGGGCTGTGGGCCGCCGGGGCCGAGGCGCTGGCCGTCAACGGGCAGCGGGTCGTGCCGACCAGCGCCATCCTCTGCGTCGGCAACACCCTGCTGATCAACGGCACGGTCCACTCGCCGCCGTTCCGGTTCACGGCCATCGGCGCCGGCCTCCACGACGCCTTCATGGGCGACGCCCTGGTGGCCCGCTTCGCCGAGGACGCCGACCGCTTCAAGCTCGGTTTCAAGGTGGAGGACAAGGAACGGCTGACCGTCCCGGCCTACACCGGGACGTCGAAGGTCCGCTTCGCCCGGGCCGGTTGAGGCCGTTACCGTCTGTCATCGATGGGTCTCGTCCTCGTCATCGACAACTACGACTCGTTCGTCTACAACCTCGTCCAGTACCTGGGGGAGCTGGGGGCCGACCCCCTCGTCTACCGCCACGACGAGGCCATGCTCGACGCGCTGGTCGGCCTCGACCCGGCGGCGGTGCTGGTCTCGCCCGGCCCGGGCCGCCCCGAGGACGCCGGCGTCTCCAACGCCGCCATCGACGAGTTCGGCCGCCGGGGCACCCCGGTGCTCGGCGTGTGCCTCGGCCACCAGTGCATCGGCCAGCTCTACGGCGGCCAGGTGGTGCGGGCCGGTCAGGTCATGCACGGCAAGACGTCGATGATCAACCACAACGACGAGGGCCTCTTCGCCGGCCTGCCCAACCCCTTCGAAGCCACGAGGTACCACTCGCTGGTGGTGTCGCGCGACGACGTCCCCGACTGTCTGGAGATCACCGCCGAAACCGACGACGGCGTGATCATGGGCCTCCGGCATCGAGAACTGCCCGTGGTCGGGGTGCAGTTCCACCCCGAGTCGATCCTGACCGAGGGCGGTCACAAGCTGCTCGAGAATTTTCTGGCGCTGTCCGCCGCTCGGGCCTAAGGCAGCCGGGCGAGGGGGCCGTCCAGGGCGGCCAGGCCGTCTTCGACCAGGCTCGCCAGGGCGGCGGCGTCGAGGCCGGCGGACGGGGTCGGCCCGGCCCGCAGCTCGGCCATCACCCGGCCCCGGCGCTGGCGGAAGGAGCCTTCGTACGCCGCCTGGCGGGGGCGCTGTCCCAGAGGGGCGGCGAAGGCCGGGCGGTCCGGAGCGGAGGCGGTGGCGCAGCCGGGCTCCAGGGGGCATTCGGGGCAGCGGGGGTCGCGGGGCCGGCAGAGGACGGCGCCGATGTCCATCAGGGCCAGGAGGCGGTCCCGGCCGGTCAGCGGCCCTCCGGCTTCCCGGCTGGCGGCGGCCGACTCGGACGGGGAGAGGCGCCGTCCCGCCCGGCGTTCGACGACCCGGCGGATGTTGGTCTCGATGGCGGCGGTATCGCGCCCGTCCGCCTGGGCGGCGACCGCCTCGGCCGTGTAACGGCCCACGCCGGGCAGCTCCGAGAGGTCGTCGGGCCAGCCGGCGGCGGTGATCCGCCCCGCCGCCTCCCACAGGCGGCGGGCCCGGCGGGGGTAGCCGAGGGTGCCCCAGGCGGCGATCACGTCACCGGCTCGGGCGGCGGCCATCGCCTCCGGCGTCGGGAAGCGGGCCATGAAGGCCGGCCAGGCGGCGGCCACCCGGCCGACCTGGGTCTGCTGCAGCATCACCTCCGACACCAGCACCGGCCACCGGTCCCGGGTCGCCCGCCACGGCAGGTCGTGGCGGCCATGCCGGGCGTACCAGGCCCCGATCACGGGAAGGTTGTCGTACCGGTGGTGCTGGAGCTCGACGAGCTGGTGCCGAACTTGCCGACGCTGATGGTGACCGAGGATCCCTTGGTCGCCTTCGAGTCCTGCTGGGGACTCTGGGCGATGACCCGCCCGGCGCTGTTGGGGTCGAGGACCGTGACGTCCCGGGTGATCACCGTGAAGCCGGCGTTCTGGAGCTCGGTGGTGGCGTCGGCCTTGCTCAGCCCGACGACGTTGGGCACGCGGATCTGCTCCGGGCCGGTGGAGATGATCAGCTGGACCTTCGAGTTCTTCGGCACCGACGTCCCGGCCGGGGGGTTCGTGCCGATCACCTTGCCGGCGTCGACCGAGTCGCTGGCCTGGGAGAGCGAGTCCGAAATCGACAGGCCCTTGGCGCCCAGTGTGTTGCCCGCCGTCGCCGGGTCCTGCCCCGAGACGTCGGGGATCGTGACCTGCGCCTTGCCCAGCGAGACGAAGAGCTGGATGACCGCCCCCTTGGCCGCCTGGGTGCCCCCGGGCGGGTCGGTGCGGGTCACCTTGCCGGCGTCGACCGAGTCGCTCGTCTCCTGCTGGACGTTGTAGTCGAGACCGGCGTCGCGCAGCTGCGACTGGGCGTCATCCAGCGACTGGCCCGTCACGTCGGGGACCTTGACCTGGCCCTTGCCGGCGCTGATCTTCAGCTTGACCGTCCCGCCCTTGTCGATCTTGGTCCCGGGCTGCGGATCCTGGGACACGACCTGACCGGCGGCGATCTGGTCGTTCTCCTCGGTGGTGGAGTCGGGTTTCAGGCCGGCGTTCTCGATCAGCAGCTCGGCGTCGTGCTGGGTCTGGCCGACGTAGTTGGCCACCGGGACCAGCGCCGTGTGGCTGCCGTTGCCCGACAGCTGCCGGGCCAGCAGGTAGCCGAGCCCGGCCAGCACCGCCAACAGGGCGACGAGGGCCAGCACGAAGGGCGCCGCCGAGCGGCGGGGGGCCTGGGGGATCGTCGGCGACGCGACGACGGTGCCGACCGTGGTGCGGTCGTAGACCTTGTCGAGGCGGGGATTGGCCACCGTCACGTCGGCCCCGGTCACCGGCACGGCGGCCAGCGGCACCGACGTCGTCTGCTCCCCCCGCCGGAAGCGGGCCAGGTCGGCCCGCATGTCGTCGGCCGAGGCGTAGCGGCCCTCGGGACTCTTCGACATGGCGGTGAGGATGATGTTCTCCAGCGCCGGTGGGACGTCGGGGTTCACCACCATCGGCCGGGGCGGCTCCTCCCGCACGTGCTTGTAGGCCACCGAGATCGGGCTCTCCCCGGTGAAGGGGGGAATGGCGCAGACCATCTCGTAGAGGACGACGCCGAGGGAGTAGACGTCGGAGCGGGCGTCGACCGACAGCCCCTGGGCCTGCTCGGGGGAGAAGTAGGTGGCCGTCCCCATGACCGAGCCGGTCTGGGTCAGGCCCTCGCTGGTGCCGGCCGCCCGGGCGATGCCGAAGTCGGTGACCTTCACCTGACCCTGGGGAGTGAGGAGGATGTTGCCCGGCTTCACGTCGCGGTGGACGACGCCGTTGCGG
>DASYFF010000257.1:0-6186 GCA_036498605.1 Acidimicrobiia bacterium | reverse complement strand
CTCGGCGGCCTTGCCGGCCAGGGTGCCGAGGATGGCGAAGTTGTCGAGGACGTCGCGGGGGCTCAGGCCGATGACCGTGATGCCGCTGCGGGGGGCGACCTCGACCAGCCCCTCGTAGGACAGCTCCAGCAGCGCCTCCCGCACCGGCGTGCGGCTGGCGCCGAACTCGGCGCACAGGCCGTCGAGGTCGAGTCGGGTGCCCGGCGTGAGCGCCCCGGTGAGGATCCGGTTGCGGAGCTCCTCGGCCGCCCGCCCGCGGACGGTCCCTCCGATGCGGCGCCCGTCCGATCTGATATGTAACATATCAGCAGCCTACCTGAGGGGGACGGCATGAGCCAGGACACGACCGACTGCGGCCTCCCGGTCGGAGCGCTGTACTCGCCGGCCAACACGCCACTCGACTACGCCGGGATCGGCGATCCGGGCACGTTCCCCTTCACCCGGGGGAATTTCCCCGCCGGCTACCGGCACAAGCTGTGGACGCTGCGCCAGTACAGCGGGTTCGGCACCGCCGACGAGACCAACGCCCGCTACAAGTACCTGCTGGCCAACGGCGGCACCGGCCTGTCGGTGGCCGCCGACCTGCCGACCCAGATCGGCTACGACTCCGACGACCCCGAGGTGACCGAGGAGGTCGGTCGGGTCGGCGTGGCCCTCGACACGCTGGCCGACGCCGAGCGCCTCTTCGCCGGGATCCCCCTCGACGCGGTGTCGACGTCGTGGACCGTCAACGGGACGGCGGCCATCATGCTGGCCTTCTACGTGGCGGTGGGGAAGAAGCAGGGCGTCCCCGTCGACAAGCTGCGGGGCACGATCCAGAACGACATCCTCAAGGAGTACGTCGCCCGCGGCACCTGGATCTGGCCTCCCGAGCCGTCGATCCGCCTCATCGTCGACACCATCGAGTACTGCGCCACCCACGTCCCCCGCTACAACGCCATCTCGGTGGCCGGCGCCCACTTCCGCGACGCCGGCTGCACCGCCGCCCAGGAGATGGCCTTCACGCTGGCCGACGGTGTCACCTACGTCGACGCCGTGCTGGAGCGGGGCCGCATGACGATCGACGAGTTCGCCCCCCAGGTGTCGTTCTTCTTCTACACCCACAGCGACTTCTTCGAGGAGATCGCCAAGTACCGGGCCGGCCGGCGGCGCTGGGCCCGCCTGGTAAAAGAGCGGTGGGGGGCTCAGAACGACTCGTCGTGCCTGTTCCGCATGGGCTGCGTGGCCGGCGGCTCGACGCTCTACGCCCCCCAGCCCCACAACAACATCGTCCGGATCGCCTACGAGGCGATGGCGTCGGTGCTGGGCGGCGTGCAGTCGATGTTCACGTCGGCCTGGGACGAGCCCTTCGCCCTCCCCACCGAGGAGTCGACGACGCTGGCCCTGCGCACCCAGCAGATCCTGGCCTACGAGACGGGCGTGGCCCGCACGGTCGACCCGCTGGGCGGGTCGTGGTTCGTGGAGTCGCTGACCGACGCCATGGAGGAGCAGCTTGTGGCCATCATGGCCGACGTCGACGACCACGGCGGGATGGTGCGGGCCATCGAGGACGGCTACGTCCAGGGCCTCATCGCCGAGGAGGCATGGAAGGCCCAGAAGGCCATCGAGGGCGGCGAACGGCCCATCGTCGGCGTGAACGTCTTCCAGACCGACGAGCCTCCGGCCGACATGCAGATCTACGGCCTCGATGCGGACGGCCGCCAGCGTCAGCTCGACCGGCTGGCGCAGGTGAAGCGGGACCGCAGCGGCGACGACGTGCGGCGGGTGCTGAAGGAGCTGCAGACGGCCGCCGAGCAGCCGGACGTCAACCTCATGCCGTTGCTGGTGGAAGCGGTGGAGGCGTACGCCACCGTCGGCGAGATCACCCAGGCGCTGCGCGACGTGTGGGGCGAGTACCGCCAGCCGGTGGTCTTCTGATGCCCCGGAGAGTGCTGGTCGCCAAGCCCGGCCTCGACGGACACGACCGGGGCGCCAAGATCGTCGCCCGGGCCCTGCGCGACGCCGGCTACGAAGTCATCTACACCGGCATCCGCCAGAAGGTGGCCGTGATCGCCGAGCTGGCCCTCCAGGAGGACGTCGACCTCGTCGGGCTGTCCGTCCTCTCCGGCGCCCACCTCGGCCTGGCCCGCCAGGTCCTGGACGCCTTACGGGCCAACGGGTTGGACGACGTCAAGCTGGTCATCGGCGGCACCATTCCCGCCTCCGACGCCCAGGCGCTGCTCGACCTGGGCGTCGACGCCGTGTTCCCCACCGGGACCTCAATCGACGAAGTGGTCTCCGGCGTGCATGCCCTCTGGAAGGAGGACGACGTTGTCTCCGCCTGAGGTGCGGGTCGAGCGGATCGGCCATGCGGCACTGATCCTGATCGACCGGCCCCAGGCCCAGAACGCCATCAGCCGCCCGACGATGGCCGAGCTCGGCGCGGCCCTCGACGAGGTGACGGCCGACCCCGACGTGCGGGTCGTCGCCCTGCGGGGCCAGGGGGAGCGGGTCTTCGTCTCGGGCGGGGACCTGAAGGAGCTGGCCTCCATCCGCACCGAGGACGAGGCGCAGGCCATGGCTCTGACCATGCGGACGCTGCTCGACCGGGTCGCCTCGCTGGCCGTGCCCGTGGTGGCGGCGCTCAACGGCCACGCCTTCGGGGGCGGCTGCGAGGTGGCCATCGCCTGCGACTTCCGGCTGGCGGCCGACGACGTGAAGCTGGCCTTCAACCAGGTCGACCTCGGCATCATGCCCGCCTGGGGCGGCATCGAACGGCTGCAGGCCGTCGTCGGCCGGGGGAGGGCCCTCTACCTCCTGACCACCGGCCTGCCCGTCGACGCCGCCACCGCCGCCGCCTGGGGGCTCGTCGAGCGCGTCGTGCCCAGGGCGGAGTTCGACGACCGGGTGGCGGAGTTGCTGGAGAAGATGGCCCGGGCGCCCCGGGAGGCGCTGGTCGGCATCAAAGCGGCGGCCGACGCCGCTCGCCCCGCGGCCCGCCCCGACCTCGCCGCCGGGGCCACCGCCAGCTTCGCCCGCACCTGGATCGGCGACGCCCACTGGGCCGCCGTGGCGGCCATGGAGGAACGCCGCCGGGCCCGCACCGCCTGAGGCCGACGGGCGGTTCCCGGCAAACCGGGGCGGACCTGCGTCGCACCGGGGTGACTAGCCCGTCCGGTCTATGGCAGGCGGCCGGGCGAAGGCGGACGCTTGGGCGGTCACCACCTCCGCCCAAGGAGCAGCGCATGACGACGCTGTCGACCCACGCTGTCACCGACAGCCTGACGATCATCCACGTCCCCGCCGACCCCGAGTTCCTCGACCTGGCGCCCGGCGCCGAGGTCGTCTGGGACGACCAGGCACCCACCGACCACGAGCTGGTCGTGACCCGGGGCACCTGCCGGGTGCTCGACCGCCAGCTTCACCCCGGGGCCTCCGTGTACATCCCGGCCGGCCAGGCCCACACGGTCCGGGCCGGCGCCTGGGGCTGCCGCCTCTTCTCCGTCCACACCATCCACCGGGAGGCTTGACCACCCCCCACCACCGCCCGCCCGTCCTCCCGAAATTCGGACATTTGCCACTCAAGCTTCGTGGCACTAGTGCCGTTATTTGAAGGGAGACAGTTCGGGAGGAGCGACCGTGGCGACGACGACGATCACCGACCAGCAGGTGCGGACGGCGGGCGGGCGGGGGCCCGGCCGGCCGGTGACCGACCTGCCCCCGGCGGACGACGCCCCCACCGGCGCCCGCAAGTGGGTGCCGCTCGGCGTCCTCGGCCTGGCCATCGTCATCATCGTGCTGGACACGACGCTGCTCAACGTGTCGCTGGCCACGATCGTCCGCGAGCTGCACACCGACATCCGCAGCCTGCAGTGGGTCATCACCGCCTACTCGCTGACCCTGGCCGCCCTCACCATCACCGGCGGGCGCCTCGGCGACCTGTTCGGCCGCAAGCGCATGTTCGTGACCGGGGCCGTGATCTTCGCCGCCGGCTCGCTGCTGGCCTCGCTCTCGACGTCGGTCGGGATGCTGGTGGCCGGCGAGGCGATCATCGAGGGGATCGGTGCCGCCCTCATGATGCCGGCGACGTCGTCGCTGCTGGTGTCGACGTACCGGGGCAAGGACCGGGCGCTGGCGCTGGGTGTGTGGGGCGGCATGGCCGCCGCCGGGTCGGCCATCGGCCCGATCGTCGGCGGCTACCTCACCAGCCACTACAGCTGGCGGTGGGGGTTCCGCATCAACGTCATCGTGGCCGCCGTCCTCGTCGCCGGCTCGCTCCTCATCAAGGAGTCCCGCGACAAGACGATCCGCCCCACGATCGACTGGACCGGCATCGTCCTCTCCGGCGTCGGGATGGTCGGCGCCATCTACGCCATCATCGAGCAGATGCCCGTCCTCGGTGTCGTGTCGGTGGCGGTGCTCGGCCTCTTCGCCGCCTGGGAGCGGCGGGTGGCGGCTTCCGGCCGGACGCCGCTGGTGTCGATGTCGATGTTCGCCAACACGCAGTTCACGACCGGGGCGGCGCTCACCGGCGCCATGTCGCTGGGCATGATCGGCCTCACCTTCTGCCTGCCGGTGTTCCTCCAGTCGGTCCGGGGCCTCGACGCCCTCCACACCGGCTTCGCCCTCCTGCCGATGTCGATGACCCTGCTGGTGATGGCGCCGCTCGGCGGCTGGCTGGCCGGCCGGGTGCGGCCGAAGCGCCTTGTCCAGACCGGCCAGGTGGTCAGCGTCGTGGGACTGGTGCTGCTGCGCCACGCCCTCGGTGTCGACACCACCGCCGCCGACCTGGTGCTGCCGCTGGGCGTCTACGCCGTCGGGCTCGGCCTCATGATGTCGCAGCTGGGCAACATCACCCTGTCGGCCGTGCCGGTCAACCAGGCCGGCGAGGCCTCGGGCGTCAACAGCACGGTGCGCCAGATCGGCTCCTCGCTCGGCACGGCCATCATCGGCTCGATCCTCATCGCGTCGATCGCCGGCGGCCTCTCCGGGGGCGTGAAGTCGAGCCCGGCCATCACCGCCGCCGACCGGCCGGCGCTCAGCCAGCAGGTCAAGGCCCAGGCGTCGGTGGTCGAGTTCGGCGGGACGCTGCGGACGACCGTGCCGCTCACCCCGGCCGAGCGGGTCGAGATCAAGCGGATCTCCGACCGGGCCACCGTCCGGGCCGATCGGACGGCTCTGCTCTTCACGATCCTGTTCACCGCCCTCGGCTTCCTCCTCGCCTTCAAGCTGCCCAACAGCCGGAGCATGGAGCGGACGGGCGCCCCCGCCGCCGCCCACTGACGGCCGCCGCCCACAGGCCTCCCAGCAGCCAGCCGGCCAGGACGTCGGTCGGGTCGTGCTGGCCGAGATAGACCCGGGCGAGGCCGATGACCACGACCAGCGCCACCAGTGCCCCGGCGGCGACCCGGAGCCACCGGCCGGTCCGGGTGGGGGCTCCGCTGGCGGCGAGGAAGAGGAGCACGGCCATCGTGCCGTAGACGGCGGCGGCCAGCGTGGAGTGGCCCGACGGGAAACCGAGCTGCGTGACGCCGCCCAGACCGCCCGGCCCATCGGACCGGCCCTTTCCCACGGCCAGCTTCACGACGAAGGCGATGGCCGTGCCGCCGCCGTAGGCGAGGACGAGCGTGACCAGGGCGGCCCGGTGGCGGCGCCAGGCCAGCCACGCCCCGGCGGCCACCACCACGGCCAGGACGACCACCGCCGACCCCAGGGGCGACACCCGGCCCAGGACCGCCGTGACGGTCCCCACCTTGTGGTGGCGGATCCAGTGGTTGATCGGGCGGTCGATCTCGGCGTGGGAGAAGTGGCCGAACACGTGGAGCACCAGCACGCCCAGCCCCCACCCGAGGAGCGTCAGCCCGACCAGCCAGGCCGCCAGGCGGCGGACGTCGGAGCGGAGCGGCGGTTTCGTCGTCGTGGTCATGGGCACGAGGTTCGCCCCATGGTCGCCGGGCGCCTCGCCCCGGGCGGCCGTCTCCACAGCTTCTCCGCACGACCGCCGCCTGGCGGCGACAGAATGCGCGGGAAGGCGAAAGAAAAATCTCGTGGCGGTTGTCGATTCCGGCGCCGGCCGTTCGTAGCTGGGGTGGAAGGCCGGCACGGAGCCGGTCGGAAAGGGAGTGATTCCGATGACGCAGTACCTGATGAGCGTGTGGATGGTCGAGGGCACCGAGCCGTACGCCTCGCCGGAGGAGATGGAGCAGT
>DASYFF010000256.1:0-9079 GCA_036498605.1 Acidimicrobiia bacterium | reverse complement strand
GCTGGTTGGCGGCATCGAGCGGCGCGCTGGCCGAGCTGTCGGAGTGGGTACCCATGAGGGCCCCGGTGGCCGGCGCCAAGGGGCCCGGCGCCCGGGGCGGGGCCACGAGCCCGGCGTGGGGCGACACGTAGGCGTGGGGGTCGTCGCCGGCATCGCGGCCGGGAAGGAAAGTCATTCGCCGTCCGACAGGTTTGCCCCTTCTGGGCGACGGTACGGTTGCCGGATGGCCCGATTCCGAGTCGTGCCGGAACGGTCCTCGTTGGCGATCGAAGCCCGATCCAACGTGGGGCCCATCCGGTGGGAAGCGTCCGGGCTCCGGGGCGGGTTCGAGGTGGTCGGCGGCACCGAGGCCGTCGATCCGGCCAAGGTCGAGTGGGCCGAGCTGGAAATGTCGGTCGACAGCCTGACCTCGGGCAATCAGCTCTACGACGCCGAGCTGATGCGGCGCATCGACGCCCGGGCCCACCCGACGGCCCGGGTCGCCCTCCGCCACATCGACCCGGTCGGAGCCGGCAACCGGTACCAGCTCCATGCCGACCTCACCTTCCACGGAGTCACCCGGCAACTCACCGGTACGGTGGTGGTCGCCTTCCCCGACACCGACGTGGCGCTGGTCTACGGCGAGAAGATCATCGACATCCGGGACTTCGACATTCCCTCCCCGGTCGTCCTCATGCTCAAGATCCTGCCTGACGTCCGGGTCCGGATGAGCGTGGAGGCGGAACGGGAAGGCTGAAAGGCACGGTGGGCATGGAAACGCTCGTCGGGGTGGTTCTCGGCTACGTGCTCCGGGGCACGACCGGGAGCCGCGGGTTCAACGAGGTCATCGAGCAGTCGCGGGCGGTACGGGAGTCCGACGAGTTCAAGGGGCTGGTCCGGGCGGTCCGCAACCACGGCCGCACCGTCCTCCACGACCTGTCGGTCACGCTGGCCCAGCGGGCCGAGGACGTGGCCGGGATACTCGAGCCCGACCGCCTCCCCGAGCCGCCGAATCCCTGGGCCCGGTGGGGCATGTCGCCCGAGGAACGGGGCCCGACCCCGGGCTAGGAATTTTTTCCGCGCCTCAGGTCGGGCCGGGAACGGCCGATGGAGGGGGTTCGCCGAGCAGGAGGCTTGATGGCGACACCCCCGGGATGCCGCAGGCCGGACATTGCCGATCGCGGGTCCGAGGACACCGGGACCCTCGCCGACCTCGTCGCCATCGTGGAGCGGTCGTCCGACGCCATCCTCACCTGCGACCGGGCCGGCCGCCTGCTGACCTGGAACCGAAGCGCCGAGCGGCTGTGGGGTTGGGGCCCCGGCGAGGCGCTCGGCCGCCCCGCGGTCGATCTGCTCTTCCCCGAGCGCCTCCGGGCCCGGGCGGCCAGGCTCGCCGACCGGGTGCTGGCCGGCGAGGCGCTCGAGGACGTCGAGATCGAGTCCCGCCGGCGCGACGGCCACCCCGTCGATCTGACCGTCAACTGCTTTCCCCTCGTCGACGGCTCGGGGGCCGTGCGGGGCGCGTCGCTCATCGCCCGCGACGTGAGCGAGCAGCGGCTCTACCAGCGGACCCTGGCCGAGAGCGAGGCCCGGCTGCGGGAGGCGGAAGCGCTGGCCCACGCCGGCATGTGGCTGTGGGACACGGCCACCGACACGGTGCAGTGGTCCGACGAGCTGCACCGCATCTTCGGCCTCCAGCCCCGCCAGTTCGACGGCCGGCTGGTGGGCCACCTGGCCCCCGTCATCCCCGAGGACCGGGAGCGGGTCGCCGAAGCTATGTCCGCCGCTCTGCGGACGGGCGACGACCTCGATCTCGCCTACCGCATCGCCCGACCGTCCGGCGAGGTGCGCTGGATCTCGGCCCGGGGCACCGTCACCACCGACTCGTCGGGCCAGCCGGTGGGGCTGCGGGGCATCTGCCAGGACGTCACGGAAGCCAAGCAGGCCGAGGAGGCGCTGCGCCGCCAGGCCACGCTCCGGCACCTCGTGCAGCGGATCGCAGTGGCCGCCAACGAGGCCAACACACTGGAAGAGGCGCTGTGGAGCTGCCTCGACGAGGTGTGCCGCCACACCGGATGGCCGCTGGGGCGGGCCGTCGTGGACGGCGTCGACCTGTGGCACGTCACCGACGCGGGCCGCTTCGGGTGGATCCGCGACGCGCTGGGCCGGCGCCCCTGGGCGCTCTCGCACCAGATCCGCACCAGGCGCTCGGCGGTGACCGGGCCGACGGCGCTGGCCGGCGTGGCCGGCGTCGGCGTCCCCGTCCTGGTGGGGCCGGAGGTCACGGCCGTGCTCGAGTTCTTCTCCCAGGAGCGCTCCGAGCCCGACGATGCGCTCCTGGAAGCGCTGCTGGCCGGAGGGATCCAGCTCGGCAGGGTGGTGGAACGGGCCCGGGCCGAGAAGGCCCTCGCCGACCAGGCCCTCCATGACCACCTGACCGGCCTGCCGAACCGGGCCCTGTTCCTCAACCGTCTGAACCACGCCCTGAGCCGGGGGGACCGGTCGCCGAACCGGGTCGCCGTCCTCTTCCTCGACCTGGACGGGTTCAAGCTGGTCAACGACAGCCTCGGCCACGACGTCGGCGACGCGCTGTTGGTGGCGGTGGCCCGCCGCCTCCGGGGGGCACTGCGGCCGGGGGACACGCTGGCCCGCTTCGGCGGTGACGAGTTCACCATCCTGTGCGAGCAGCTGGCCGACGAAGAGCAGGCCCTGGCCGTGGCCCAACGGCTGTCCGACACCCTGCTGGAGCCGATCGAGCTGGCCGGCGGCGGCGAGGTGGTGGTGAGCACCAGCATCGGCCTGGCTTTCTCCGGCCGGCCGGACGACTCCGCCGACCACCTCCTCCGCGACGCCGACGTGGCGATGTACCGGGCCAAGGAGCAGGGGCGGGCCCGGTGGGAGGTGTTCGACGTCGCCATGCACACCCGGGCCGCCCACCGGCTCGAGGTGGTGCGGGAGCTGCGCCGGGCCCGGGAGCTCGGCCAGATGACGCTCGACTACCAGCCCCAGGTCTCGATGGCCGACGGCCGGGTCGTCGGCGTGGAGGCGCTGCTGCGCTGGCGGCATCCGCAGCACGGCCTGCTGTCCCCGTCGGAGTTCATCCCCCTGGCCGAGGAGTCGCAGCTCATCGTCCCGATCGGGGCGTGGGTCATCGACGAGGCCTGCGCCCAGCTGGCCGCCTGGCAGCGCGACGTGCCCGGCGCCGCCGACCTGGAGCTGTGCGTCAATGTCTCCGCCCGCCAGCTCGGCTCCGACGACCTCGCCGGGGTCGTGGAACGGGCCATCGCCGCCAACGCCCTCGACCCGGTCCACCTCTGCCTCGAGATCACCGAGAGCGTCCTCATGGAGGACGCCGACCTCTACCGGGAGGCGATGATCCGGCTCCTCGACGTCGGGGTCCGGGTCGCGGTCGACGACTTCGGCATCGGCTACTCCTCGCTGGCCTATCTCCGCCGGTTCCCGGTCGACGCCCTCAAGCTCGACCGGGCCTTCATCGACGGACTCTGCTCCGGCCCTGGGCCCGACCAGGGCCGGGCGATCGTGCGGGCCGTCATCGACCTGGCCCACTCGCTCGACCTGAAGCTGGTGGCGGAAGGGATCGAGACGGCCGACCAGGCCGCCACCTTGCGCCGCCTCGACTGCGACATCGGTCAGGGTTTCTGGTTCGGCCGGCCCCAGCCGCCCGACGCGCTCCCCCCGCTTCTCCTCCGTTCCCGGGTCTGACGCCTCAGCCCGGGACGCTCAGGGCGTCGCGCAGGACGGGAGGTGTGGCGCCGTGTCCGGGGTCTAAGGCGAAGCCGGTCTCCGAACGAGCCCCATCGCGGACACGATCGCCCACGTGCCTTCGAGAAGGGTGAAGCCCAGATCCCGGTTGACCCCGGCGACGATGGCCAGGATCGCGGTGCCCACCGCGTTGAGGGCGAGGTACGCCGCCGAGTCGGTGCTGAGCCGGTGCCGCTGGGCGAGGACGAAGGCGGCGAGGACGAGGATCGCGCCGACCATCTGGATGACCTGGCCCATCCCGTCCCCTTTCGGAGGTGGCGCCGCTGATCAGCGAGAAGTGGTGTCGACGCCGAGCTCGCCCAGCAGGTTGCGCACGCGGCGCTCGATCTCGTCCCGGATGGGGCGGACCGCTTCGAGGCCCTGCCCGTGGGGGTCGTCCAGGGCCCAGTCCTCGTAGCGGGTGCCCGGGTAGAACGGGCAGGCGTCGCCGCACCCCATCGTGACCACGACATCGGCGGCCCGGAGCGTCTCCTCGGTCCAGGGCTTGGGGAACTCCCGGGCGATGTCGATGCCCACCTCGGCCATGGCGGCGACCGCCGCCGGGTTCACGGCCGGCCCCGGTTCCGAGCCGCCGGACCAGGCGACGGCGTTGTCGCCGGCGAGGTGCTTGAACCAGCCGAGCGCCATCTGGGACCGCCCGGCGTTGTGGACGCACACGAACAGGACCGCCGGCGGGTGGTCGAGGTTGGCCATGTTGGGGCTCCTGGTCAGGACTCGTCGTGGGGGACGACGATCCGGTCGGCGTCGCTGGGAAGGTCGGGGTGGAGGAACCGGGCCAGGGCCACGGCGGCGATCCCCCCGGCGCACTGGGCGACGACGAAGATCGGAACGGATCGGGGCCGGATGCCGGCAAAGGTATCGGTCAGCATCCGGGCGATGGTGACGGCGGGGTTGGCGAAGCTGGTCGAGGACGTGAACCAGTACGCCGCCCCGATGTAGGCGCCCACCGCGAACGGCGCCACCGCTGCCCGCCCGGAGCGGACCACGCCGAGGATCACCGTGAGAAGCCCGAAGGTGGCAACGACCTCCCCGAGCCACAGCCCGCCGCTGCTGCGGGTGTGCGTGGACCACTCGATGGCGGGCAGGTCGAACATGAGGTTGGCGATGATCGTGCCGGCGCAGCCCCCGGCGACCTGGGCGCCGATGTAGGCCAGGGCCCGGGGCGTGTCGATCCCCCCGAGGAACCGGTCGGCCAGGGTGACCACCGGGTTGAAGTGGGCACCGGAGACTTTGCCGAAGGCCAGGATGAGCGCCATCAGCCCGAAGGCGGTGGCGGTGGAGTTCTCCAGCAGCTGGAGTCCCTGGTCTCCCGGCGAAAGGCGCTGGGCGAAGATGCCTGATCCCACCACGATCGCCACGAGGAAGGCCGTGCCGACGGCCTCGGCCACCGTGCCCCGGGCCAGCGCCCGGGCGCTCAGCAACACGGCCGGCGGGAGGCGCCGGCCGGCGGGGCTCCGCCGGCCAGATCGAGGAGATGCCGGCCGAGCTCCCCGAGCGCGGCGGGCCGGAGGCGGTAGTACGTCCAGTAGCGGTACCGCTCGCTCTCCACCAGGTCGGCGTCCCGCAGGACCCGCAGGTGGTGGCTGACCAGCGATTGCGGCACGTCCAGCACCTCGACCAGATGGCAGACGCACAGCTCCTCCCGTCCGAGGAGGGTGAGGATGCGCCAGCGAAGAGGGTCCGCCACAGCCCGGAGCGTCTCCGGGAGCGCGCAATCCAGATCAGTCTTCATTCATATGGATCATCGCGCCCGGCCGGCTCCAGGTCCAGCGGCGGGTAGTAGTGCTCGACGCCGGTCCGCTCCACCTCGCTGGCCCAATCGGTGTCGTACTCGGCGGACGGTCCCAGATCGGGGCTGACGAAGCTCCAGGCCTGGCACTTGTAGGTCCAGTTGTCGGGGTGGAGCCGGTGCGCTTCACGGAAGTGGGCCACGGCGTCCTCCGGATGGCCGAGCCGCTGGAGGTGGGCACCGAGCTCGAAGTGGGCGGCGGCCTCCGACTCCGCCCCGCCCCGGGGCCGTGACCGGGCCAGCACCTCGTCGGGAGCCAGGACGTATCGGCTGGCCGGGCCGTGCCTCGCCCAGTCCCGGACGGCGGCGACGTACTTCTCGTGCTCGACGAGAACCTGCTCCTCCAGCGCCATCGTCCGCCGCTGGTACTCACTGGCGTCGTCGCCGACTCCCTCGCCCCAGTCGGGACGAGCCGAGAACGCCGGCTCCGGCGGGCGCACGATCACGCCGTCCTCGTCGATCCACACCCCGCTGGGGACGTTGACGATCCCGAACAGCGCGTCGAGGAGATGGCGCTCGTCGATGAGGGCGGGATGCTCCGGCCGGGCGGCCTCGATCCACGGCCGGGCCGCCTCCGCTCCGGCGGAGTCCAGGGCCACCGTGACCATCTCCAGGCCGTCGGGATGGAGCTCCGAGCGGAGGTCCTGCCACACGGGCAGGTCGGACCGGCAGTGTCACCACGACGCCCATGCGACCAGCACCACCTTCCGCCCCCGCAGGGAGCCGAGCCGGAAGGGCCGCCCGTCCAGGTCGGGCAGGGTGAAGTCGGGCGCCTCCGCCGACTCGAGCGCCCGCCCGCTGATCGTGGGCGGGCCCAACGCCCCCAGCCCGTGCCGCTCGTCACGCACCAACGCCATCCCCAGCCGCTCGGCGACGACCTCCACGTTGAGCGTCGGCCCCTGCGGTGGCAACGGAACGCAGACGGCGCCCCGGCAGGCACCCTCCGGCCTGAGCACCCAGCCGGTTTCCCGTTGGAAAGCCTCGACCGAAAGTTCGGCTGCATCGAGGATCACGGCCGGCACCCTACCCAGCGGGCTTTTGGCGGGCGCGCTCACCCTCGCCTGCCTGGCGACCGCGTTCAGCCCCTCGGTGCACCGCTCCTCCCGGAACTGATTGCCCGTCTTTGTCCTGGTCACTCTAAGTGAGGACCGGGGTTCATTTGGGTATAGGTCGCGGTGACACAGCCGGCACGGAGCCGGCGTGCTGGGGGTGATGGCCGGCGTGATTTCCGCTCAGTTGCTCGACGTCTCCGATGCTGAGCTGGCGGCCGCAGCGGAGCGGGGGGATCGTCCCGCCTTCGGTGTGCTGTATCTGCGTCATCACGAGGCCGGCTGGCGGATGGCCTGTGCCGCCACCGGGTTCACCGCCGACGCCGAGATCGCGCTCGTGGACGGGTTCGCGGCGACCTTCGACGAACTGCCCGCCGCCATCGGCCCGGACCTGCCCTTTCGCCGTCTCCTGCTGCGCGCCGTCCGCCGCTGCGCCATTGACCGGCTCCGGGGGTCTGGGCGGACGGTCCAGCCGCCCCCACCGGGCTTCGACCAGTCGCAGTTCCTTCCGGACGGTGACGGCCGGTGGGAGGAGGCTGAGCGCCGGCTGCTGGTCGACGCCCTGCGGCTGATCCCCGAACAGTGGCGGAGCGCGCTGTGGCTCGATGCCATCGAGAACCTCACGCCGCCCGAGACGGCCAGTGTCGTCGGCCTCGACCTCACCATGATCGCCGAGGTGTGCCGCCTGGCCTGGTTGGAGGTGGCGGATCTCTACCTCGGAGAGCTTGCCCGGCTGGCCCCGGACGAAGGGTGCGCTGATGCATGCCACCGGGTCGAGGACCCGCGGCGCGGGCTCATCGGCGTCGTTCCGCCCGTCCCGCTGCTCGGCGGAGAGGCCCAGCGCCGCTGGCTGGCCGCCGGTCGCCGCGCCGGGGCGGGCGGACGGACAGCTGTGGTCCCAACCGACGAAGTCCGCCGGGCCCGCACGACCTTCGATCCGGTGGCGGCGAGTGTGCCGGCCGCCCGCCGCTTCGTCGAGGCCGTCCTCGTACAGTGGGAGACCACCGAGTTGCTCGAAGTGGCGCGCCTGCTGACCAGTGAACTGGTCACCAACGCCGTCGTCCACGCCCGGTCGCCCATCGAGGTTCTCCTTTCGCTCGGCGACTCCGGTTTGCGAGTCGAGGTCCACGACTGTCGGGCCACACTCCCCGACGAGGCGGCCGGGCCGCCCGACTCCGACCGTGGACGGGGCCTGCGCGTCGTCGACAGCCTGGCCCACGAATGGGGGGCCCTCAGCGACGGCACCCGCAAACTGGTCTGGTTCGAACTCGCCCCGCCCACTCCCGACCTCTCACCCATCTGACAACCGCTCACGGACCCGTTCAAAATCTGGTCATTCGGGGTAAAACGATCCTGCTGGGGCTGGGGAGTCCCGCCTTTCACCAAACAGCGGGGGAAGTCATGCGCCGAGAACCGGGTCCCGACGAGGTCGACGTCACCGCGCCCGATGAGGTGGTGACGGCGATGTCAGCCGCCGTCGAACGACTGCGACAGCTGGCCGCAGAAGCCTTCAGCGCCAGCAGCACCGCCACGCCCAAGGCGACCGCGGCACCGGCCGGCCCAGACCGCTGACGCACCGCCGTCCACCGTTCGGCCCGTGGGGGGTCCCCTCACCGGGGGTTGATGAGACCGCAGATGCCGTCGGGATCGCATTCACTCGGGTTGAAGTGCTCGGCCCGCGCCACCAGGTCTCGAAGCTCGGACTGGAGGACGCGCAACTGGCGGATCGTCCGCGCAATCGCAGCCGACCGCTCCCGCAGCAGCTCGCTCACGTGGGCGCAGGGCGCCTCGCCGTCGTCCCGCAGCTTCACGATGCCGCCGATCTCGGCCAGTGAGAGTCCCAGGGCCTGCGCGGATCGGATGAAGGTGAGTCGGTCGAAAACCCGGTCGTCGTACTCCCGGTAGCCCGAGGGCGTTCTCGCCGGGCGGAGCAGACCGAGCTCCTCGTAGTAGCGCAGCGTCTTGGCCGGGACTCCCGACTGCCGGACGACCTCACTGATCAGCATGACTTGACCTTCCAGTGCACTGGAAGGCTTACCGTAGCGCCGTGCAGATCGACCTGCTCTACGTTCCGGACTGTCCCAACCGCGACGCCGCCCGAAACCTCCTGGCCCGGGCCCTGGCCTTCACGGACCGGGTCGCCACCGTCCGAGAGCGCGAGGTTCACTCCGGCGAGGAGGCGGACCGGCTGGGGATGCGGGGCTCGCCCACGATCCTCATCGACGGAGGCGACCCGTTCACCCCTGAGGCCGGCCCGACCGGGATGGCCTGCCGCCTCTACCGGACCGACGCCGGTCTGCGCGGCGTCCCGCCACTGCCCCAGCTTGTCGAGGCCCTCACTCGGTCCCGGTGACGACCGGGAACCCGGCCAGGCGCCACTCCGGCAGCCCGTGTTCGAGCCTCCGTGCTTTGAACCCGGCGGTCCGGAGGCGCTCGACTGCCTGAGGGGCCAGGACGCAGTAGGGACCCCGGCAATAGG
>DASYFF010000255.1:0-4896 GCA_036498605.1 Acidimicrobiia bacterium | reverse complement strand
TCTCGGCCGGGACCCGGGACAGGACCCCGACCGCGGCGGCGGCGGCGTGGGAGTCGATGACCCGCACGTCGGGCGGGAGGCCGGCGCCGGACGGCACGGCCAGCAGCAGCGCTCCACCGACCAGGCCGGTGATGAGCGCCGGGGCCCCGGTTCGGCGCAGGATTCGGCCCTTCCTGAAGAAGGTCAGCATCGCGATCCTCCGTGGAGGTAGGCGGCTTCCACCGCACCGGTGCGGACGGCCTCGGCCGGCGTGCCGGAGAAGGCCAGCTGGCCCTTGGCCAGGAGGTAGACGCGGTTGGCGACGTCGAGGGCCCGGTGGACGAACTGCTCGATGAGGACGATGGCCAGCCCCTCCCGGTTGAGCTTCACCAGGTCGGCCAGCAGCTCGTCGGTGACCAGCGGCGACAGGCCGAGGGACAACTCGTCGATGAGCAGGAGCCGGGGCCCGGACATCAGCGCCCGCCCGACGGCCAGCATCTGCTGCTCCCCGCCGGAGAGCGACCCGGCCTTCTGGGTGCGCCGCTCGTGCAGGCGGGGAAACATGTCGTAGACCAGCTGGGTCCGCTCCTTTTCCTCGGCCCGGCCCCGACCCCAGGCCCCCAGCGCCAGGTTGTCGGCCACGGCCAGGTCCCGGAAGATGCGCCGGCCCTCGGGGACGTGGGCCATCCCCTCGGCCACGGCCGTGCCGGGCCCGGCCGTCTCGAGCCGGTGACCGCCGAAGGTGACCCGCCCCGCCCGGGGCGGGACCAGGCCGGTGATGCCCCGCAGGCTGGACGTCTTGCCAGCGCCGTTGGAGCCGAGCAGGGCCACGATCTCGCCGTCGTGGACCTGGAGCGTCAAGCCGCGCACGGCGGTGACGTGCCCGTAGGCGACCTCGAGGCCCTTCACTTCCAGCAGCGGTGCACCGGGCCCGGACGCCGGGGCGGGCGAGGGCCGGTCAAGGGTCACAGCGTTCATCACGCCACCTCCACGGTCGAACCGAAGTAGGCCTCCCGCACCGCGGCGTTGGCCCGGATCTCGTCCGGCGTGCCCTGGGCGATCAGCTTCCCGAACTGCAGGACGTAGATGCGGTCGCAGACCCGCAGCACCATCGGGACGTCGTGCTCGATGAGGACGACCGAGTGGTTGCCGTCGTGGATCCGGAGGAGCAGGTCGCCGAAGTAGTCAGACTCGGTCGGGTCCATGCCGGCGCCGGGCTCGTCGAGGAGGAGGACGGACGGCTCGGCGGCCAGGGCCCGGGCCACCTCCACCATCCGCTGCGTGCCGTAGGGCAGGTCGCCGGCGGGAGCGTCGAGCAGCGGGCTGAGCCCGCAGCGCTCGGCGATCGCCTCCACGTGCTCCTCCGCCCCCCGCTCGGCCGCCCGGGCCCGGCGGGTGCGGAGCACGCCCTGGAGGCCGTTGGCGCCGTAGTGGATGTGCCGCCCGAGGAGGAGGTTCTCCCGCACCGACAAGTGCTTGAACAGGACGACCTGCTGGAAGGTGCGGACCATGCCCCGGCGGGCCCGCTCGGCCGGGGGGATCCGGGTGACGTCTTCGCCGTTCAGGACGACCGTTCCCTCGTTGGGGGTGATGAATCCGGTCAGGCTGTTGAAGCAGGTCGTCTTGCCGGCGCCGTTGGGGCCGATCAACCCGACGATCTCGCCGGGGCGGACCTCGAGGTCGACCTCGTGGAGAGCGACGACCCCGGCGAAGCGGGTCGTCAGCCCGCAGGCCGACAGCGAACCACTCATGACACACCTCCGGAGGAAGCGGCGAGACGGACGACGAGGCAGGAACCGGCCGGGAGCGGGGCGTCGAGCCGCACCCTCGGATGCGGCGCCCCGTTGGAGGCGGCGGCGCTCTCGGGGACGAACGAGCCGTAGCGGGCCCGGGCCTCGCCGTGGACGGCGTCGCCGAACCCCTTGACGAAGCGCCGCACGAGGCCGGTGAGCCCGTCGCTGCGGGAGAGGACGACGAAGATGACGAGCAGGCCGGTGACGAGGAACAGCCGCAGCCCGAAGGCGTTGCAGACCGGCTGGGCGAAGGCGAACAGCGTTCCGCCCACCACCGCCCCGGCCGGGTTCTCAAGACCCCCTACCACCGGAAGGGCGAGGAGGAACAGCGACTGCAGCACGCCGAACTGGCTCGGGGCCGGTGTCGCTTGAAACAGGACTGCGTAAAAGACCCCGGCCGTGGCGGCCATCGCCGCGCTGATGGCGAAGGCCGTCACCTTGGAGCGGGCCAGGTTGACGCCGAGGGCGGTGGCGGCGTCCTCGGCGTCGCGCACGGCCAGGAAGACCCGGCCGAGGTCGGAGCGGCGCAGGTTGGCCACCGCCGCCAGCGCCACCACCAGTACGGCCAGGGCCACCAGGTACAGGTTGCGGTCGGAGGCGGTGGAGATCCCGAAGAACGACGGCCGGCCGACGGTGGAGGCCAGTTGGCCCCGCAGGAACCCGAGCTTGAAGATGTAGCGCTCGCAGGCGGCGCCGAAGGCCAGGGTGACGATGGCCAGGTAGACGCCCCGCAGCCGCAGCGACGGGACGGCCAGCACCAGGCTGAGCGCCGCCGACGCCAGTCCCACGATCACCAGCACGACCGGGAACGGGACTCCGGCGTGGAGGAACCGTTGCCCGGCGTAGACCCCGAGGCCGAGGAAGGCGGCGTGGCCGAGGGAGATCTGGCCCGTCCACCCGGTGAGCACGACGAGCGACAGCGCCACCAGCGAGTAGATGACGGCCAGAACGGCGTAGAAGTGCTTCCCGGGCGAGGTGACGAACGGGAAGGCGACGGCCACCAGCCCGGCGGCCAGGACAGGGAGACGGGAACGCAGGCGGGCCTTCATCAGAACTCCGAGACGGTGTCGAGGGCGGTCGTCTTGCCGGAGCGGAAGACGAGCAGCACCACCAGGAGGGCGGCGAAGACGATCAGGTCGCCGATGCCCGGGTCGTTGAGGTAGCCCTGGGCCAGCGAGAACGACACGCCGACGGCCAGGCTGCCGGCCACGGCCAGCGGCAGGCTGTTGAACCCGCCGAGGACCGCCGCCACCAGGGAGGAGATCAGCACGAACGTGAGGCTGAACTGCTCCAGGGTGTTCAGGTGGATGTAGAGCATCCCGGCCAGGGCGGCCGAGGCGCCGCCGATGGCCCAGGTGACGGTGGTGATGCGCCGCACCGGGAGGCCGACGATGCGGGCGGCGCCGGGGTCCATGGCGATGGCCTCGATGGCCCGGCCGTAGCGGGTCCGGTTGAGCAGGACGTAGAGGCCGGCGCCGAGGGCGGCCACGAACACCGCCGTCCCCAACTGGTGGACGGTGACGCCGGTGCCGGCGAACCGGATCGTCCGGTCGGAGAAGATCGAACGGATGACGGGCTGGTCGGGCCCCCAGAACTGCACGGTCAGCTCCGTGAGGACCAGCAGGATCCCGACGGTCATGACCAGGGTGGCCAGGATCCCGTCCCTGCGGACCGGGCCGACCAGGGCCCGTTCCACGAATACGCCGAGGGCGGCGCCGACCCCGAGGGCGCCCACGAAGGCGACGGGGACGGGAAGGCCGAGGCGGCCGACGAGCTCGTAGTGGAACACGAAGGTGGCGAAGATCCCCATGGCGCCGTGGGCCAGGTTGACGACCCGGCTGATGCGGTAGATGACCACGACACCGATCGACATGAGGGCGTAGATGGCGCCGATGGACAGGCCGGCGACCACGTAGTTGAGGAGCTGGCTCATCGGGCTACGCGGCGCTGAAGCGGTCGGAGACCTGCTGCCAGCGCAGGTTCTCGTCGGCCTGGATCATGAGCCCCGACGACCGGCTCGCCTTCTTGGAGAAGTCGAAGTGCAGGCCCATGCCGGAGTCGAAGTCGGTCATCGACGCCAGGGCGCCGAGCAAGCCTTGACGGGTGAGCTGCGGCCCGGCCTTGGTGATGGCCTCGACCAGCGCCCGGGCGCCGACGAAGGCGGCCTGGGTGTAGAAGTGGTGGAACATCGACGGGAAGTAGCTCTGGGTGATCTGGCGGTACTGCGCCACGCCCGGCGAGGTGCCGCCGAAGAAGTCGAACGTGCAGAGCCCGTAGAAGCCGACGCCGGCGGCACCCATCGACTTGGGGACGTCCTCGACGGCCACGAACCCGCCGATCCAGCCCTTGGGCGGCTTGTAGCCGACCCGGCCGGCCGCCTGGATGAACTTCACGTTGTTGATGGGATCGTTGCAGAACAGGACGACGTCGGGGTTGGCCTGCTTGACCTTGAGGACCTGCTGGGTCATGTCGCCCTGGGTCTGGCTGTTCTCCACCGTGACGACGACCTTGTAGCCGAGCCGGTCGGCGGCGTTCTTGATCGACTCGGTGCAGGACGGGCCGGCCCCGTCGGTCAGGTAGGACACGCCGACCGTGGCCGCCCCCAGCGTCTTCTTGGCGAAGGAGGCGATGTGGACGCCGACGTCGGCGCCGGGGATCTGCGACGGGAACATGAACGGGCTCTTGTGTTCCTCGGGGTAGAGACCCGACGAACCGACCCACGGCAGCTTCTTGTCGGCCAGGAACGTCGGCACCGTGTCGAGGTTGAAATCGAGGCTCGGCCCCATGGCGAAGACCTTGTCGTCGTTGGCCAGCTTGCGGAGGCAGCCCTGGGTGCCGTCGGCGGTGCCGGCCGTGTCGCAGGGGACGAACTCGATCTTGCGGCCGAAGACGCCGCCGTGGTCGTTGACGTACTTGAAGTAGGCGGAGGCGGCCTGCTCGGCCACCTGGCTGTACTTGTCGAGGTAGCCGCCGTTGAAGAACGTCCCGCCGATCTTGATCGAGGTGGCGGTCACGCCAGTGTCGGTCGCGCCGCCGTTCCCGCCGGAGGGAGCGGCCGCTCCCCCACCGATGGCCGGGGCGGCTCCGCCCGCCGCCGGGCCGGCCGCGCCGGCGGTCGACGGGC
>DASYFF010000254.1:0-2221 GCA_036498605.1 Acidimicrobiia bacterium | reverse complement strand
GATCTTCGACCAGGTCTACGTCATGACCGGCGGCGGCCCGTACCGCTCGACCGAGCTGGCCGCCATCACCGTGTGGCGGGAGGGCTTCGCCCGCCTCCACCTCGGCAGCGCCGCCGCCCTGGCCGTGGCGCTGTTCGCCGTACTGATGGTCATGACCGTGGCCTACGGCCGCCTGGCCAAAGAGGAGTTCGCCCGGTGAAGCGCCGCCCGGCCGCCACCGTCGCCCTCTACGCCGCGGCGGTCGCCGTCGGCCTCTTCGCCGTGGCGCCCTTCGCCTGGATGCTCCTCACCTCCCTCAAGCCGGACGGGGAGATCCTGCGCCGCACCCCGTCGCTGTGGACGGCCCATCCCCAGTTCCACCGCTACTCCGACGTGATGCACGCCGGCTTCGCCCGGGCGCTGCGGAACTCCCTGATCGTGGCCACCGGGACGACGCTGGCCGGCGTGGCCGTGGCGGCGCTGGCCGGCTACGCCCTGGCCCGCTTCGACCTGCCCCTGCGGCGCTACCTGCTGCTCATGGTCATGGCCGTGCAGATGTTCCCCCTCGTGGTGCTGCTCATCCCGCTGTTCGTGGTGATGAAGGCCCTGGGGCTGCTCGACTCCTGGCTCGGCCTCGTCATCGCCTATCTCAGCTTCACGACGCCGCTGGCCGTCTGGCTGCTGCGCAGCTTCTTCGAGACGATCCCGAAAGACCTGGAGGAGGCGGCGATGAGCGACGGCGCCACCCGCTTCGGGGCCATGGTCCGGGTCATCTTCCCGCTGGCCGGGCCCGGCCTGGCCGCCACGGCCATCTTCTCCTTCATCGCCGCCTGGAACGAGTTCCTCTTCGCCCTGACGTTCCTGAAGAAGGAGAGCCTGCGGACCCTCCCGGTGGCGCTGTCGGCCTTCGTCGGTCAGGAGCAGGCCGACTGGGGCCTGATCATGGCCGCCAGCGTCCTGTTCACCGTCCCGGTGGTGCTCTTCTTCCTGGCCGTCCACCGCCGCCTCACGACGGGGATGGTGGCTGGCTCCGTCACCGGCTGATCAGCGGGCAGACTCTCCAGATCATGCCCATCGGCGTCTCGTACTTCGGCAACCGGATCCTGCGGCACGCAGCGGCCGACATGGACGATCTCGCCGCCCGTGGTTTCACCGGCGTCCTGCACACGATGAGCGAGAACGACCTCACCTACTACCGGGACACCATCGGCCGGCTGGTGGAGATCTCCCACGCCGCCGGGCTGTTCGTCCAGGTCGGGCCGTGGGGGGTCGGGCGCACGTTCGGGGGTGAGGCCGAGAGCCTGTTCGTGGCCAATCATCCCCACGTCGGCCAGGTGCTCGATTCCGGCCGCCCGGTGGCCGCCGGCTGCCTCAACTCCGAGGCCTACCGGGAGTTCGTCCGCTCCTGGGCCGCGGCGGCGGTCGAGACCGGGGCCGACCGGATCTTCTGGGACGAGCCCCACTGGGCCCACCCCGCCCATTTCGACGAGCCCCTGGAGCGGTGGGGCTGCCGCTGCCCCCGCTGCGTGCAGCGCTGGTGCGACGAGACCGGCGACGACGACATGCCGGCGCGGCTGACCGCCGAGGTGGGGGCCTTCCGGGAGCGCTGCCTGGTCGAGTTCCTCGGCGAGCTGACCTCCTACGTCGCCGGCCTCGGCGCCTGCAGCACCGTCTGCCTCCTGCCCCACACCAGCGGGTCGCTGGGCCTGGCCGACTGGTCGGCGGTGGCCCGCCTGCCCGGCGTGGCGACCCTGGCCACCGACCCCTACTGGAAGGCCTTCGACGAGCCGGTCGTGCCGTTCGTGACCGAGTTCTCGGAACGGGTGGCGCAGCAGGCCGCCGCCACCGGCATCGAGGCCCAGATCTGGATCCAGGGCTTCCGCCTCGGCCCCGAGGACGCCGCCGACATCCACGCCGCCGTGGCCGCCGCCCGGGCCGCCGGCGTCGACGACCTGTGGACCTGGGGCTACGAAGCCTGCGGCCACATGACCTACCTCGGCACCCGGGACCCGGACCGGGTCTGGGAAGCGCTGACCGCCGCCCTGACCGCCCGGACACCGGCTCCGATCGAGGAGAGCGGTCTCGGCGGCCTTGTGACCGAGCGGGTGCGCCCGGAGCTGGCCGATCTCGACCTGCGGCCGACCCAGGAGCTGGTGCGGCTGATGGCGTCGGAGGAGGCGGCGGTGGCCGCTGCGGTGCGGCGGGCGGCGCCGGGGATCGCCGCCGCCATCGATGCCATCGT
>DASYFF010000253.1:0-4054 GCA_036498605.1 Acidimicrobiia bacterium | reverse complement strand
GACCCCGTCCCGGCCCAGAAGCCGACGGCCACCGACCGCAGCTCGGGCATGGCCTCGGTGACGACCCGCAGGCCGTTCGGCAGGCGCGTCCGCCGGACGGGCCCGCCGTCGCTCCCGTTGGCCCTCACCCGAGGCGTTGGCGCCGAGCTATCGGCGGCCGCGCCCGCCACCACCACCGGGGCGCCGGCCGCGGTCGCGGCCTCCCCGGTCACGGTCCCGGCCGCCCTCGTCGCGGGACCGGCCGCCGCCGCCCGGGGACGCCTCGGCCGGGCCGAGGTCGCCGAACGACTCGCGGGCCGCCTCGTCCCAGCCGGCGTCGAACGACACGACATCGCGGTCGCCGCCACCGCCGCCACCACCACCGCCGCCTCCGCCGCCACTGTCGCCGCCCCCACCGTCGCCGGCCGAGCCGTCGAGCGGCTTCACGAGCGACAGCGACACCTTCCCCTGGGGGTCGATGTCGTCGACGCGCACCTCGACCTCGGTGCCCAGCGACACGACGTCCTCCACCCGGTCGACGCGCCGGCCGGAGCCGAGCTTGGAGATGTGGAGCAGCCCGTCGCGGCCGGGAAGGATGTTGACGAAGGCGCCGAACTTCGTGATGTTGACGACCTTGCCGGTGTAGATCCCGCCGATGTCGGCCTCCGGCGGGTTGAGGATCAGCTCGATCATCCGCTTGGCCTCGGCCACCGCGCCGCCGTCGCGACCGCCGATGGTCACGGTGCCGAGATGGCCGTCGTCGTCGACGTTGATGTCGGCGCCGGTCTCCTGCTGGATGCCGTTGATGACCTTGCCCTTGGGGCCGATGACCTCGCCGACCCGGTCGAGCGGGATCTGGAAGCTGATGATCTTCGGCGCCGACTCGGCCACCTCGGAGCGGGGCTCGGCGATGGCCCCGAGCATCACCTCGAGGATCTTGAGCCGGGCCTCTTTGGCCTGGCGCAGGGCCTGGGCCAGCACGTCGGCCGGGAGCCCGTCGATCTTGGTGTCGAGCTGGAGGGCGGTCACGAAGTCGGTGGTGCCGGCCACCTTGAAGTCCATGTCGCCGAAGGCGTCCTCGGCGCCGAGGATGTCGGTCAGGGTCGTGTACTTGCCCTCGGCGTAGACGAGGCCCATGGCGATGCCGGCCACCGGCGCCTTGAGGGGCACACCGGCGTCCATCAGCGACAGCGTGGACCCGCAGACCGAGCCCATCGACGTCGACCCGTTGGACGACAGCACGTCGGATACGACCCGCAGCGTGTAGGGGAACTCCTCGACCGACGGCACGACCGGCAGCAGCGCCCGTTCGGCGAGGGCGCCGTGGCCGATCTCGCGGCGCTTGGGAGAGCCGACCCGGCCCGTCTCCCCGGTGGAGAAGGGCGGGAAGTTGTAGTGGTGCATGTAGCGCTTGTGCTCGTCGATCCCGATGGTGTCGAGCATCTGCTCCATGCGGGGCATGCCCAGCGTGGTGACGGACAGGACCTGCGTCTCACCCCGCTGGAACAGCCCGGTGCCGTGGGCCGTCTTGAGCAGGCCGACCTGCGACGACAGCGGCCGGATGTCGGTCGGGGTGCGGCCGTCGATCCGGAAGCCCTCGTTCACGATGCGGGACCGGACGATCTCCTTCTGGAGCGACCGCAGCGCCCGCTTGACCGGCCCGGCGTCGAACTTGCCCGGCTCATCGGCGGTGCCGGCCAGGGCGGCCACGGTCTCGGCCGAGATCCCGTCGATGCGGCTGTTGCGGTCGTGCTTGTCGGCGATCGACATCGCCTCCGACAGGGCGCCGGCTGCGGCGGCCTTCACCGCCTCGTAGGTCTCCTCGTCGTAGTCGACCTGGATCTCGTAGGGGATGGGCTCGATCGGGCCCCGGGCGGCCACGAAGGCCTCGACCAGTTGGAGCTGGGCGTCGACGCTCTCCCGGATGTACTGCTTGGCCACTTCGAGGCCCTCGGCGATGGTCTCCTCGGTCACGTGGGGCGCCCCGGCCTGGTACAGCTCCCAGGCCACTTCGGTGCCGCCGGCCTCGACCATCATCACGGCCACGTCGCCGTCGGGCAGCTTGCGGCCGGCCACGATCAGCTCGAAGGTGGAGGCGTCACCCTCCTGGTAGGTCGGGTGGGGGATCCACACGCCGTCGTGGTGGGCGATGCGGACGGCGCCGATCGGGCCGGCGAAGGGGATGCCGGAGATCATGAGGGCCGCCGACGCGCCGTTGATGACGGGGACGTCGTGGGGGTTCTGCAGGTCGGCGCCCAGCACCGTGGCCACGATCTGGGTCTCGTTGCGGTAGCCCTTGGGGAACGACGGGCGCAACGGACGGTCGGTCAGCCGGCAGGCCAGGATCGCCTGCTCGGAGGGGCGTCCCTCCCGGCGGAAGAAGGAGCCGGGGATCTTCCCGGCGGCGTACATGCGCTCCTCCACGTCGACCGTGAGGGGGAAGAAGTCGATCCCCTCCCGGATGCCGCGGCTGGCCTGGGCGGTGACCAGGACGGTGGTCTCCCCCACCGAGACGACTACGGCGCCGTCGGCCTGCTGGGCCAGAAGGCCGGTGGAGAAGGTGAGGGACTTGCCGGATTCCCCGATGGGGGCCGACACCGAGATCGGGCCGGTCATGGAACTGCTCCTCTCGTCGCTCTTGCGAATTCGAGGCGGGGGAGTCGGTTCCCAGTTGGCATGCTCCGGGTCATTCCGGAGGATGGCAACTGACAACCGACGCAGCCGCCGCAAAACGGTTCGAGGAGCGGCGAGCCGCTCCTCGAAGGTCGTTACCGGCGGAGACCGAGCCTGGCGATGAGCGCCCGGTACCTCTCGACGTCGTTGCGGCGGAGGTAATCGAGCAGGCGACGTCTCCGACCGACGAGCATCAAGAGCCCCCGGCGGGAGTGATGATCCTTCTTGTGGACCTTCAGGTGCGCCGTGAGCATGTTGATCCGCTCCGTGAGGAGCGCGATCTGCACCTCGGGAGAGCCGGTGTCGGTCTCGTGGAGGCGGTACTCGCTGATCGTGGCGGAGGTGTCGAGCATCGTCAGATTCGTTCTCTTCCGGCTCGGGCCAAGGTAAGGGCTGGGCCGTTGGGTTCGGGGGACGTTGTGGTGCGCGTCAGAATCGCAGCCGCGGCTGCGGCAACGGGCGAGCCTACCAGATCAGCTCCGGGGTTCGAGGAGGCTTGGGAGCTTCACCTGCCTCCCCCAAGGCAGACTCGCGCGGCCTCGACGTCGCGGTGCATGGCCGCCACCAGCGCCTCGACCGAGTCGAAGCGCTCCTCGGACCGGATGCGGTCCACGAAGGCGACCGACGCCGCCTGGCCGTAGAGGTCGCCGGAGAAGTCGAGCAGGTAGGCCTCGAGGAGCAGGTAGGCCTGGTCGGTGTAGAAGGTCGGGCGGTGGCCGAGGGAGATGGCGGCCGGGCGGGGGACGCCGTCGGTGCCGGTGAACGTGCCGGCGTAGATGCCGGCCACCGGGAGGCAGATCTCCTCGGGGACGGCGACGTTGGCCGTCGGGAAGCCGAGCTCCCGGCCCCGGCGGTCACCCTGCACCACCGTGCCCTGCACCTCGTGGATCCGGCCGAGGATCTCGGCCGCCCCCCGGACGTCGCCGGCGGCGAGGCGCTGGCGGACCACGGTCGACGAGTAGACGACGGTGTCGCCGCCGGCGTGGACGAGGTCGAGGCCGACGACCTCGAAGCCCAGGTCGCGGCCGATGCGCTCCAGGAGGGCGACGTTGCCCCGCCGGTCCCGGCCGAAGTGGAAGTCGGCGCCGACCACCACCAGCCGGGCCCGGAGGCAGCCCTGGAGGACCTCGGCCACGAAGTCCTCCGCCGACTCCTGGCGGCGCTGCTCGTCGAAGGTGAGGACGACGGCGTGGTCGACGAGGCCGGTGGCCTCGAGCAGGGCCAGCTTCTGGGGCAGGCTCGTCAGCAGCTTGGGGGCCGATTCGGGTCGCACGACCTGGGCCGGGTGGCGGTCAAAAGTCACGAGGGCGGTGGGCAGTCCCCGCTCGGTGGCCCGCTCCCGGACGAGGCGCAGCAGCGCCTGGTGGCCGAGGTGGACGCCGTCGAAGGCGCCGATGGTCAC
>DASYFF010000252.1:0-31286 GCA_036498605.1 Acidimicrobiia bacterium | reverse complement strand
ATCTCGACGTACTGCTTGAAGCTCATGTGGAACGGGTCGTCCCACCGGTCCCAGTCCTTGAAGTAGATCCCCTCGTAGTTGGCCGGCGGGTAGATGGCCTCCTTGGGAACGTAGCTCGGCTCCCAGTAGAGCCGCTTCGTCCTGCGGTAGTCATCTCGGGGGACACCCCCGGACCCCCGGGCAGTGGCCTGATCGCTCATTCGGCTCAGATCCCTTCCAGGCGCTTCGTCAGTTCGGTGCGGGCCACGGCCGCCGCCTCGGCCGCCCCGGGAAGGGCCCAGCCGGCGGCCAGGGCGTCGAGGGCGGCGTGGGCCGCCGGGGCATGGGTCTCGTGCCACTCGCCGATGACCGCCCGGTTGGCCGGCTCGGCCTCGACGACCAGCTGGAGGAAGGCGTCGGTCCAGGCCAGGTGGCGCTCCTCGTCGACCCAGCAGTGCCGGCCGAGCATGGCCGTGCCCAGGTCATGGTGGGCGAGGGCGCCGTTGAGGTACAGCTCCCGCTGGAACGGCTGGAGGAGCCCCTCGAGACAGAGGTTGACGGCCACGACGACCTCGCCCCAGTCGGTGATGGTCAATGCGAGCTCCACCGCCTTGCGTAACGGCTGGAGGGCGGGATGCTCCATCCACACCGCCCGGGCCGGGTCCTCGGTGGTGGTGCCCGAGAGCGCGTCGGCCCACTCCAGCGCCCGCTGGGCGTGGCGCAGCTCGTCGCAGACCTGGAGCTGGGCGGCCTGGCCGACGGCCGAGGAGAGGCAGAAGCGCTCGACGTACTGCATGGCCATGGCCACGCCCCACTCGGCGAAGGCCAGCCCGCCGACCAGGGCGGCCATCTCGGCCCGCCACAGAGGGTCGAGGCCGTCGACGAAACCGGCCGAGGCGGCCAGGTCGAGTGTGGCGCCGAGCTCCCGCTCGGCCCGGTCCTGGAGGGCGACCCAGGAGCGGTAGTGGAGCTGGGCGGGGTCGCGGAAGTCCTCCCACGGGACGTTGGCCAGCCGGGTGTTGTCCAGCGTCCAGGTCCCCACCCGGGTGTGGACGAGGGCCTCCTCCCCGAAGTGGAGGCCGACGGTCAGCTCCTCGTACTCGCTGGGGGGCCGCTTGCGGCCCTCGAACCAGGCGAAGGTCTTCGGCACGGCTCTCGACCGTACTGCGCCGTGACCGATCGGTCACTGGCCGACGGGACGAAACTAGATTCGGGGCATGGGCCGGCTGGACGGGAAGGTCGCGGTCATCACGGGTGCGGCGTCGGGGATCGGCGCGGCGGCCGCCCGGCTGTTCGCGGCCGAGGGGGCGGCGGTGGCCGTGCTCGACCGCGACGCCGAGGGGGCGGGGCGGGTCGCCGACCGCCTTCCCGGCAAGGGCCTGGCGGTGGCGGCCGACGTCACCGACCGGCGGGCGCTGCAGGAGGCACTGTCCGCCGCCGCGGCCACCTTCGGGCGCGTCGACGTCCTCTACGCCAACGCCGGGGTGGTGGCCGGCTTCGGGCCGACCGCCGAGCTGACCGAGGCCGACCTCCACCTCTGCCTGTCGGTCAACGTGGCCGGCACGGTCTTCTGCACCCAGGCCGCCCTGCCCCACCTGCGGGCGGCCGGCGGCGGCTCCATCGTCATCCAGTCGTCGGTCGCCGCCCTCGTCGGCCTGCCCGGCCTGGCCGCCTACTGCACCTCCAAGTCGGCGCTTCTGGGCCTCACCCGCTCCCTGGCCGCCGAGCTGTCGCCGGAGGGCATCCGGGTCAACGCCATCTGCGCCGGCACCGTCGACACTCCCATGGCCCGGCCGCTGCTGGAGCTGCGGGGCCAGGGCGACGCCGCCCGCGGCGCCGAGGTCACCGCCGAGCGCTACCCGATCGGCCGGATCGGCGCTCCGGAGGACATCGCCCGGGCGGCGCTGTTCCTCGCCTCCGACGAGTCGGGCTTCGTGACCGGTTCGGTCATCACGGCCGACGGCGGCATGACGATGGTCTGACGACCGGCGACTACCGGTTGCAGTGGTCGCCTTCCCACTGGTCGGCCCGGGTGAGGTCGAGCCCGTCGTAGGCGGAGATGTCGCCGGTGGCCACCCGGCGGAGGGTGGTGATGGCCTTGTCGACGTCGGGCTTGATCTCGGCCGGCGTCACCTTGAGGAGTTCTTCGAAGTACTTGGCGTTCTTGGTCACGTAGTCCGACATGATGGCCGTGAACTGCTCGGGGGCGGGGTCCTTGGGGAAGGTCGGGGCCCGGAACTGCTTCACCAGCGTGCAGTACTTGTGCTCCGAGGCGGTGAGGGCGCCGGACGAGTTGCCGTTGCCCTTGCCGCTGTCCCGCACGATGGCGAACACGCCCAGGCCGGCGAGAACGACCACCACAGGCACCAGCACCTTCATCCGCATCGGGGCCACGGTACCGCCTCCTCGGATGGGGTTCGGAGCGCCTGACCCGGCGGGGCCAGGATTGGCCCACCGTCCTTTTGGCGGCGCCGGGCGGCCGGTGGTCCCATGGAGTGATGGAGGACCGGGCCAGCGCCGAGGTGTTCATCGCCCGGCTCCGGGTGGTGGTGTCCGTCTACTGCCTGGTGCTGACGGCCATCGGCGGCGACGACTTCGGCCACTACCGCCGGGGCGGCCTGACCATCGCCGCCGCCTTCTCGCTCTACGCCTGGGGCACGGCCGGGGTCCTCACCCGGACCGCCCGCCGCCCCGGGGCCCGGGGCGTTCCCGACGAGAACAGCATCCCGGCCTGGACCCCGTGGGTCACGACCACCCTCGACACCGGGCTCATCCTGGCCCTGGCGGCCGTCACCGGGGCGTCCCGCAGCCCGATCGTGCCGCTGGCCCTCCTCGACGTGATGGCCGTGGCCATCCGCTTCGACCTGCGCCGGGCCCTCACACTGACCGGCTTCGCCGCCGCCGGAATGGTGGCCGTCATCGCCCTCGTCCCCGAGCCGGCCCTGTCGGGCGCCCAGCGGGCCCGCTCCGCCGCCTGGTGGTCGGCCCACCTCTTCGCCGGGGCCGTGATGGTGGGGATGCTGTCCGCCCTCGTCGACCAGGCCCGCCGCCGCCGGGCGGTGGCCGAGGCGGAGGCGGTGGCCCTGGAACGGCGGGCCACCGAGGACCGCCGCCTCCGGGAGCGGCTGGAGACCATCGACCAGGCCCGGAAGGACTTCCTCCACGCCATCGCCCACGACTTCCGCACGCCGATCGCCTCGATGGAGGCGCTGGCCCGGGCGCTGACCCGCGACGCCGTGGCGGCGTCGCCCGAGGAGCGCGACGCCATCCTCGAGCTCATGCAGAGCCACGCCTCCCACCTCGGTTCGATGCTGGCCGAGGTGCGGGAGGTGGCCGTCACCGAGTCGCTGTCGATCGAGCGCCAGCTCGACCTCGTCGACGTCTACGTCCCCGAGCTGATCTGGACGGCCGGGGCGGCGGCGGCCGTCCCCCACGAACGGCTCGTCCTCGACATCGAGGCCGGCCTCAACGTGCTGCGGACCGACAGCCACAAGCTCCAGCGGATCGTGGCCAACCTGCTCGAGAACTCCTTCCGCCACTCGCCGCCCGACTCGCCGCTGGAGGTCCGGGTGCGGCGCACCACGGGGACGGTCATGTCGGGGGACACCCCCGAGCCCCGGGGGATCGAGCTGGCCGTCCTCGACCGGGGCTCGGGAATCCCGCCCGAGCTGGCCACCCGGGCCTTCGAGAAGTTCGCCGGCTTCGGGCCCAACCGGTCGTGGGGGCTCGGGATGTGGATCGTGTCCCAGTTCGTGTGGACGCTGGGCGGGACGGTCGGCGTCGAACCCCGCGCCGGCGGCGGGCTGGTGGTGTGGGCCCGCTTCCCGGAGTCGACGATGCTGCCCGGCGGTGTCTTCGGCCTGCCCGACGAGCCCCCCGCCGAGGGCGCCGGCGGCCCCGAGATCGACGCCGACCTCGACACCGACCTCGGCCTCGACGGCCTCGACGACGACGACCTCCACGACGTGGACCTCAGCGAGGACTCCACGGGGGCGGAACGGCCGAGCCCCTCTAGGCCTTCCTGAGCGCCTTGGCCACGGCCAGGGCCAGCGCCGGGCGGGGGGAGCTGACCCGCACCGAGGTCGACCCCCCGACGGTCACCCGCACCTCGGCCCAGCCCAACCGGTAGACGATCCGCCCCGAGAGCTGCTTGGTGCCGAGATCGACGGGCTGACCCTGGTCGGCCGGCCAGGGCGGGTTGCCGGGGGTGGTGACCTGCTCGGTGGTCACGAGGTCGGCGCCGGCCTCGAAGCCCTGGACGTAGGAAGCGACCGGCGCCGAGTTCTCGCCTGCCTGGCGGGTGACGGAGACCTGGCGGGTGACGTTGAATCCCTCCGGGGCGGTGACCTTGACGATGGTCTTGCCGGTCTTCGGCCCCTCCTCCACCAGCTGGTCCGATTCCAGCAGCCCCTTGCCCTCCTTGGTGGGGTCGCGCTGGGACTGGAACGTGTCGGGCGTGACCGGCGGGTGGCGGTCGACCTGCACCGCCTCCGCCACCCGGACGAGCTTGCCCTGGAGCGTGATGGCCTCCCGGACGGGCACGCCGTCGGCGGTGATGCACGAGTCGGTGTGCTCGTCGGCCGTTCCCTTGGCCAGCACCTCGTTGGAAGCCTTGAACGTCCAGGTGGTGCAGCGCTCGCCGGCCACCGTGGCGTCGCCCGACCGCTCCACGAGCCCGGCGGCGGCCGCCGCCTCGAGCGACTCGGGCGACGGCGCCTGGGTCAGAGCGCCGGGGATGCGCCGGGTGGCGAAGCCCACCGAGCCCTGGGAGGTGTTGAAGGTGAAGCGCTGGTTCTGGACCGTGGCCGAGACGACGGTGCCGCCCGGCGGCGGGCCGTCGTGATGTTCGAGCAGCCCGCTCCACGGTTCGCCGACCTGGATGACGTCGGTGGCGATCACCTTCTGGGGTCCGGCGGTGTCGTCGATCCGGTACACGACCCGGAAGGACAGCGCCCGGGGCACGGCGGGAGCGGCGACCGCCGGCGGTTTCGGCCCGCCGCCGGAGCCCCCGTCGCAGGCGGCGAGGACCAGGCCGAGGAGCACGCAGGCTCCGGGGAATCGCATCCGCATGACGCTACTGGCAACCGGATCCGAACAGGCCGGGGCGGACGGTCTCCTGCAGGTCGAGGGGGTAGAAGTGGCCCTTGAAGACCGAGGGGAGCTGGGTCTCGCCGAGGGCCCCGGACAGCAGCACGGCCGAACCGAGCACCAGCGCCTCGATGGCGATGAGCTTGCGCAGCGATGAGATGGAGCGCTCCCGCTGGGGCCGGAACTTGTTGACCGGCGCTTCGATGGCCCGCTTCTGGTAGGCCACGACCCGGTTGTTGATGGCTCCGATGATGATGGCGACGCCGACCACCGCCATCTTGAATCCGGCCACCACCCCGAAGTCGGAGCACCACATCCCCTTGATGTTTCCCGACAGCAGCCGGAACAGCATGACCAGCCCCGAGGCCACGATCAGGCCCAGGGTCACGGTCATGATGGCCGAGTAGCGGCTCACCGCGGGCCAGATCCGCTGCGGGTCGCCGGTGGGGAACACGACGATCAGCAGCGCCACGAGGCCGCCGGCCCAGAAGGCCGTGACCATGAGATGGCTGAACATCATGGCCGTCCACACGGGGCCGGGGGAGAGGCCGTTGGCGTGGGTGTTGAAGCCGAAGGCGATGGCGGCGGCCGAGGCCAGGCTCAGCAGGAGGAGGTCGTGCTGGCGGGACCCGGCGGGGTAGTGGCGCAGGCCGTAGACGCCGGCGGCGGCGATCCCGATCCACAGCATGGTCTTCATCGCCCATTCCTCACCGAGCGACGAGAACAGGACCTTGCCCAGCGCCACGTTGCCCACGGCGGAGTCGAGCCGGGCGACGTAGACGACGAAGAGGATCGGCATGGCGATGGCGGCGGTGACACCCAGCGTCCGCATGAGCCGGTAGCCCTGGTCGGGTTCGAGGCCGGCCACGGTGGCGGCCCCGGGGCCCGGGGTGGGAGCGGGCTGGTCCTTCAGCACGAAGATCCGCAACATGAGGATTCCGAGCACGAGATAGAGCAGGATGATCTCCAGCGAGCGGCCACCCCGGATCGCCCAGTTCAAGCCGGCCGAGCCGATGCGCCCTTCACCGAGCGACCCGGCCATCCGCCGGATGGCGGTGTCGAGATCGGCCGCTCCACCGGCCGCGCCACCGCCGCTGATGCCGAAGACGTAGGCGCCGATGACGGGGTGGGCGTCCACCCCCACCAGGCGCCAGTTGACCCGGACGGCGCCGGTGGCCCCGGGAGCGAGGGGCAGGATCGCCTCCCGGTTCGACACCTGCGGCTTGCCGGAGAGCAGCGAATGGCCCTTGGTGTCCTCGGCGCCGATCTGCGAGTACTGCCATTGCACGGACTCGTCGAAGTGGACGGTGACGTGGTCGAGCGGGCCGGGGGCGACCGTCGACGGCTTCGGATCGGCGGAGATGAGCCGGGGGTGGGCGCCGGCCGCGGGGGCGAAGACGACGATGGCGGTGGCGGCCATCGCCGCCACCGCCATCGTCCGTTGCAACCGGCGCACCCTCATCGGGTGCCCACTAGCTGACGCCGTGGGCCCAGGAGCTGTTGGAGGGCCGGGCCCCGATCGTCGGTTCGGTCGATGCCACCGGCGTGGGCGCCGGGCGCTGCGTAACGGCCGAGACCGTCTTTGAGACAACTGCCGCCGGCGCCGCGGCGGGGGCCGGCACCGGGGTCGTCGACTTCGGGCCGCCGTACCCCTGCGGGTTCGGGTCGGGGAACCGGAACGGCCCGTACTCCTGCAGCTTCGTCGGAGCGTTCTCGTCGGCCGGCTTGTCGTTGCTGATGTCGGCGTCGCAGGAGCCGAGTTCCATCTTGAGGTAGCGCTCGTTGTAGCCGAACACCCAGCCCTGGGCATGGCCCGTCGTGTTGTGGGCGCCGACGATGGCGTTGCGCAGCTCCAGGCCGGCGACCGACACGTAGAGCTCGCCGGGGCCGCGGACTTCAATCTTGGCCGGGGCGATCTTCATCTCCGGCCGTGCCACGCCGGCCTTCTCCAGCGCGTCGGCGAAAGCCTTGGACCCGTCGTTGAACTGCTTCATGCCCCCCGAGCCGGGCTGGGCGCTGCCACCCTGCGGCGCGAAGCCGTCGGGGGTGATCGTGTACACCTTGCTGCTGTCGCCGCCGACACCGGAGAACTCCAGCGCCCAGTTGGCCTTGGTGCCCTCCTGAGTGCCGTCGGTCTCGTACTTGAGGACCGAGTGCATCTGCTTCACCAGGACCGGCCCCAGCTTGAGGTCGTAGCCGATGATCTCGTCCACGCCCTTGAGGACCTTGCCGTCGAAGGCCGAGTTGGTGAGGGCGGTGGACGGGCCGATCACCCCGCCGCTGGACTCGTCATGACCGAAGGCCTGGGCTTTGGCGACCGAGTTCCACGGCTGCGCCTTGGCCTGGGTGCGGGCGAACGGGCCGAACTGGATGTCGGTCGTCGAGCCGCCGTTGGGCGCGGGCGGGTAGTGGGCCACTGCCGAGGTGACGTTCTTCGGGTAGGCGCCCGACGTGCCGAGGACGACGTCGCCGATCCAGCCCTCGTAGGCGTCGCTGGCGAAGCTGAACGTCGCCGGCCGCGAGCTGACCTCGTTCTCCACGTACGGTCCGCCCCCCACGCTGCGGAACGGGATCTCGTAGCTGGGGCCGGCCACGACGGCCCGCCCCCGGCTCACGAAGCTGTTGACGCAGTTGGCGGCCGCACCGCTGCTGCCGGAGTCGACGCTGACGGTGTCGGGACTGGACTCGTCGGCGTGCGCCGGCGTCATGAGCCCGAAGCCCCCGGCCGTCCCGCCCAGCAGCAGCACGAGCCCCCATCGCCCAAGTCGCTGCGAAGCCTTCATCGTTTCGTTCCTCCCCCTGGAAGGTGTGTGTGTGAAGCGGCTGTGTTCTCTAGTGGGTGCTGGCGATCTTCTTCTCGACCACGGCGACGTCGGTGGGCTTGAGGTAGCCGTGCTCCTGAAGCCACAGGGCGGTCTCGTGGGTCTGGCCGTGGAACTTGACCCGGCCCCGCTCGAGGATGGACACATTGTCGGCCAGCTGGAGCAGCACGCCAACATACTGCTCGACGAGGACGACCATGCGGCCCTCGTCGGCCAGTTGCCTGACGACCTCGGTCAGCTGGGCCACGATCCGGGGGGCCAGGCCGAGGGACAGCTCGTCGAGGAGCAGGCAGCGGGCGCCGGTCATGAGCGCCCGGGCGATCGACACCATGCGCTGCTCGCCGCCGGAGAGCCGGAACGAGGGCACCTCCTCCCGTTCCCGCAGGCGGGGGAAGAGGTCGAGCATCTTCTCGGCGCGGGCTTCCACCTCGTCCTTGTCGAGGCCCCATCCGCCGGCGGCCAGGTTCTCCCGCACCGACAGGGAGGGGAACACCCGGCGCCGTTCGTTGACCATGGTGATCCCGGCCTGGGCCCGCCGGTAGGCCGGCCAGCGGGAGATGTCCCGCCCGTCGAGCATCACCGTCCCGCCCGAGGTCTTCTTCGTGCCGGCGATCCCCGACAGCAGCGAAGTCTTGCCGGCGCCGTTGGGGCCGACGATGCCGAGGATCTGGCCCGGCTGGCAGTCGAGGTCGACGCCCCGCACGGCGGGGACGACACCGTGGAAGACCTTCAGGTCCCGGACCTCGAGGCCCGTTTCTTCCGTGGGATTCGTGTTGGCAGCCATCAGACCGGCACCACCTCTCCGAGGTAGACCTGGCGGACTCTCTCGTCGGCGAGCACGTCGTTGATCGAGCCCTCGGTCAGGACCTTGCCGTCCACCATCACCATCATCTGCTCGGCGATGCTGGTCACGAAGCGCAGGTCGTGCTCGATGAGGAGCAGGCCCCATCCCTCGACCGCCTGCAGTTCCAGCATCACCTCGATGAGCTCGTTGACCTCCTCGTCCTCCAGACCGGAGACCGGCTCGTCGATGAGCAGGACTTCGGGCCGCCGGGCCAGCGCCCGCACCATTTCGACCTTCCGCCGGGTGCCGAACGGCACGACCTGGATGGGGATGTCGGCCAGGGCGGCGATCCCGAACCGCTCCATCAGCCACTCGGCCCGGGGAATGAGGTCCCCGCCCTGGGCCTGGCCGGCCAGGACGTTCTGGCGGACGGTCAGGATGTCGGCCAGCCGGGGCAGCTGGAACGTCCGGCCGAGGCCCTGGCGGATCCGGGCATAGGCCGGCATCCCCGTGATGTCGAGATCGCCGAGGGTCACCGTGCCCTTGGTCGGCGGCACGAAGCCGTTCAGGGCGTTGAACAGCGTGGTCTTGCCGGCGCCGTTGGCGCCGACGATGGCCACCCGCTGGCCCGGGCCGACCCGGACGTTGACCCCGTCGACGGCCTTGACGCCGCCGAAGTACACGCCGATGTCGGTGCCCACCAGTGCCCTGGGCGCCCGCAGGTCGACTTCCTTCACCGCGGCCGGGGCCGAGGCCACGACGGGCTTCGCCTTCAGCTCCTCCAGGGCGTGGTGGCCTTCCGTCAGGGCGATTTCCTCGATGACCTCGGGCTGGCGGCGCAGGTTGCGGATCCGGGCCATGACGGCTTCCTGGCTCTGCGAGGCGATCAGCGCCGTCAGGAGGATGCTGCCCGACAGCAGGTTGGGGTTGATGTGGTGCGACTCGAGGACGATCGGCAGGGCGGTGAACACCGCCGCCACCGCCCACACCGCGGAGGCCGTCCGCATGCCGGAGGCGATCGGGATGGCCAGGAAGATGACCGACCAGATCACCCCGAACTGCGGCGGCGGAGGCGGCGTGCCGTTGGCGAAGGCGAAGAGCACACCGGCGACGCCGATGAGGAGACCGGACAGGCCGAAGATCACGACCTTCTGCACCCAGCGCCGCACGCCGACGGCGTCGGCGCCGTCGGGCTGGTGGCCGGTCATGACCCAGTTGGACAGGATCTTCGTCCTCTTGATCCGCCACACGCTCAGTGTGATGGCCAGGCAGACGAGTCCGACGATGCCGAACACCACCCGGGTGGTGGTGAAGAAGCCGTTGAGGGGGTCGGGCTGGGTCACGCCCCGGCCCGAGGCGCCGCCGGTGAGCCACCCCATCGAGAAGACGACCTTCTCGATGCCGATCTGGACCACCAGCGAGGCGACCGTGAAGTACAGCCCGGTCACCACCAGGGACGCCAGGCCGCCGGCGATCGAAACGGCCGTGCACAGGCCGACCCCGACGAGGACGCCGAGGACCGTCTTGCCGGCATGGCCGCCGTGGGCGTGGAAGGCGAAGAAGTAGGCCGACAGGCCGGCCAGTGCCGCACCGTTGAGCGGCAGCTCCCGCAGCGCCGCCAGCGGCAGGTACAGGCCGAGCCCGACGAGGCCGTAGCACAGCGCCGTCGAGGCGGCGTAGGTCAGGTGGTTGGGCAGGACGAACTCACCGGCCAGGCCGAGGCCGAAGACCAGGGCCGGCAGGATGAGCCGCCCAACGGGGAGCGTCGGGCCGGCCTTCTTCTCCTTGGCCGGAGCGTCGCCGGCGTCGGTGCCGGTGTCGTTCTCGGCGACGGCGTCCCCTCCGTTACGTCGGGTTCCGATCATCACAGCTCCTTCACGCTGAGCACATTTTCGCTGGGCAGCCAGTGTCCGGAGGGGATCACGTCTGGATGTGGGCCAGGTCCCGCCGTTTCACACCGGCGTAGAACACGGCCACGGCCACGACGGCGATGGCGCCCAGGTTCTCGAGCCCGGGGCCGAGGTGGATCAGGCCGCCGCCGAGGATGCCCTGGGACAGGCCGACCAGGATGCTGCCGACGAAGGCGATACCGAAGGACTCCAGCCCGCCGAGGATCGACCCGGCCAGGGCCCAGATGGTGACGAAGAGGATCAGATAGGGGTCGAGCGTCGTGCGGGGGCTGACCAGGATGCCGGCCAGCGCGGCCAGGGCCCCGGCCACGGCGTACACGCCGACGACGAAGTAGCCGATGGGGATCCCCAGCGTGGCGGCCGAGTCACCGTCGTCGTAGATGGCCCGGACGTAGACGCCGATGCGGGTCTTGGTCACGACCAGGGCCATGAGGAGCGTCACCAGGATGCAGGTGACGAAGGTGCCGATCTGGTGGTTGGACACGAAGGTGAGGGCGACCTTGAAGCCGCCGTTGTCACCGAAGGGCGACGCCGGGCTGATCTGGATCGGCGGCAGGATCTTGTCCGACCAGCCGAAGAGGAACAGGGTCACCGTGAGGGTGAAGATCATCACGAAGCCCCGGGGCCACTGCGTCATCTTGAGATTGCACAGGCCCAGCAGCGCTCCGATGAACGCTCCCACCGCCACCCCGCCGAACAGGGCGACGATGACCGGCGCGCCCCAGACGTTCGACATCTCGAAGTAGATCGTGGCGCCGAACACCGCCAGACCCGGGATCGCCAGGTTGACCACCCGGTTGATCCGGAATGAGGCCACGATGCCCAGGGCCATCATGGCGTAGATCGTCCCCGTGAAGATGCCGATGATGACGGCCGACTCGAAGACGTCTGCTGCAACGCCGACGACCACCTCACCCCTCCTTCGTTGCGCGTTGACCGAAAGGTGTTGCCGTGCTTCGTGATCGTGGCCGGCCCAGGCGCTCCGGGCCGGCCACCGATCACTCCTTCGATTTCAGTGATTCCTCAGCCGGTGCAGACGGTCCTGGACCCGGCCGGGATGTTGCCGCCGCCGCAGTCGAAGACCGGGTCGGGGCGGATCCGCTTCAGGTCCCAGCCGCCGTCCTGGGCGCTGACCCACTTGTAGATGAACTCCCGGTTGAAGGAGTACGGATTGGCGTTGTGGTCGTTGCCGGGCCAGTAGAGCGTCACACCGAGGCCGGAGTCCCAGCCGGTCGGGGCGTTGGCCGGGCCCTCGAGGACCTTCTTGAAGCCGTCCCGCGTGAGGTCCGGCCCGAGCTGCGCTGCCGCCTTGGCCAGGATCTTGATGCACACCCATCCGGACTGGGTGATGTGGTGCATGCCGGCGTAGCGCCACTTGAAGCCCTGGTACTCCCGGCCGTTGGTCCGCAGCAGCTCGTCCCGCAGCGTCTGCTGCTCGGGCGTGTTGCCGTCGGCGTTCTCGGGGTCGGGACCGGTCGGGACGCCCCACGAGGTGATGGTGTAGGTCTTGTCCTTGATGTACTCACCGAAGATGGGTCCGTAGCCGGGGTCGCCGGTCAGGTGGTTGGCGACATAGCCCATGGGCGGGGCCCAGTGCTGGGCGTTGGCGTCGTGCATGAACTTGGCCACGGGGGCCGGCCACGAGAACGACATCACGAAGTCGGGGTTGGCCGTCCGCATGGCCAGAACGTGCTGCGACTCGTCGGGCGAGTCCCACTCCTGAGCCACGTTGGCCACGACCTTGATCTGGTACTTGGCCAGCTGCTTGGTGGCGATGTCCTTGGCCGCGATGTCCTCGCTGACGTTGAGGTACATGATGCCGACGGTCTTCGGGTGGATGACCTTGGCCACCCAGTCGGCCGCCGCCGAGGCTTCACGCATCCCGTTGGCGTGGCAGGGGAACATCCACGGGTCCTCGTACTCGCTCTTGAACCAGCCCCACGACAGCCACGGCACCTTGTCCTTGGGGAGCCGGTCGTGGATGACGTCGGTGAGCCACGTGATCGAGGGCACGAGGGCGAAGACGTTGTCCTTCAGCTTCTCGTAGCAGGCCCGGCCCCGGGCGATGTCGCCGCCGTCGTCACAGGTGACGAGCTGCAGCTTGCGCCCGGCCACGCCGCCGTTGCGGTTCACGTACTTGACGGCGGCGTCGAGGTTCTGCTCCTGCACACCGGCGATGGCCGGGCCGAGGCTCCGGGTGGCCGACGTCATGTTGATCGTGCCGATCCGGATCGTGTCGGCCGACACACCCTTGTCCGAGGCGTAGTTGGCCTTACCGCCGGGGGCGGGGGCCGCACCGACGGGAGCCGGAGCGCCCGGGGTGGAGGGGGCGGCGGCGTTGCCCGTCTTCGGCGCGGGGGCGCCGGGAGTCGAGCTGTTGGCCTGCTTGCCGGTCGGGGTGTTGCTGGCCGCCGACTTGCTGGCTCCGGCGGCGCTGCTCGAGGCCGCCGGGGCCGACGGCGAGGCCGGCGACGAGGGGCTGGCCGGGTTGGCCGGCGTGGCGGCCGGCGCCGAGTTGTCCGCGCTGGGCGTGGACGGGCTGGCACTGGGGGCCGCCGGGGCCGCCGACTGCGACTGGTCGGCCGACTTCGACGAGGCGTTCTTGGAACCGCCGCCGCCCGAGCAGGCGGCGCCCAGCATGGCCAGAGTGCTGAATAGGGCGACGTAGGACCAACGTCTACGCAAAGCCATCACCTCTCCTCGCCGCCGACAAGGACGTCCTCCCCCGAGCGGCTGTCTGCGTGTGTGGGTGCGATGGGAAACGACTCGAATAGTCCGGTTTCGGGCGGAATGATTGCATCACAGACGAAATGTCCTGATCACCGGGTGTGAGGGCCAGACCTGGCACTCCGGGGCCACTCGGCAAAGAAAAGCCCCACCGACCGGCCCGGAGAGGACGCCCCGGAGCGGTCGGTGGGGCTGGACTGCGTCGTTTCCCCGCCACGCTTACGGAGCGGGCGGCGGCCCGGATGGGTCGGATTCGGGCCCGGGGATCTGGGGGTGTCCCCCGTCGAGAATTCCGGCCCGGCCGGCGAAGGCCGCCGCCTGGACCCGGTTGGCGACCTCGATCCGGCGCAGCAGCGCCGCCACGAGCCGCTTGGCGGTCCGTTCCGAGACGTGGAGCTGCTCGGCGATCTCGACGCTCTCGAGGCCGGCGGCCACCAGTCGCAGGAGGGCGATGTCCTCCTCGCACAGACCGGCCAGGCGGGTCTCCCCGGAGCTGGCCTTGGCGTCGAGGAGGGCGTTCATGACCGGGGCGGGGACGACCGAGACGCCCGAGGCCAGGGCGATCAGGGGCGGGACGAGCTCGTCGGGCTCCGACGACTTGAGCAGGAACCCGTCCGCCCCGGCCCGCAGGGCGTCGACGGCGCTGGTCACGTCGTCGTTGCCCGACAGGGCCAGCACCTTGACCTGGGGATAGCTCCGCTTCACCGCGGCCACCGCGGCCAGGCCCCCCGGCGGGGGCATGACGAGGTCGATGATCGCCACCTTGGGCTGGTGGTGGCGAACGAGCTCCACCGCCCGGCCGGCGTCCTCGGTGCGACCGAGGACCCGCACCCGGCTCTCGGGGTCGGTGTTGAGCAGCAGTTCCAGCCCGCGGGAGAACAGCTGGTGGTCGTCGACGAGGACCACCGTGAGGACTTCGGTTATCCCCGGGGGTGCGGGGGTGCCCCCCGGAATGACAGTCACGACGGAACGGTGTCGAGCAGGCCGGACTGGCCGGCCAGTGCCGCGGCCTGGATCCGGTTGGCCACCCCCAGCCGGCGCAGGAGGAGGGCCACCATCCGCTTGGCCGTCCGCTCCGACACGAACAGGGTCTCGGCGATCTGCATGGTCTCGACGCCGTCGGCCACCATGCGCCACAGCTGGCGGTCCTCGGGCGTGAGGCTCTCGAGCAGCTCCGGCCGGCGGGCGAGGGCGGTGCCCACCAGCGAAGGCAGGAGGGCTCCGGGGAGCACGCAGTGGCCGGAGGCGGCGGCCAGGACGGGCGCGACGAGGTCGTGGGCGCCGGTCGACTTGAGCAGCACGCCGTGGGCGCCGGCCCGGAAGGTGGCCGAGACGAGGTTGACGTCGGCCTCGTCGGCCACGGCCACGATGCGGGTGACGGGGGTGGCCCGGTGGAGGTCGCGCAGGGCGGCCATCGCCGCCGGGCCGGGGCCGAGGTCGAGCAGGAGCACCTGGGGCCGTCGGCGGCGCACGAGCTCCACCGCCGCCCGGTGGTCGTCGGTGCGGCCGACGACGGTGACGGCGCCGCCCGAGGCGCCGTCCATGAGCGCTTCGACGTCGCGACCGAACGGCCCGCCGTCGTCCACGAGCGCCAGCCGCACGACGTCCAGCTCGATTCCCCCCTCTCCCTGCCGCCCAGCCTGCGGTCTGCGACGGCCGGAGGCAACTGTCCGTTCGGACGGAACCGACACTACCGGGGTGTCCGCCCGGCCGACGGGGGGCCCAGCCAGGCCCGCAGTGCCTCCGGGCCGGGGGCCACACCGCCCCCCAGAGCCTCGGCCAGGCGGGTGGCGATCCACAGGCCCAGGCTGTCGTCGTCGCCACTGCCGCCGGGGGTGACCGACAGCTCCACGAACCCGTCCCGGCGGTGGATGTCGACCTCGATGACCGCCTCCGGTGGCGCCCGCCGGCCCGCTTCCTCGAGGAGCTTCACCAGCACCCGCAGGCACTTGTCGGGATCGCTGCGGACGACGTTGCCGCCCGGCTGCGAGCGGGTCGCCACCCGCTCGGCGGGCAGGCCGGCCAGCGCCGCTGCCTCGCCGACGAGCTGGGGCAGGTAGATGTCGGCCTGATGGAGCCGGTGCTCGGCCTCCAGCGACTCCGACGTCAGGACCTCGGCCACCTCCCGGAGGACGACGTCGAGGTGGTGGGCGTAGCCCTCGACCCGCTCCAGGAGCTCGGCGCGCTCTTCGGCGCTCAGCTCGTCTGCCTCCGGGGAGGCTGGTGAAGCCCCCGAGTCTGCCTCCGGGGAGGCTGGTGAAGCCCCCCAATCACGGCGCAGGGCCCGGGCCAGTGTCGACAGCGATGCCACCGACGGCCGGAACTCGTGGAGGAGTGACGCCAGGAAGGCCCGCCGGCCCTCGTCGAGCGATTCCAGGCGCCGGCGCAGGTCCCGTTCGAGATCCAGGCGCCGGCGCTCGACCGCGGCGTCCGCTTCGGCCAGGGAGCGCCGCCGGTGGGCCACCTCGAGCCGGTCGGAGAGCACCCCGGCGAGGACGGCGCCGGCGGTCAGGTAGCCCGTCCACCAGAAGGCGTCCCGGGCCCGTTGCCCACCGGACCGGGCCGGCTGGGGCACGAGCACGATGAGCGAGACGAGCAGCGGCACGGTCCAGGCCAGGGCGACGGCCGCCCGCCGGAGGCCGAACCGGATGGCCACGGCGATGACCACCAGCAGCAGGACGGGCGCGAAGGGGCTCTGGCCGCCGCCGGTGATCCCGGCCAGAGCGGCGATGAGGACGGTGTCGAAGCCGATCAGCACCCAGACGACCCAGGACCGGGCGCTGCGCCGCCAGCGCAGGGCGAGGATCGCTACCGCGTAGCTGACTGCGCTGCAGAGCAGGAGCCAGGCCGGGACCGGGTAATACCCGAGATGCGGATCGCCGGTGACGGCCAGCGCCAGCATGTAGGCGCCGACGGCGGCCCGGACGCGGGAGATGAACAGCGCCGGCAGCCGGCCGGCCCCGGTGGGCTCCCCTGGAATCACACCACGGCGGGCCGGACGCCGTCGCTGACGTCGACCACGGTGGCCGCCGGGCGGGCGGTGGCGATCTTGGCCGGGAACCGGGCCCGGACGATCAGGCCGCCGCCGGGGCGGGGATCGACACCGATCTCGCCGTCGAGGGCGGCGATGAACTGCGACACGATCCACATGCCGAGCCCCGACGACCGGTGCTGGCCGAAGCTCACCCACTTCTGGAGGGCCTCGCTGGTCAGCTCGGGCGGGATGCCCGGGCCCCGGTCGAGGACGGCCAGCTCCACCATCCCCCGGCGCAGGGCCAGGCGGACCTCGATCCGCTCGGCGGCGGGGGAGTGCTTGTGGGCGTTCTCCAACAGGTTGGTGAGGATCCGGAAGATCTTGCGGGAGTCGGTCTTGAGGACCTTGAGGCCGGGGTCGATGCTGGTCGACACCCGGTCGGGGGCGAGGCCGGCGGCCGAGGTGGCGGAGCGGATGAGCTCCGGCATGTAGACGTCGGACACCTCGACCCGCGACGGTGCGCCGAGCGACTCCGTGATGGCCACCTCCCGCACCTCGCCGAGCATGGCCCCGAGCTGGCCGGCGTGGCTCTGGATGAGGGCGATCACCTCCGCCTTCTCCGGGTCGGAGAGGGGATGCTGCTCCCAGCCCAGGGCCTGGGCCAGCGCCTCCAGTGAGGCGATCGGGGTGCGGAAGTCGTGGGCCAGGGCGTGGAGGAAGTCCTTGCGGGCCTCGTCGATGGCCTCCAGCCGCTGGCGTAGCGCCCGTTCCTCGTCGAGGCGGCGATGCTCGGCGTCGGCGGCGGCCACCGCCTGGGCCCGCTTGCGGTGGGCCAGCTCGGCGGCGTGGGACAGCACGCCGGCCAGGATCCCGCCCGACAGCAGCATCCACGACCACCACGCCGCCATCCGCACCCGTTCGGCGTGGCCGAAGTCGGGCCGGGGCACCCACAGGACGACCGCCACCAGGGCGGCCGAGGTGACGACGGCCACCGCCACGGTCTGGGGGAGGCTGTAGCGCACGCCGAAGGTGAAGACCACCAGCACGAGGATCGGCAGCATGGGGCTGGTCCACAGCCCGGTCAGAGCCGTCAGCGTGAGGATGATCCCGGAGTCGAGGGCCGTCAGTGTGTAGGCGGTGGCGTTCGACACCCGGCCCCGGCGGGCTTCCCGGGCCACCCAGACGAGCGCCACCCAGGAGTAGGGCAGGGCGGCCAGGAGCACGGTCCAGGCGGGGCCGGGGTACCAGCGCATGGAGTGGCCGGCGGCCAGGACGCTGACCATCGAGATGCCCATGGCGACGCGGATCCACGACACGACGACCTCGCCCGCCGTCCGGTCCGTGTCCTCGAAGTGCTTCCGCAGCTCCTCGAGCGCGCTCCGCATGGCCATCCCCCCCGACCCAGTGTGGGCCGGAGGGTCGACGGCGGGCAAGGCGTCAGTCCTCGACGAGGTAGGCCGTGGGGATGTGGACGCTGGCGTTCACGAACTCCTGGAGGCTGCCGTTGAAGCGGAAGAACATGTCCCGGTCGAGCGGATCCTCGGCCCACAGCCGGATCGGGACGCCCGGAAGGCTCAGGCGGTTGAGGGAGTGCTCGAGGTCGGGCCGGCCGCCGCCTTCGGCGATGCTGTCCAGCATCTCCTTCCAGACCCACACGTCCGTCTCGAGAATGAAGTTGGCCTTGACCCGCTCCTCCTCGGTCACCTCCCGCACGTCGATCAGGGAGTAGAGCTCGAACGTCGTCTGGAAGTGGCGGTCCGTGCCCTGTCCGTCCGCATCGAAGACGGTCCAGACACAGCTGCAGTCGATCTCGCCGACGTGCTCGTGGACCGCCCGGTTCTCCTCCATCAGCTCGCCGAGGCGGGCGAACCACTCCACCGAGGGGAACACTTCGGGGGACACCCCCGTACCCCCGGGGCTCAGCATGCGGCCTTCCAGGGGAGCTCGCCGAACTTGCACACCTCACGGCGCATCAGGCCCGCCCGGTCGCAGCGCTGGAGGTATTCCTCCTTGACCACGTCCCACAGGAAGGCCACGCCGTCCATGCCGGTGTCGATCTCGTCGAGGCCGCCGCCCATGAGCACGGCGAGGGGCTCGAGGACCACCGGCTGGAGGATCGAGGTCGAGACGAGGACCTCGGCGATGTCGGCGTAGCGGTGCATGCGGGCCAGGGCCTGGTCGGGCTGGGGGTGGTTCTCCAGGTAGTTCTTGAGCTCGATGGTGCCGAAGGCCACGTGGCGGGCCTCGTCCTGGAGGCAGCGGCGGAAGATCTCCCGGTCGACGTGGGTGCGGGCCAGGAACTCCCCGCCCCGGAACACGCTCAGGATGAACCCCTCGCCGATCAGGTTGAGGAAGTAGGCCCCCGACGTGTGGGTCGGGCTGGCCATGAGGGCCTTCGACGCCCACTCGAACATCGGGTTCACGTGGAGGAGGCCGCCGCCGCCGGCCAGGGCCCGCTTGCGGAACACCTCGAGGTGGCGGGCCTCGTCCATGATCTGGGTGGCCAGGAAGGCCTTGATCTCCAGGAACTCGGCCGGGATGCGGTACATCCACTTGGCCGGGAAGTCACCGGCCAGGAACTCGATCTCGGTCAGGAAGGTGGCGAGCTGGCAGGCGGCCTTCTCCAGGTCCTCGGGCAGCTCCTCGAGCTCGTCCCAGGCGATGTCCTTGGTGGCGTTCCACTGTCGGGCCTTGGCCTCTTCATAGAGCGTGGAGACGTTGTCGGCCCACAGGTCCCACTTCTCGGTCACGACGAAGTCGTCGTAGACGGGGAGCTGGTCCTTGTAGGGGTCGCGGATCGAGCCCCGGGGGGTGAGGTTGCGGTGGTGGTCGGGGACCGAGTCGGCAATGGTCCCGTAGGCCTTCGACCGGTTGCAGTCCATGAAGGTGAGACCCCGGGACGACGGCTTGACCTGGGTGCCCCAGTGGCCTTCGTCGGTGTTCATCCACTCCAGCGAGAACGAGCCCTTCTCGAGGCGCTCGACGGCCGGGGTGGCGAAGTTGATCCACGTCTCCCGGTCGGCCTCGAAGGCCGCCTCGTAGGCGGCGCACAGCTCGTCCTCCCGGTCGTGGGTGGCCAGCGGCGGGGGGTCGAGCGAGGCGATGGTGTCGGTCAGGTCGGCCATTCGGATGTCACGCCTCCAGGAGGTCGGAGCGCCCGCTCTTCTCCAGCATCTCGCGGTACTTCGGGAACAGGCTCTTGGCCAGTGGGACGAGCTTGAGGATCTTGGGGACGGGCCCCTTGGCCCGCATCTCGCCCTTGGCCAGGGCCAGGGAGATGTTGACCTTGCCCAGCCAGAAGCGGTGGCCGACGTCGGCCTTCATGAACATCTCGACCACCGGCTTGGGCCCGTTGCGGGCGTCGTCGCCGTAGAGGACCTTCTTGGCCGGCATGTCGACGGTGAAGACGGAGTCCGGCTCGGTGTGGGTGACCTTGAGGATCACGCCCGACTCGGCGAACTTCTGGCCGATGACCGGGTCGGCGAGGGCCTCTTCGAAGATGCCCCCGGTGTACTTGTAGACCTCGGCCTCGTCCTTGAACACCGCCATGGGATCCCCCCTGGTCCGCGACGTTGGCGTCCGCCAGTCCACCACGGCGGGCGGGTGCCGGTCAGGTGGTCCGGGGGCCAAGCGCTGACCCGAGGGGGTCAGGGTTCGGGGTCGTCGGCGGGGGGCTCGTCGTCGAGGAGGCCCACCCGACCGGCCAGGAGGGCGGCCTCGACCCGGTTGGCCACCCCCAGCTTGCGCAGCAGCGACGCCACCATCCGCTTGGCCGTGCGCTCCGAGACGAAGGTCCGCTCGGCGATCTCGAGGCTCTCCAGGCCCTTGGCCACCAACCGCCAAAGGGTGACCTCGTCGTCGTCGAGGCGGGCCAGGACGCCCGGTTGGCGGGTGGCCCGCAGCGCCACCAGGGACTCCAGCAGGGAGGTCGGCAGGACCGACAGACCGCCCCCGAGGCTGAGGAGCGGCGGGACGAGGACGTCGGGGTCGGACGACTTGGGGATGAAGCCGTGGGCCCCGGCGGCCAGGGCCTCCAGCGCCAGCTCCCGGTCGTCGGTGCCCGACAGGGCCAGGATCCGCACCTCGGGATAGTGGTGGGCGATCTCCCGGATGGCGCCGACGCCGCCGGGCGGGGGCATGGCCAGGTCGACGAGGGCCACCTGGGGCCGGTTGCGCCGCACCAGGGCCAGGGCCTCATCGGCGCTCTCGGTCCGCCCCGCCACCTTGATCCGGCCCTCCGACGCCGCGCTGAGGAGGAGCTCCAGGCCCCGCGAGAAGAGCCCGTGGTCGTCGACGATCACGACCACGATCGGTTCCGTGTCCCCCACGGGTCGGAGGGTACCTTGCGCTCATGATCACGACCGAGGAGCGGGGCCGGGTGGCCCTGGTGCGGATCGACCGCCACGAGCAGCGCAACGCCCTCGATATCGAGCATTGCGAGGCGCTGCGCGACGCCCTCGGCGACGTCCACGCCGCCGGCGCCCGGGCGATCGTCGTCACGGGGGAGGGGTCGAGCTTCTGCGCCGGCGCCGACTTCGGCGAGGTGTACGGCGACGGGTTCCGCAAAGCGCTCTACGAGATGCTGCGCCGGATCACGACCATGCCGGTGCCGGTGCTGGCCGCCGTCAACGGGCCGGCCATCGGCGCCGGCTCCCAGCTGGCCCTGGCCGCCGACCTGCGGATGGTGGCGCCGGGCGCCTCCTTCGCCATTCCCACCGCCATGCTGGGCCTGGCCGTCGACCCCTGGACCGTCCGGCGACTGGCTCTGCTGGCCGGGGGCGGCAACGCCCGGCGGATCCTGCTGACCTGCGAGCCGCTGTCGGCCGACGAGGCCCTGACCTGTGGACTGGCCGACGCCGGCGGCGACCTCGACGCCGCCCTGGAGCGGGCGGCCCGCATCGCCGGCCTGGCCCCGCTGACCCTGGCCTACTCCAAGGCCGTCCTCAACCGGCTGGCTTTCTCCGGGATGGCGGATCTCGACGTCGCCGACCCCGTCGTCGACGCCCTCTTCGAGGAGGTCTGGCGCAGTGCCGACGTGGCCGAGGGCCGCGCCGCCCGCCAGGAACGCCGCGCCCCCCGCTTCGAGGGTCGCTGACCGGAAACCACCGAGCGCGTCGCGACGGATCCTGACCGTGGCCGGTGGGCCCGTGAAATGAGCGTTTCCTAGCCGCGACGAGGGAGTAAGGGCCCGAAATTGGTTCCTCAGGGATAGTCCGCGGCCCGGGGACCCCGTCATACCGTGGGCTTCACAGCAACGGGAAGGGGGGCCCAACCGTCTGTCCTCGTGCCCCCGCACCAGAAAAGCGGCCGGCGTCGATTCCCCATCACACGGCTGTTCAAAACAGAAAGGCATGTAGCAGATGCGCAGAATACGTGGGCTAGTCACGCTCAGCGTGGGTCTCGCGCTCCTCGCTGCGGCGTGCGGTGGAGATCAGAAACATTCGAACTCCGCCCTACCGAAGGCGGCGGAGACCCAGAACGCCGCCCCTGACTCAGGAGCTCCCGCGGCCTCCGCCCCGGCGGCGGCCCCGACTGATGCCAGTGCGGCGGCCACGGCCGCCCCGGCGCCGAGCGCGGGCGCGACCGCGGCGGCTCCGGCCGCCTCCTCGGCCGCGGCTTCGTCGGCGGCGAAGTCCAAGGCCCCGGCGGCCAAGTCGGCGGCCTCGGCGTCGCCGTCGGCCCCGGCTCCCGGCGTCCCCGGCTCGCCGGCTCCCGGCTCGCCGAGCGCCCCGGCCACTCCGGCTCCCGGTAGCGGGGCAGGCAGTGCCGTGGCCGGTACCGGGAACGTGACTGGTGACAACGGCGGTGCGACCGACGTCGGCGTGAGCGCCACCGAGATCAAGCTCGGGACGATCTCCGACAACGGGGCCCCGCTCGGCAACATCGTGACCATTCCCGTCGTCACGACGGTCATCGGCATGATGCGGGCCGTCAACGACACCGGTGGTATCTACGGCCGCAAGGTCGTGGTCCAGGACTGCGACTCGGCCGGCGACCTGACCCGGTTCCGGGCCTGCTTCAAGAAGCTGGTGGAAGAGCAGAAGGTGTTCTCCTTCATCACTTCGATCACCTGGGGTACCGGTGAGGTCCACGCCGACCTGGCCAAGGCCAAGGTTCCGTGGTTCGGCTCCTGGGGCTTCTTCACCTCGGAGTGGAAGGACCCCTGGATGTTCCCGGCCCACATGGCGTCGGTACACGAGGCTCACGCCAACTCGCAGTACGTGCGTGACGTCTTCCACGCCAAGACCGTCGGCATCCTGTACCTGAACATCCCCGAAGACCGTGCTGCTGTGAAGGCCATGCACGACGTCTTCGACCCGGCCGGGATCAAGGTCGTCAAGGAGATCCCGCTCGAGGTCGAGGACCCCAACGAGACGGCCAACGTCGTCGCCATGCGGTCCGCCAACCCCGACCAGGTCATCCACTTCGCCTGGTCGCCTCCCATGGTCAAGTGGATGCTCGGCGCCCACGACCAGGGTTACTGGCCCCCGATGGGCGTGAGCGGCAACCACTTCGCCGCTGACGCACTCGGCCCGCTGGTCGGTGACTGGCCCCTCAAGGGCATGTGGACCATCACCAGCTACAAGGTCTGGTCGGACAACCCCGAGTACCTGGCCGTCATGGCCAAGTACGCCCCGGAGATGAAGACCAAGATCCACCACATCACGCAGACGGCCTACGCCGGCAGCCGGGTGTGGATCTCGACCGCCAAGGAGATCGGGCCGAACCTGACCCGGGAGAGAATGATGGACATGTGGGAGTCCCGTCCGTGGGACGGCGGCCCCGGCATGGGCGTCACCTTCACCTGGCGGCCGACCGCCAAGGCGGCCCGGAACGGGCAGGGCGGCGACCCCGCCGGCCACGACACCGAGCGCTGCGAGTACCAGTTCAAGTACAACAAGTCCCAGGCGGGTGACTACAAGGTCTGGGTTCCCGCCCCCGAGCGCTACGAGATCTGCGACACGGTCGACTAAGCGCACTGCCACCTGACGCACCTTTGGTGCAAAAACCCAGAGGGCCCCGGCTCCGGCCGGGGCCCTCTCTTTGTCTCCGAGGGAGTACGCCGCGGACGAGATTGATCAAGGCGAGACGAGGCTTGACCTCGGGGGCCGCCGCCAAGATCGACCAGATGCCGTGACCGGCGTGTGCGGCAAAGGGGGAGTCTTGGTCGTCGCTCTGTCGTTCCACTTTGATCTGTTCAAGTTCTCGTTGGTCCAGGGCGTGGCCCTCGGCGCCCTCTACGGGATCCTGGCCATCGCCCTCGTGCTCACCTTCCGGATGAGCCGGGTGGTGGGCTTCGTCCACGGCGGGATCGCCACGGCGTCCGCATTCTTCTACTGGTACCTGGTGGCCGACCCGACGCTCGTTTCCGGACAGAGCGTGGGCGGCTCGGCCTGGAACACCCACCAGTGGCCGAAGTTCCCGGCCGTCATCCTGGCCGTCCTCCTCGGCGCGGCGCTCGGGGCCGTCTTCGGCTCCGTCGTCACCGGCCGGATGGCCACCTGGCCCCGGGTGACCGTCACCACCTTCTCCCTCGGGGCCATGCTGCTGCTGGCCGGCATCGCGGCCAGCATCTGGAAGAGCGCCTTCGAGAACGTGCCGAGCCCCTTCGGGGAGAAGAGCACCCACCTTCTCGGCAACTCCGTCCGCTACCACGACCTGGCGGTCGTCGTCATCATGGTCCTCCTCGTCGTGAGCCTGAACTTCGTGCTCACCCGGACGAAGCTCGGCACCCAGATCCGGGCCATCGCCGACGACATCGACGCCGCCGAGATCGTCGGGATCCCCGTCCAGAAGATCTCGATCGGGGTGTGGTGCGCGGCCGGCGCCCTGGCCGGCCTCGGGGGCGTGCTGCTCACGCCGATGACCCGACTCGGCACCGGTGTGATCCTGTTCGTGCTGCTGCGCTCGACGGCCGGGGCGGTGCTGGGCGGCTTCGACAGCCTTCCCCTGGCCCTCGGCGGTGCCCTGATCTTCGGTCAGGTCGAGTCCCAGGTGCAGGGGGGCACGTTCGGCACGATCGGGTCCGGATGGCGGGAGGTGATCCTGATGACGATCCTGTTCCTCGGCGTCATCCTCCTGGCCCGCCGGAGCCAGTCCCGCTTCCAACTCGCGGAGGGCTGACTTCATGCTGCAGAAACTGATGGCGCCCCTGGGCAAGCTCAAAGAGCCCCTCGCCAAGGCGATGGCGCCGCTGGGCAAGCTGACCGGCGGCAACCCGCTCATCCCCGGCATCGTGGCCTTCGTGGCGCTGGCGGTCATCGTGCCGCCGCTGCTGGCCGGCTACTGGATCTTCCTCGTCACCGCCGGCCTGCTGACCACCATCACGGCCATGGGCCTGGCCATCATCGTCGGCTGGGTCGGCGAGGTGAACCTGGCCGGAGCCGGCCTGCTCGGCGCCTCGGTCTACGTCACCGGCTACTTCTACCGGGTGGGCGACAGCCGGCTGAACGGGTGGCCCTTCATCCCCGCCGCCCTGACCGGCATCCTCTTCGCCGCCTTCCTGTCGGGCATGGTGGCCATCCCCACCGCCCGGTTCTCGGGGATCTACGTCATGGTCCTCACGCTGGGCCTGCAGATCACCCTGGAGCGGACGCTGTTCAGCTTCCCCTGGATCATCGGCGGCTTCGGCCGCAACGTGATCGTGAACCGGCCGAAGTTCCTCGGGGTGTCGTTCGACAGCGACCTGCGCTTCTTCTACCTCTGCCTGGCGGCGGCGGTGGCGGCCGGGTTGTTCGTCAACGCCCTGCGCAACTCCCGTCACGGCCGGGCCATGAACCTGATCCGGACCGACAAGCGGGCGGCGGCCGCCGTCGGCATCTCGCCCTGGCGTTACAAGATCCTGGCCTTCGCCATCGGCGGCGGCCTGATCGGCGTGGCCGGGGCCTTCACCGCCCCGCTGTACCGCTCGCCACCGGCCATCGTGCAGTTCATCGCCTTCCAGTCGCTGTTCCTGCTGGCCATCCCCGTGGTGGCCGGCACCCGGACGCTGCTCGGGATCGCCTCGGTGGCCCTGTCGTTCGCCCTGATCCCCCAGGCGTTGGAGAGCCACCACCTCTCCCCGTTCCTGCTCGGCGGCATCGGCCTCATCGCCGGGACGATCGTCGGCCCCGGCGGGCTCGGCGGCAATCTCCTCGACATCCTCCAGAAGCAGAAGGAGGTGGCGATCCTCTCCGCGGTGGGCCTCGCCGTCGACGTGGAGGCGGAGGTCGACCTCACCGTGGCGCCGACGCCGGCCCGGGTGGAGACGGACAACGGCGGTGGCCCCTCGGTGGCGGCCGACGGCGACGAGATCGTCCTGCGGGACCGCCCGCCCCGCCTGAAGGCCTGAGGAGGCGAACGAATGGCAGCCAACGGTCAGACCTCCGTGCTCACCACCGGCGACTGGACGGAGGGGGAGCTGGCGGCGCTGGAGACGGTGGAGGGCTTCCTGCCCGAGCAGGTGCGGGAGGGCACGGTGCTTCGGGCCACCGATATCTACAAGCGCTTCGGCGGCGTCCAGGCGCTGAAGGGGGCTTCGATCGAGGTCCCGGCCCACTCCTTCGTGGGCCTCATCGGGCCCAACGGGTCGGGGAAGTCGACGCTGTTCGACGTGCTCAACGGCTTCACCACACCCGACCAGGGAACGGTGGAGGCCTTCGGGCAGGACGTCACCCGCAAGCAGGCCTGGGACCGGGCCAAGCTGGGGATGAGCCGCACGTTCCAGGCCAACCACATCGACCTGGATCTCACCGTCCTCGACAACCTGCTGGCCGGCGCCTACCTCAACGTGCGGGGCGGGGTCGTGGCCTCGGTGTTCGGTTTCCCGAAGGTGCGGGCCGACCAGGCCCGGGCCAACGAGGTCGCCCGGGCGGTGGCCCGGCTCATGGACCTCGAGCCACTGCTCGAGGTGCGGGCCGGTTCGCTGAACTTCGGCGCCCAGCGCCGCATCGAGATCGGCCGCAGCCTCATGAGCCGGCCCCGCCTTCTGCTCCTCGACGAGCCCAGCGCCGGTATGGACGCCGCCGAAGCCTCCCACCTCCTCATGCTGGTCAAGCGGCTCCAGACCGACCTCGGACTGGCGGTCCTGTTGATCGAGCACTTCGTGCGCATGGTCCTCGACAACTGCGGCTCGGTGACCGCCATCGCCGCCGGCCAGGTCATCGCCTCCGGCTCACCCGAGGTCGTGGCTGCCAGCGAAGCCGTCCAGATCGCCTACCTGGGGGTGCCCGCCGATGCTTGAGCTCTACAACGTCTATTCCGGCTACGGACGGCTGCCGGTCCTCTTCGACATCAACTTCAGCATCGGTCCCGGCGAGATGGTGGCCATTCTCGGGCCCAACGGCGCCGGCAAGTCGACGCTGCTCAAGACGATCCTCGGCGTCGTGTCGGCCACCAAGGGCACGGTCGTCTTCGACCAGACCCGGGTCACCCACGAGCCGCCCTCCGGCCGCTTCCTGCGGGGCATGGCCCTCTCGCCCGAGGGGCGGCGGATCTTCAAGAACCTGTCCGTCAAGGAGAACCTCACGACCGGCTCGTCGGGGATCGCCAACGACGTCGTCGCCCGCCAGACCGAGAAGATCTTCGAGCTCTTCCCGATCCTGGGCCAGCGCCAGAGCCAGCAGGCCGGCTCCCTGTCGGGCGGCGAGCAGCAGATGCTGGCCATCGGGCGGGCGCTGGTCTCGGCGCCCCGCCTGCTGATGATCGACGAGCTGTCGATGGGACTGGCGCCGCTGGTCGTGGCCGAGCTGTACGAGACGCTGCGCGGCCTGGCCGACGAAGGCCTGGCCGTGATCGTCGTCGACCAGTTCGCCTCGAAGATGCTCGCCGTCGCCGACCGGGCCTGCGTGGTGGAGAAGGGCCGGATCGTGATCGACGGCACCGACAAGGAGAACCAGGCCGAGCTGCTCGCCGGAGCGGCCGTCGGCCTCGACCGCAGATAACGGCTACCGCATAAGGGCTACCGCATCGAACCAGGGGGTACCGCAGTGAAGAAATGGATCATCGGGGCGACCATGGCCGCCATGGTGCTGGGCATGGTGCCCGCCGCCCACGCCGACGAGCTGGAGGACCTGGCCATCGGTCAGGCCTGGCGGGGCTGGTCCGACGCCCGCCTGGTCGTACCCACCGCCGGCCTGCCCTACGAGCTGAATCCCACGCCGACGGCCTTCTCCCGCAGCTACATCGACCAGACGCCCGGCCGCTCGTCGGCCTTCGCCAGCTTCTACTACGCCGACGAGGTCCTCGAGGAGGGCGTCTTCGAGATCGGCCCCGGCGGCGGCTTCAAGAACCCGACCCTCACCCGGTGCAACAACCCCGACGCCGGTCGGGGCACGTCGGGCAAGGTGGAGGAGGGCGGCGGGGGCGTGGGCCGCAAGGCCGTCACCGACTGCACCTCGCGACTCAGCGCCCGGGGCACCAGCAACACCGGGCCGCTTGTGACCCAGAGCCTCTCGATCAGCGACGGCTTCACCGACGCTTCGTCGGTCGTGTCGCGGGGCAAGCTGCTCGGTGAGGCCACCGCCCACCTGATCGGCGTCGACGTCGGCGACCTCCACATCGGGTCGGTCGAGAGCTGGGTCAAGGTCGACTACCCGATCGGCGCCGAGCCGCTGGTGTCGTACAAGGTGTCGGCCCTCAACATCACGCAGGGCAAGAACTCGGCGGTCGACGCCGGCGGCAAGTCGTTCACCCTCGGCGGCAGCGCCATTCCGGCCAGCCAGGTGCTCGACCAGTTCAACAAGCAGGCCAACCAGATGGGCTCCACCGCCGCCCCCGACAAGGAGACCTGGCAGGTCGACGTGCTCGCCCCCCGGGTCTACGCCCCGGGCGACACGCCGGGCCGGGCCTTCGGTGACTTCAGCATCATCAACCCCCGGGAGATCGCCGTCTGGGCGCCGGTGGTGCGGGTGCGGATGAACAACTACTGGTGCTGCAAGAACGCCGGCGGCGAGAACACCGGCTTCTACCTCGGCTGGGCCCGGACCCGGGACTACATCGACGCCTCGGCCAACAGTGTCGACGTCCTCAACCCTGTCGACACATCGTCCGGCTCCACCACCGGCCCGGGCATCGCCCCTCACTCGGCGGCTTCACCCGGCTCCCCCGAGGCACACAGCGCCGCTCCGGCGGCCCTCCACCAGGCGGCAGCGGTGAAGGCGGCCGCTCCGGCCACGATGAAGACGGTCCGTCGGACGGCGCCGGAGGCCACTCCGGCCCCACCTGCGGTCCGGCCTACCGCGGTGATGGCACCGGCCTTGCGTCTCTATCGCCACTTCGTGGCCTAGGAGGCCACCGATGACCAGCTCAGCGCAGGTTCCTGCCGGCCTCGAGGATCTCCCCGAGGCCGGCAAGAAAGGCCTTGCCCTTCCGGCGCTGCCGCCCCGGCTCCTGGCCGGCAGCATGCTCGTGATCGCCGGGCTCGTCAGCGTGCTCATCGCCTGGGGCCAGACCCGCCACCTCCAGAACCCGGCGGCCCAGATCCCCTACCTGGCCAGCGGCGGTCTGATCGGCGTCGGTCTCATGGCCGTGGGCGCCGGGCTCCTCGGCGGCGCTGTCCCGAAGGTCGTCACCGCCGCGCCGTCGGAGGAGATCGTGGCCCGGGTGGAGGAGATGGCGGCCAACATCGACTGGCTGGCCGACACCGTCGAGCAGATCGCCATCCACCTGAACCGCGTCGCGGCCGAGCCGGCTCCGGGCGACACTGTTCCCGCCCGGAGCTGACCCGGTGACGGACACGGCGGTCGCCTCGATCGCCGACCCGACGGGGGAGGAGCCGCGGCCCGTCCGCCTGGCGGTCGACGGGTTGAAGAAGTCCTACGGCAAGCGGGAGGCGGTCAAGGGCGTCTCCTTCACCCTCACCGACGGGGTCACCGGCCTGCTCGGCCCCAACGGCGCCGGCAAGAGCACGATCATCAAATGCGTCACCGGCATCCTCGACTGGGACGCCGGTGACATCACCGTGGACGGCGTCGACGCCGCCGACCGGCCCCGGGCCGCCCGGCGGCGAATCGGCTACATGCCCGAGCGGGCCAGCTTCCCGCCCGAGATGACCGTCCGGTCCTACCTGGAGTACGCCGCCCGCATGAAAGGCGTGGGACGGCGGGAGGTCGACGAGGCGGTGGCGACGGTGCTGGGCCAGATCGACCTGAAGCACATGGCCGAGCGGGTCATCGGCAACCTGTCCAAGGGCTACCGCCAGCGGGTCGGCATGGCCCAGGCGGTCATCGGCTCGCCACCCGTCCTCATCCTCGACGAGCCGATGGCCGGGCTCGACCCCCTCAACGTGTGGGACATCCGGGACGTGCTGTGGGAGTACGGCCGGGAGCACCTCGTGCTGTTCTCCACCCACGTGCTGCCCGAGGCCCGCGTGCTGTGCGAGCGGATCATGGTCATCGCCGCCGGCCTGCTGGCCTTCGACGGGACACTGGTCGAGGCGGAGCTGTCGGGTTCGGTGACCCGGCGCTGGCGCCTCGGCGTCTCGGGGCCGCCGCCGGACCGTCTCCGGGAGATGGTGGAAGGTGTCGGGGCCGAGGTCCTGCACTCCACCAGCAACGGTACGAGCACCAGTCTCGTCATCGACGCCGGCTCGCCGGGCGTCATCGACGCCCTGGCCCGGGCCGTGCTGGCCGAGGGATGGTCGCTGGCCCACCTCGAACCGATGACCGACCTCATCGACAGCGCCTTCCGGCAGGCGGGACTGCAATGATCGTCTTCCGCCGGGAGCTACGGACGCTGGTTTCGTCGCCCCAGGCGTGGGCCATCGCCACCGCCTACCTGATCATCTCCGGGCTGTTCTTCGTCACCCTGCTGTTCTCCCACCCCTACGCCGATCTCGAGCGCTACTACTCCAACATCGAGACCACGCTGATCGTCGTGGCCCCGATCATGGCCATGCGGTCCTTCGCCGAGGAGCGCCGCACCGGGGCGCTCGACATCACGCTGTCGTGGCCGGTGTCGCGCTGGACGCTGGTCGCCGGCAAGTGGGCGGCCAACACCGTCTTCACCTGGGGCATGGTGTCGATCGCCTGGCTCTACATCTGGCTGCTCCACTCCCTGGGCCGGGTGGAGCTGGGCAACGCCGCTGCCGGCTGGCTCGGGCTGCTGGCGCTGACGGCGATGTTCAACGCCGTCGCCCTGGCCATCTCGGCCCGGTCGTCGTCGCCGACGTCGGCCGCCTTCGTGGGCTTCGGCACGCTGCTCGGCCTGTGGATCCTCGACTTCGTTCCCGGCTGGCTGGGCGGGCGCTTCAACGGGATCGTGTCGTTCCTCGCCCCGACCAACCACATCGACAACAGCGGCAAGGGGATCCTCGATGCCGGCGACGGCCTCTACTTCCTCATGGGGGCGCTGTTCGGCCTGACGCTGGCCGGCGCCGCGCTGTCCGAGCCCGGGCGCCGCACGCTGCGCCGCTTCCTCGACCCCCGCCGGGCCGGCGCCGTGCTCGGCCTGTTCCTGGTCGTGGGCACCGGGGTCGCCTCGGCCCAGGCCCGGGGCCAGATCGACCTCACCCCCGAGCACCGCTTCAGCCTGACGAAGCAGTCCAAGGCCGTGCTGTCCCAGGTGAAGACACCGATCCACGTCATCGGCTTCACCCAGCCCGGTTCCGCCCAGCAGGTCGAGATGCGCTCGCTGCTGCGGCGCTACCAGATCGCCAAGGGCGACTTCACCTTCGAGTTCATCGACCCCGACGCCCAGCCCGGCCGGGTGAAGGAGCTCGGGGCCGGCTCCTACGGTGCGATCCTCCTCCAGGTCGGCAAGAACCGCGACTTCGTGACCGAGATCTCCGAGGTCGACCTCACCAGCGCTATCCAGCGGCTCTCCCGGGCCGAGTCCCCGACGGCCTGCTTCACCGTCGGCCACGGCGAGCGGGACATCGAGGATCAGCGGCCCGACGGCTACCAGAACTTCGCCACCCGCCTCAAGCACCTCGGCTACGTCACGAAGCAGCTGGCGCTGGCCGCCGACGGCGGTGCGGCCCGGCTGGCGGCCTGCAAGGTCGTGATCCTGGCCGGGCCCCGGGC
>DASYFF010000251.1:0-2496 GCA_036498605.1 Acidimicrobiia bacterium | reverse complement strand
GCGAACGGCTCGGCGGCGATCCGTTCCACGGCGGCCAGCCCGTCCTCCTCGAGGCGGGCGGACTGGCGGGCGAAGCTGTGGAACTCGGCGTCGGTGGTGAGGATCCGCACCGGCGCGGGGAGCGTCGACAGGAGCCGCATGACCAGGGCGTGGGTCGATGGCGCGAAGGCGATGGACTCCGGGTCGGACAGGCCGAGGCGCCCCGTGATGTGGGCCGCCGCTTCCGGCAGCACCGCGCCGAAGACCTCGTCCCACTTGTCGTCGGCGAGGCGGGCGGCGTCGAGCCAGGCCTGCTGCTGGGCGTCGAAGGTGACGTCGGGCCAGGGGTGGTGGCTGTGGGCGGCGGCGTGGAGCCGCCCGGGGACGGCGCCAAGGAACCGGCTGAAGTACGGCGCGTACGACGTCATCCCGGTCCGTACCGGAAGCCCATCTGCTCCGCCACCTCGGGGGGCAGCGGCGGCAGCGCCGAACGGGGAATGAAGAACGTGGGGAGGTCGAACAGGTCGGGGAAGACCCGGTGGCGGCGGGCCGCGGCGGCCAGGTACTCGTGGCCGGCCGTGCCGCCGGTGCCGATACGGCCGCCGATCATGCGGTGGGCGAGAAGGACGTGGCGCTGACGCCAGGCGGTGAACCCCTCGTCGATGTCGACCAGGGTGGTGAGGAACCGGAACGGGAGCTGGAAGATCGGCTCGTCGCGGTAGAGGTTGATGAGCAGCGCGGCCAGGAAGGCCCGGTGGCTCAAGCGGCGCTTGCCGGCCCGCACCAGCTCGGCCCACTGGTTGGCGTCGAAGACGGCCTCGAAGCTGGCGGCGGTGGCCTCGAACTCGGCCAGGGCGGCGGCCCGGCCGTCGCTGTCGAGCTGAGGATGGGACTCCACCACGGCCCGGTCGCGGGCCAGCATCTCCTGTACCGCCTCCCGGTAGGCCCGCCAGAAGTCGAACCCCCCGAAGGACAGGAACGGCGTGCGGCGCAACCATCGCTCGAGGTGGTCGGACAGACTCGGCTCCCGTTCCGAGGCCTCGAGGGCGGCGGCGTGCTCCGGCGTCAGCACGCTGGTGTAGGGCATCCCCTTGATCTTGAGGCGGTGCTCCCGGTCGAGCCCGAGCTTGTTCTCGATGAGACGGAACTGGACGCTCTGGAACCCCGACGCCGGGATCAGCACGTCGCGGAACTCGAGGAAGTCGAGGGGCGTCATCGTCTCCAGCACGTCGATCTGGTCGGTCAGCAGCCGCTGGATGCGGGTAATGCGGCCGAGGCGGGCCACGACCTCGCCCATGTCCCGCTCGGCGACCACGTCGCGGCCCATGACCGCCAGCACGTCGTCGAGCTCGAAGAGGATCTGCTTGAACCACAGCTCGAACGCCTGGTGCACCACGATGAAGAGCAGCTCGTCGTGGGCCGGCGGGTCGGACAGCGGCTGCTGGGCGGAGAGCAGCTCGTCAAGGTGGAGGTAGGCCCAGTAGTAGACGGGTTCCTTGGCGGCGGCCATCACCGTTGACCGTAGACCACATAACCTTGCTCCCGTGGCGCTGCCGGAGTGGTTCAACATCGCCGAGGTCTTCCTCACCCGGCGGCTGGCGGAAGGGCGGGGCGACCGGGTGGCCCTCCGGCTCGCCGACCGGCAGCTCACCTATGCCGACCTCGACGCCCTGGCCAGCCGGTTCGGGAACCTGCTGCGGGATCTGGGCGTCCGCCAGGAGGAGCGGGTCGTCCTGTCGCTGCCCGACTCGGCGGAGTACGCCGCCGCCCTCTTCGGCATCCTCAAGGTCGGGGCGGTGGCGGTGATGGTGAACCCCGGCCTCGGGGTCGACGGGCTGGCAGCGATGGTCGACCTGGCCCGGGCCCGGGTGGCCGTCGTGGCACCCGGCGCCGCCCCGCCCGTCCGCCACGCGGTGGTGGTCGGCCCCGCCGGCGATGGGCCGCACCTCGACTGCTCCCCCTCGCTGGAGTCGGCCCGTACCCACCGGGACGATCCGGCGATCTGGCTCTTCTCCGGCGGGACGACAGGGCGGCCCAAGGCGGCGGTGCAGACGCACAGCAGCTTCGCCAACACCACCCTGCTCTACGGGCAGCAGGCCCTGGGCTGGAGTGAGGACGACATCACGTTGTCGGTGCCGAAGCTGTACTTCGGCTACGCCACCGGCTCCAACCTGTTCTTTCCCCTGTCGGTGGGCGGGTCGGCGGCGTTGTTCCCCGAGCACCCGACCGCCGAGGTGCTCTTCACCCAGATCACCCGGCACCGGCCGACGATCCTCATCAACACCCCGAAGATGGTGGCGGCCATGATCGACCTGGCCCGCTCCCCCGCCGGGGCCGACGCCGACCTGTCATCCCTCCGCTTCGCCACTTCGGCCGGCGAGGCGCTCCCGCCGTCGCTCTACGACCGGTGGAAGGAGACATTCGGCGTCGAGCTCTACGACGGGCTGGGGACGGCGGAGATGTGGCACGTCTTCGTCTCCAACCAGCCGGGAGCGGTGCGGCCCGGCAGCCTGGGCC
>DASYFF010000250.1:0-5785 GCA_036498605.1 Acidimicrobiia bacterium | reverse complement strand
GCCGCCCAACTCGTCGCCGACCTCGTCATGCCGTCGCCGTAATGGTCGAGGTCAGGCCAACAGCGTTAGGAGCTGAAGCCCTGGAACGTCCTTGAAGATCCCATCGTGTGCCACCAGCGGCAGGCCCAGCCATAGGGCAGTCGCGGCCACCCACCGATCGGCTTCATGCTCTTTCTGGGCCAGCCCATGCCCGGCCCTCATGCACTCGTGTCGGAGGTTCACGTAGGCCTCGATGAGTTCCGGGCCGGGAAGCACGACATCAGCGGACGCGACGACGGCTTCGAGTCGGTAGAGACGAGCTTCGCCCCAGCCCGCCCACAGCGCACCGAAGCGCAACTCGGCCTCGGTCACGAAGGAGATGTGCGCTTCCCGGCCGGCGATGAGGTGCTGGTACTGCTTGGCCAGGTCGGCACGTGTCTTGATGAGCCTGGCGCCGAAGACGGTGGTATCGACGACGATGGGACCTGTGGACGAACCGCCGGAGCTCACAGGTTGCTAATGCACTCCCAAAACGCCTCGGCCTCTTCGTCAGTCAGATCCTCGATGACTGTTTCCTCCAGCGGCGGAAGCGGCTTGCCCCGGGCGAGGTATTCCTCGCGCGTGAGTGCACGGGGTGCGTTGGGGCGGTTACTGGCGGGCTGAACGGTCACCGACACCATCGTACGCCAACGAACGCCGGGCCTTCCGGTAGAAATCCGGTAGAAGTTGGCCCCCAGAGCCGACCGAAAATAGGCCCTGACCAGCATTTTTACCGTGGGCGAGGGGGGTTGAGCTCTGCCGGGCCGGCGTCCAGTTGGTCCCGCCTGGTTCCACCCAGTACCGCTGAACAGGCCAAACGCAGATCGGGCCGTTCGGCCAGGGGCTCCTCGTGCCGCCTCGTTCTGCCACGCTCGTGACCATTCTGTGACCACGGGCGGATCTCTAGAAGTATAGATCGGCGGGTTGGCCATGGGCATCTGGGACAGGGAAGAGCGGCAAGCACGAACCTCGTCGTGGGACCCGTTCGACGACGTCCCGTCGATCACCGCCGGCCTGGCCGCCCCGACGGTCGGTTCCTGCGCCTTCGCCACCGACCTTCTCGCCGAGATCGACAACCTCCTCCAAGAGCGCGACGGGCTGATCGGCTTCTGGCAAGCCCCCGGGGAGTAGCAGTCCGGGTCAAGGCACACCGGACGGCACGGCGAACGCCACGCCGGGCCTCACCCTCGCCACCTCCTGAACCGCCGCTGGACGAGACCGGCAAGCTGGAACTTGCACGACGGTAGCGTCCACGCCAGCCGGGCGAGCGGAGGACGTCGGTCATGCCGAAATGGTTGAAGGTGGGGGTCATCGCCGCCGTCGCGCTCGTCCTGGCGATTCAGCTCGTCCCCAAGCGGGTCTCCAACCCGGCCGTCAAAGCTGAACCTCCCTGGGACAGCCCAGAGACCCGCCGGCTGGCGGTGACGGCCTGCTTCAATTGCCACAGCAACAGCAGCCATGTGGCCTGGTTCGAACGTGTCGCCCCGCTGTCCTGGTGGATCGCCCACCACGTAGATGAAGGGCGGCACGCCCTCAACTTCTCCGAAGTACGACCCGAACCACCACCGCAGCGGCCAGAAGGACGCCGAGGAGGTGCAGAACGGGTCGATGCCACCGGGCTACTACACCTGGTTCTGGCAGCACGGAGAAGCGAAGCTGTCCCAGACCGACCGGGACGCCCTCATCCGGGGACTGACAGCCACCCTCGGCCCAGCCGTCGGAGTGCGGGAAGGTCGCGGACCCGGCAGCGACTGATCCAGGCCCTATCGGAATGCGACGGTCCAGGCGTGGTATCCCCGGATGTCGCCGGGCTCGTGCACGTTCGTGACCACGATGTGACCACGCCCGTTGTTCGGGAAAGCCCATGCCTGCCGGGCGTCTCCACTGTCCGGTTAGAGGGCCCATTTGCTGGATCCACCATCTCGTGCGGGGGGCGTGTTTGGCTAGCCGGATGCGTCTGCGGTGGTTCCTCGCGGCTGTCCTCGCCGTCACGACGGTGGCCATCGGGATCGGGCTGGTCGTGCTGTGGCCGTCGCGGCCGGTCAGGGCGCACGGCGACCTGGGTGAGCAGGTCGAACTGGTCAACGGCAGGGTTCGCGCAATCGAGGAGACCGACTGTCAGGCCGCGGCCGGCTCCGCTTCGTCGACCTGCACGAAGGTCACGGTCCGATTGTCGAGCGGGCCCGAAGCGGGAAAGGACACGGTCGTCGACCAGAATCAGGGGCTCGATGCTCCGGTCATGGGCGTGGGCGACCAGGTCGTCCTCGGCCGGACGGTCGATCCCACGAACGGTGCGGCCGTCTACTACTTCTCGGACTACCAGCGCCGCCGTCCGCTGGTCATCCTGGGGTTGATCTTCGCCGTCCTGGTCGTCGGGCTGGCCCGGTGGAAGGGGGTGGCGGCGCTGGTCGGCGTCGCCGTCAGCGGTCTGGTCCTCGTCCGGTTCATCCTGCCGTCCATGCTGGACGGGCATTCGCCGGTGGCGGTGGCCGTGGTCGGATCGGGGGTCATCCTCTTCGCCGTGGTGTACCTCGCCCATGGCATCAACCTCCGGACGACCATCGCCCTGGTCGGCACGCTGCTCAGCCTGGGGCTCACGGCGTTGCTGGCGGTCACGTTCGTCCACCTGAGCCGGCTGAGCGGCTATTCCTCGGAGGAGGCGACGTACGTCCGGGCCATCGCCGGCGGCGTGGACCTCCAAGGGCTCGTGCTGGCCAGCATCGTGATCGGCTCACTCGGTGTCCTCAACGACGTCACCGTGACCCAGGCCTCGGCGTGCTGGGAGCTGCACCGGGCCGACCCGCTGGCCGGCCCCCGCCGGCTCTATGCGGCCACCATGCGAATCGGTCGTGACCACATCGCGTCGACCGTCTACACGCTGGTCCTGGCCTACGCCGGGGCGGCGCTGCCGCTGTTCCTGCTCTTCGGCCTGGCCAACCGCCACGTGACCGACGTCCTCACCGGCGAGGTGGTGGCCGAGGAGATCGTCCGGACCCTGGTCGGGAGCATCGGGCTGGTGGCCTCGGTACCGATCACCACCGCGCTGGCGGCGGTCCTGATCGGCGGGCGCCGGCTCTCGGAGACCCCGCCTGGTGACGGGGCACCGGATGATCGGCGGCTGGTGCTGTCACCGGGTGAGCCGACCGCTCTCGCCGCCATGGGCTGCGGTCATGTCCGGTGGCCGGCGAGCGACGTACCGGTTGGAAGCCACACACCTCATCCCACCGCCCGGGAGGACGGCGAGCTGGCGTCGTGACCTCGCCGTGCGCCGGTCAGCTGAGGTAGGGCGTGGCGGGCGCCGGGATGGATCGCAGCTCGGCGGCGTCGAGGACCGCAGGACGTTGGTCCTCGGCGCCTCGGGTCTCCGGGTGCCAGGTGCCGGTCACCTCGACCCAGGAATCGGCGCCCGGCCACTGGTCGAGCCCCCGGACGGCGACCCGGAGGGGCCGGGCGTCGGCGGCGCAGCAGGTGACGATGAAGCGGGTGAGCAGGAAGCCGCCGCCCCGGGCGTCGGGGGTGACGAAGCCGTCGAGGCGGACGGGGACGCCGCGGATCGTTCGGCCCTGGCCGTAGACGGCCCGTCCCACGAAGTCCTTGAGCGACAGGTCGACCGGCCCACCGGGAACCGTCGGAGCGGGCAGGGGCCCGAAGTCGGCCCGGCTGGGGGTGGGGAGGGTGGCGGCCGCCCGGTTGGCGGCGAAGGCGCCGAGGGGCCCCGGCACGACGATGGCGATGGCCAGCAGGGGGGCGATCAGCAACCAGGCGATCGGCGACGCCCCGCCGTGGTCGTGGCCATGGTGCGCCACCGCGGTGTGGGCGGCGTGTCGCCGGGGCCGGAGAAGGACGGCGCCGCCGAGGGCCATGAGCACCGCGCCGGCCAGGGCGAGAACCGGACCCATGGCCGGCCGGATGTAGGCCCGGTGGGCATCGGTGAGACCGAGCCGGACGGCGAGCGCGCCGAGGGCGAAGAGGATGCCGGCGTGGGCCTCGTCGTTCATCGCAGCAGCAATCCTCCGACCAGCGCCGCGCTGGCCAGGGCGACCAGGAACGTGGCCGGGGCGAAGCGGACGGCGAACGAGCGGCCGAAGGTCCCGGCCTGGAGGGCGATGAGCTTCACGTCCACCGTTGGGCCGACGACCATGAAGGCCAGCCGGGCGGTGGGCGAGAACTGGACCAGGCTGGCGGCCACGAAGGCGTCGGCCTCGGAGCAGACGGCCAGGAGGACGGCCAGCAGTCCGAGGGTGACGATGGCGCCGGCACCCGATCCGCCGAGGCCGTCGAGGAGCGACCGGGGCACGAAGACCTGCAGGGTGGCGGCAGTGGCCGCACCGAGCGCGAGGAAGCCGCCAGCGTGGCCGAAGTCGTGCCGGGCCGTGGCCGTGAAGACCGCCAGGCGCCGGACGGTCGCCCCGGCCGGGCGGTTGGGGCGGGTGGTGGGCGAACGCTGCGCGCGGGTGGTGGTCGCAACTCCGGTGCCTGACGTCAGGTCGCAGGACGGGGGATCGCCGTCGGCCGTCCGGCTCTCTGCCGCCGGTCGCTCCGTCCACTGCGGGCGGCCGAAGCGAGCCCAGCCGAGACCCACCGCCGCCGCGGTCAGAAATGAGGCGACGAACCGGGCGACGACGATGTCGGGCCGGCCGGGAAAGGCGACGGCCGTGGCCACCACGACGACGGGGTTGAGCGCCGGTGCGGCCAGCATGAAGGCCAGGGCGGCGGGCGCCGGGGCGCCCCGGGCGACCAAACGGCCCGCCACGGGGACGGAGCTGCACTCGCAGCCGGGAATCAGCACGCCGGCCAGCGTGGCCGCCGGCACGGCCACCGAAGGGCGGCGGGGAATGACCCGGGCCAGGGACCCGTCGGGCACGAAGGCAGCGATGGCGCCGCTGACGAGGACGCCGAGCACCAGGAAGGGCAGCGCCTGGACGGTGAGCGAGACGAACATCGTGGCCCACGTCTGGGCTGCCGGGCCGGCGAAGGCCCGAACGATGACCGGTCGCAGCACCAGCGCGGCGACGCCCGCCGCGGCCATGATCTCCAGCGTCGGCCAGCTCCGCCGGGGACCGGCGTCACCGGCCTCAACGAGCGGCTCTTCGAGCAGGGTGGATCCCGCAGCGTCCACTGCCCCGACCGTAGACGACGCTTCTGCCCGCCGGTGGGAATGCCGGGCCGTTGTCACGACACGGCGCTCCGGAGTGGCGGCGCCACCTCCGCGCCCACCCGCATCACGGTCTCGACGGTGCGGCGGGGATCGCCGGTCCCCTCCACCATGAGCAGCACGTGGTGGATCCCGGTGGCGGCGGCGGTGGCCTGGAGACGCTCGACGCACTGCTCCGGCGTCCCCACCGGATGGATGGCCAACAGGTGCTCGACGTAGGCCTGCGGATCCCGCCGGGGTCGGGGAACGGGTGAGAGCGACACGTAGCCGCCGACGCCGGCGCTGACCCACGCGGGCATTGCCGTCCGAAGCTCGGCTTCGGCCTGCACCCGGGAGGCGGCGATGTGGCAGACGGCGGTGCCGACGTGCTCGACGGCGTTCGGGTCGTGGCCGTGCTCGGCGGCGACCTTGGCGTAGTGGGCGATCAGGTCCCGTTGCTCGTCGGCGGTGGCGTGCAGGCCGAGCAGGAGCGGGAGCCCCCGGGCCGCCGCCACCTCGACGGTCGGCCGGGCCGTTGCTGCCACCACCACCGGCGGCCGGGGCGAGGTGCGCGGCCGGGGGACCAGGCGGACGGGCCGGAACCGGAAGTACGGCGACCGCCCGTCCTCGGCC
>DASYFF010000249.1:0-2261 GCA_036498605.1 Acidimicrobiia bacterium | reverse complement strand
TTCATCGCTGCCGCGCTGCTCGTCCTTCCCGGGACCGCCCGGGCCGACACCTACGCCCCGGGCCTTCCCATCGGCTCGTTCACCATCACGGGCTCGGTGTCCCGGCCGGTCAGCCTCACGATGGCCCAGCTGCAGGGCTTTCCGTACCACGAGGTGACGACGTCGTACGGCTCGGCCAAGGGGGAGCGCACGCACACCTATCACGGTGCGCTGCTGAGCGACGTGCTGACCTGGGCCCGGCCGGTCCTGCCGACGGGGACGCCGAACCCGTCGCTGCGGATGGTGGCGACGTTCGTGGCCGACGACGGCTATCAGCTGTCACTGCCCTTCGGTGAGTTCGACCCGGCGGCCGGCAACCGGCCGATCCTGATCGCCTACTGGATGGACGGTGCGCTCCAGACGGGGCCGCGCCTGGCCCTCGACGGCGACCCCCACGGCGGCCGCTTCATCGACACCATCCGGACGATCACCATCAGCCAGCAGCCCTTCGCCGCCGCCCAAGCGGCGCAGCCGGGCGACGTGCAGGTCCTCGGGTCGTGTTGCGTCAACACCCCGACGACCTTCACCTGGGCCGACCTCAACCAGATGCCCCAGACGGACGTGGTGGCCACGATCGGCGGGACGCAGCACACCTACACCGGCCCTCTCCTCTCAGAGGTGATCCATCAGGCGGGGGGCCTGAAGATCCCCGACGGCACCGTCAACGGCATGCTGCGCTTCGTCATCGGGGCGAGCTCCAAGACGGAAGAAGCGGTGGTCGACTACGGCGAACTCGATCCCGAGGGAGCCGGAGTGCCGGTCGTCCTCGCTCTGAAGGATGAGACGCAGACCTACGCTCCAGCAACCGGGGCGCGGCTCATCGTCAAGCCCGACACGGGTGTGGGGCGACAGATCGCCGGGCTGGTCACGCTCACCGTCGCCAACCCCGACCCGTCGGCGACCGTCCCGCCGGGCCTGACCGACCGCGGCGTCAGGGTCGTCACGGCCAACGGGATCATCACCTCCGAGGGCGGGGCCTCATCCCGGGGCGACATGTCGGGCAAGGCCCTGTCGCTCCCGATCGTCGGCGCCGACACCGCCGCCATCCCCGACGCCTACTGGCTCGTGGCCAGCGACGGCGGCCTCTTCAACTTCGGCGGCGCGCCCTTCCTCGGCTCGCTGGGGGGCATCAAGCTCAACAAGCCGATCGTCGACATCGCCGGCACCCCGACCGGGAAGGGCTACTGGATGACCGCCACCGACGGCGGGGTGTTCGCCTTCGGCGACGCCGGGTTCTTCGGGTCGCTGGGGGCGCTCACGCTGAACAAGCCGATCGTGGCGATGATGGCCTCGCCGTCGGGGAAGGGCTACTGGCTGGTGGCCGCCGACGGCGGGATGTTCGCCTTCGGCGACGCCGCCTTCAACGGGTCGCTCGGCGCCACGAAGCTCGCCAGCCCGATCGTCGACGCCGCCGTCACGCCGTCGGGCAAGGGCTACTGGCTCCTCGGCACGGACGGCGGCGTCTTCTGCTTCGGTGACGCCGCCTACGCCGGGCGGGACCTCGCTCCCGATGACGCCATCAAGATCGTGGGGTCGGAGGCGGGCGCCGGGTACCGCATCGTCCACAGCAACGCCACCGTCACGTCCCACGGCTCGCTGCCGGCGCTGTCGAAGACCTCGGCTCCGGCCAAGGTCGTCACGGCCATGCCCTGAGATGCCTGAACAGACAGTCGACACGTAGTCGCAGGTGAACTACTCTCCGTCACCATGAATCGACGCAACGAGCGACCTGTCGCGCTCCGGCCGTGGGCGGCGATCCTCGTCGCCTCGGCGCTCCTCGGGGCGGGCTGCGGCAAGGACGACAAGAGCAAGGTCGCGGCCGACAAGACGACGACCACCACCGCCGCCTCCAGCACGACGACCTCCACCGAAGCGTCGACCACGACCACCGCCGCCGGGAGCACGTCGACGACGGCCAAGGCCGGGACGGCGACGACGAAGACCAGCGCCACCACCGCCACGACGGCCGCCACCACGACGACGACCGTTGCCCGCCTGAGCGGTGACATCACGGTGCTGGCCGCCGCCTCCCTCACGGACTCCTTCAACGAGATGGGCGCCGCCTTCCAGGCCGCCAACCCGGGCGTCCACGTCAAGTTCTCCTTCGACTCCTCGTCGACCCTGGCCGGCCAGGCCAACCAGGGCGCGCCGGCCGACGTCTTCGCCTCGGCCGACGACGCCAACATGAAGAAGGCGACCGACGGCGGTTCGGCCCAGGACCC
>DASYFF010000248.1:0-18557 GCA_036498605.1 Acidimicrobiia bacterium | reverse complement strand
CACGCCCACGAGAGACTCTTCGGCCAGCGGATCCTCGTTGTTGAGAACCCGCGTCCTGTTTGCGACTGACAGAGCATATTGCCGGCGGTGCGAATCTCACACTGGCGGCTCGGGCCACACGACCCCGCTCGCAAGCGGCGGTGGACTCACTCTGGTGCCTGCGATCCCCAGCCGCGACTGTCGCAGAGCCGCTCGCAGAGCACGTCGACGAAGTAGGAGTCGACCGTCACGATGCCGGCGGTTTCCTCCCTCTGACTCGTGAAGTCAGCCAGTTCGTCGTCCAACGCTTCCAGCGTTACCGCCAGGTCAGCGGAGATTCGTCCGGTGGCGAGAAGTTCGCCAATGGCTTGAACTCCGAGGGCACCGAAGGGTGGAAGCGGCGGGTGCTCGCCGAGCAGGCGCGCTGCCGTTTGCCCGCTGTGGCCCGCCACGACCGTCAGGACAGCGGCCGGAAGCCAGAGGCGCTCGGGAAGGCGGTCGATCGCGTTGAGCAGGGTCGACGCCTCCCGGGCGACCGCCTCCCGGCTGGCTCTGACCCACGACTCCTCCAGAGCCAACTGCTCGTCCAGATCGTGGGGAAGTCGCTCCCCGGCGCTGGCACGATGGACCTCCCAGTACCCCTGACCGCGACCGATGGCGAACAACAACGCCATCAGGAGTTCCCGGAGGTCGGGTTCCACATCATCCGAGCCCGCCAGCTCCCCGACGAAGGGCACCGCTACCGCCGTGGCGTCGTAGACCGTCCCTTGATGCCACACCGTGTTGAACAGTTCGCCCACTGCCTCGTGCCCGTCCGAGCCCCCTGCCGCGACCCGTCGCAAGAGGGACGGGAGGTTGGACGCCTCCCCGAAAGCATGGCTACGCGTCCGCCATTCGACCGCATCCAGTCCCTCGAGCATGGGGTCCAGTCTGGTCCGTCCGAGGACTCCACAAAACAGCGCTACATCGGCCACCTTCGGGCGATCCCGAGGTTCTTTGGACATCTGGTGAAGCCCGGGGTTCAGCGGATGTCCAACGTTCGGGCTGTAGCGCAGAATGCCGGATCCTGAGCGGTGCCGTTGGGTCGTGCAGCGGCACGATCCGCCCTTGGAACGGCGGGGCCCAGCGCACGGGATCGGCGCTGCGCTCTGGCGCCGGGGACGGAGCCGGCGCTGGTGGCCGGGCGGTCGGAGCGTTACCTCGGGGGTAATCGCCGGGCGGCGCGGAGGGGGATACCTTCGGCGCATGGTCACTGCGACGACTGTGGGGGTGCCGAGTGTCGGGCCGCTGTTGCGGGGGTGGCGGCAGCGGCGCCGGCTGAGCCAGCTCGACGTGTCGGCCCGGGCCGCTATCTCCACCCGGCATCTCAGTTTCCTGGAGACCGGGCGGGCCCGGCCGAGCCGGGAGATGGTGCTGCACCTCGCCGAGGAGCTCGACGTGCCGCTCAGAGAACGCAACACCCTGCTGGTCGCCGCCGGCTATGCCCCCGTCTACCGGGAGTCGCCGCTGGAGGGCGACGACATGGCGGCCGTGCGGGAGACCCTGCAACAGCTGCTGGCCGGCCACGAGCCGTTCCCGGCGCTGGTGGTCGACCGGCAGTGGAACCTGGTGCTGGCCAACCGGGCCGTGGGCCTGCTGTTGACCGGCGTGCCCGCCGCCCTCCTCGAGCCGCCGGTCAACGTCCTGCGGGTCTCGCTCCACCCCGACGGCCTGGCCTCCCGGATCACCAACTTCGCCGAGTGGAGCGGCCACCTGCTGTCCCGGCTGGGCCGCGAGGTCACCGCCACCGGTGACTCCCGCCTGGCCGCCCTCTACGACGAGCTGGCCGCCTACCCCGGCGTGAGCGCCCGGGAGGCGCACGTTCCCCACGGCGACGGCGCCAGCCGCCTCATGGTCACGCTGCGGCTCGAGACCCCCCTCGGCGACCTGGCCTTCTACTCCACGGTGGCCACCTTCGGCACCGCGGTCGACATCACGCTGGCCGAGCTGTCGATCGAGACGTTCTTCCCCGCCGACGGCGCCACCACATCCGCTCTTGCGCGAGCCGCCTCCGGGCGTTAATCTACAACCATATGGTTGTAGATCAGGTGCGGCCGGAGCAGGTCGAGCCGGACAGGGTGTTCCACGCCCTGGCCGACGGCACCCGGCGCGACATCGTGACCCGCACGATGCAGCGCGAGTACTCCGTCTCGGCGCTGGCCCGGCTCTACCCGATGAGCTTCGCCGCCGTGCAGAAGCACGTGGCGGTGTTGGAGGGGGCGCAGCTCGTGTCCAAGCGCAGGCAGGGGCGGGAGCAGCTCGTGACCGGCAACGTCGCCACGGTCCGCCACGCAGCCCGCCTCCTCGACCAGTTCGAAACGGTGTGGCGCAGCCGCATCGAACGCTTCGGCGAGATCCTCGCCGACGACTTCCCGGAAGGAGCACCCTCATGAGCGTGACCAGCATCGAGAAGGACCCGGTCGCCCTGACCATGACCGTGACCGCCGAGTTCGACGCTCCCGTCGAGCGGGCCTGGCAGCTGTGGGCCGACCCCCGCCAGCTCGAGCGGTGGTGGGGCCCGCCGACCTACCCGGCCACGTTCGTCGATCACGACCTGCGGCCCGGCGGGCACGTCGGCTACTACATGACCGGCCCCGAGGGCGACAAGCCCCACGGCTGGTGGCGGATCCTCTCCGTCGACGCCCCGCACCGCCTGCAGTTCGAGGACGGCTTCGCCGACGACGCCGGCCAACCCGACCCAAAGATGCCGACGATGACGATGCGGGTCACGCTCGAGGACCGTTCCGGCGGGGGCACGACGATGGTGATCGTCACGACGTTCCCGTCCACCGAGGCGATGGAGCAGCTGATCGCCATGGGCATGGAGGAGGGCATGGCCGGCGCCCTCGGCCAGATCGACGCGATCCTTACTGCGTAAGGTCTTTCAACCCGTCCGGCGTCAGGAGATAGGCGCCGGACGGGCGGTCCGTCGACGAGGCGAGGTCGGCGATGAGCTTGCCGACGTGGTCGGGGGTGAGGGCCGGGCCCAGCCGGGCGGCGGCTTCGTCGACATCGACGCCGTCGCGCCGGGCGTAGGCGGCCACGGCCATGGCGCCCAGGTCGGTGGCCGGCGTCAGCTTGGGGAGGACGGAGACGAACCGGATGCCGAGCCCGGCCCGGGCCGACTCCTCGGCGGCGTAACCGGTGATGAACCGGACCGTGGCCTTGGCCCCGGCGTAGCCGCCGCTCAGGGGGGAGCCGAACAGCGCCGCGCCGCTCGACAGGGCGATCACCGTGCTGCCCGGCGGGAGGGGAGCCAGGAGCGCCTCGCGGGTCCAGTGGAAGGCCTGGGCCACGTCGACCTCCCAGTTGCGGCTGAACGCCTCCCACGTCTGGTGCTGGATGGGACGCATCAGCGGCGGGGCGCCGGCGTTGAGCACCAGCGTCGTCGGCCGGTACTGGTCGACGAGCGAGCCGGCCACCACCGGATCGGCGGCGTCGGCGGCCACCACCGTCAGCGAGGGGCCGAGCTCCGACCGCAACCGGCCGAGCTGCTCGGCGTTGCGGGCCACGGCGACCACCTCGGCGCCGGCGCCGTGGAGGGCGACGGTGATGGAGCGGCCGAAGCCCCGGGTCGCGCCGGTGACCACTGCGGTCGTACCACTGAGTTCGGACGATGACATGGTGGGTGCCTCCTTCGACGAACGGATCGACGGGGCAGACACCGGGCCGGCACGAAACTGGGCGCGCTCCGACCGCCCAGTTCGGCGACCGGGCGGTGTCGGTACCGTGAGACCGACAAGGAGCGGGAGACGTGTGGCGATGGGGGAACGGTGACAACGGAGCTGTTGAAGAGGGCCCGGGACGGGGACGGCGAGGCCTTCCGGGAGCTGACCGAGCCCTACCGGCGGGAGATCCAGGTCCACTGCTACCGGATGCTCGGATCCTTCCAGGACGCCGAGGACGCCACCCAGGACACGCTCCTGGCCGCCTGGCAGGCCCTCGACACGTTCGAGGAGCGGGCCTCGATCCGCACCTGGCTCTACCGCATCGCCACCAACCGGAGCCTCAACGCGCTGCGCTCGGCCAAGCGGCGCCCCGCCATGCAGTGGAACGTCCCCGGGGTTGAGCCGCCCGAGCCGACCCGCCTCGGCGAGGTCCTGTGGCTGGAGCCGTATCCCGACGCGCTCCTGCAGGGGGCGATCGACGGGCCGATCGGCCCCGAGGCCCGCTACGAGCAGACCGAGGCCATCTCCCTGGCCTTCGTGACGGCCCTGCAGGTCCTGCCCGCCCGCCAGCGGGCCGTGCTCATCCTGCGCGACGTCCTCGGCTACCACGCCGACGAGGTGGCGGAGATGCTCGACACCACCGTCGACTCGGTCACCAGCGCCCTGAAGCGGGCCCGGGCCGCCCTGGCGGTGCGCCGGCCGGATCCGGCCGCCGGGGGCGGATCCCGGCCCGCGCCGGCGCCCGGCTCACCGGCGGAGCAGGCCCTGGCCGCCCGGTTCGTCGAGGCCTACCAGGCCGGCGACATCGAGGCGCTCGTGGCCCTGCTGACCGACGACGTGCTGGTCTCCATGCCGCCGCTGCCCTTCGAGTACGAGGGCCGGGAGGCGGTGGCCCGCTTCTTCGGCGCCATCGCGCAGGGCGGGCGGATCTACGACCTCGTGCCGGCCCGGGCCAACGGCCAGGTGGGGTTCGGGGCCTACCTGCGGGGCCCCGACGGGATCCGCCACGGTGTGGGCCTGCTCGTCCTCACGATGGCCGGCGACCGGATCAGCGCCGTGACCCGCTTCGAAGCCGGCGTCATGCCGTGGTTCGGGTTGGCGCGGTCGCTCCCCGGCTGATCCCGGCCCTACTTGACGGTGAACTCGGCCTTCATGCCCTTCTTGTACTGGGGGCCGTTGGCGTCGTCGCCGTTGACCGGCAGGAAGGAGGCCATGCCGTAGCGGCCGGCGGGGAGCTTGCCGATCAGGTCCATCTTGGCCGCGTCACCGGGGCCGGCGCCGGTGGAGGCCCAGAAGGTCATCTTCGGCGGAGGCTCGTTGTTGTTGGCGGGCGGGTTCTGGGCCCCGCTCTGGCCGCCGCCCTGCTGGCCGCCCTGGCCGGCCTGACCGCCCTGCTGGTCCTGTTGCTTCTGCTCCTGCTGCTGGCGGGCCTCGTCCTCGGTCAGGATCTGGTCGAACGACTCGTTCACCCCGTCGTTGATCCGGTACAGCTGCAGCTCGTGGGCTTCGGTCTTGCTGTCGTTGGTGAACGAGAAGCGCACCTCGCCCACCGCCATCGAGGCGGGCACGCCCTGGTAGGCGTAGTCCACGGCGTGGATGGCCACCACCCCCGAGCCGCCCTCGGCCTGCACGCCGGAAAGCCCGAGCAGCAGGGCGGCCACGGCCGTTCCGGCCACCGCGGCTCCGCCGAGGAACGCCACCAGACGCTTGTTCATCTCGTCCTCCCCAGTCCAGGCCCCAAGCAGAGATGCGACGGCGGATGCTAACGCACGGCGCCGGAGAGCACCCTGAGAGGGGTGACGGCGGTCACCCCGCACGGGGTTGCCCGACAGTAGGGTCGCCGGCGAGATGACCGGCATCCTGGAACGGCTCGACGGCGACTTCCTGGCGCCGGCCCGGCCGGAGCTGGCCGGGCTCGTCCACTGGGCCGGGGCCGGCCGGCGGCCGATCCACCGCTGGTTCCGCTACCGGGAAGGGTTCTCCCCGGCGCTCATCGGCGCCCTCGACCTCGGGCGGCGCATCCTCGACCCGTTCTGCGGATCGGGGTCGATCCTGGTCGGGGCGGCGGAGCAAGGTCGGGCGGCGCTGGGCATCGACGTGAACCCGCTGGCCACCTTCGTGGCCCGGGTCAAGCTCACCCCGCTCAGCCCCGGCGACGTCGCCGCCACCGCCGGCTTCCTGGCCGGCTTCCCGGCCGCGGCGGCCACCGCCACGCCCTGGCCCGTCCCGGTGCTGCGGATCGCCCCCAAGGTGTTCGAGCCCGAGATCCTGGCCGCCCTCCTGCGGCTGCGGGGGGCGATCGAGGAGCGGGCGGTGACCAAGCGGCAGCGCCGCTTTCTCCTGCTGGCCTGGCTGTCGACCCTGGAGGACGCCGGGAGCTACTTCAAGGAGGGCAACGGCATCAAGTACCGCAACCGCAAGCGGGCGGCGGGCTGTTACGTCGCCCGCCCCGACGGTCAGTGGCAGCGGGCCCGCTTCGGCGCCGACCAGGCCGCCTTCGTCGAGGCCGCCTTCCGGGCCCGCCTGGCGGCCATGCTCGACGACGGGGCTGCCTGGTCGGCGTCGGCGCAGTGGAGCGCCCAGCGGGTGGTGGAGGGCGACGCCCTCGGGGAGACGGCGCTCCTCGAACCGGCGTCGTTCGACTCCGTGGTCTTCTCCCCGCCCTACGCCAACCGTTTCGACTACTTCGAGTCGCAGAAGGTCGAGCTGTGGTTCGGGGGGTTCGTGGAGAGCTACGACGAGCTGCGGGCGCTGCGCAAACGGTCGCTGCGCTCCCACCTCGGCGCCGCTCTCGACCGGGCCGGCGTCTCCGACCCCGACGTCGAGGCGCTCATCGGTCGCATCGACCCCGGGTCCTACGCCGCCCGCACGCCGGTGCCGGCCCTCATCCGGGGCTACTTCGGCGACCTGGCCGCCGTCCTGGCCCAGTGCCGGCGGGTCCTCGTCCCCGGCGGCCGGTGCCACGTCGTGGTCGGCAACTCCGCCTACGGCGGCGTCATCATCCCCACCGACACGCTCGTGGCCCGATTCGGCCTCGAGGCCGGATTCGGCCGGGCCGCCGTGGTGCCCGTCCGCCATCTGACCGTGGCCCCCCAGCAGCGCCGGGCCCTGGGAGGCGGGGAACGGTGGATGCGGGAGAGCGTCGTGGTCCTGTCGTGACCGGCGGGCTCCGGCCGCAGGCCGTCGAGTCGATCGCCTTCACCGAGGTCGACGCCTTCCCGCCCCCGGCCGAGATCGAACCGGGGCAGCTCTTCGCCCTCAGCCTGTCCGGCGCCACCACGGCCTTCACCCACGGGCTGCACCGCTTCGCGGCCAAGTTCGTCCCCCAGGTGCCGGCCTGGGCCCTCGACAGCTTCGGGTCGGGGACCAGCGTCGTCCTCGACCCGTTCATGGGGTCGGGCACCACCCTGGTGGAGGGGGTCCTGCGGGGCGGCACCACCATCGGCGTCGACGTCGACCCGCTGGCCCGGTTCATCGCCCGGGCCAAGGTGACGCCGGTCGACCACGACCGGATCGCCGCCCTGGGGCGGGAGCTGGCCGGGCGGTGGCGTTCGCCGGCCGCCGAGCTGTTGGCGCCGATGCCCGACGTCGCCCGCTTCGCCCACTGGTTCCGCGCCCCCCAGTGGGGCTGGGTGCAGTCGCTGCGCGACGCCATCACCGCCCTCGACTGCAGCGACGACGAGCGGGCCTTCCTGCTGGTCGTGTTCAGCTCCACCCTGCGCTGGGTGTCGAACGCCGACGACCAGTCCCAGAAGACCTACGTGTCGGGGACGCTGTGCAAGCGCCCGCCGGCCGTGGCCGACGTCTTCTGGCGGTTCCTGCGCCGGGCGGTCGCCGGGCTGGCCGACCTCAACCGCAAGCGCCACAGCGACGCTCGTGCCCTCATCCCCGACGGGGCCGACGCGACCCGCCTCGGGCTGGCGCCGCACAGCGTGGACCTGGCCGTCACGTCGCCGCCCTACCTCGACTCGGTCGACTACCCCTACAACATGATGGTCGAGTACTTCTGGCTCGGCCCGCTGCTCGGCGTGCCCGACCGCCGGGCGTTCAACGCCCTGCGGCGCCGGCCCATCGGTGCCAAGCATCCCGCCGCGCCCGGCGGCCTCCCGGCGAGCCTGGCCGGGTGGCTGGCCCTCGACGGGATGCCGCCGGCCCGGCAGGTGGCGGCGGCGACGTACTTCGCCCTCATGGCCCGGCACTTCGAGGAACTGGTCGGCGCGCTGCGCGACGGCGCCCGCTACGTCTTCGTCGTCGGCAACAGCCAGACGCGCCTCGACATGGTGCCGCTGCACGACGCGCTGGTCCGCCTCGCCGCCGGCGCCGGCCTCGGCCTGGAACAGGCCTTCGGCTACCGGATCCGGCGCCACTACATGAAGTTCCCCCGGCGCGGCCGGGGCGGGATCATCCTGATCGACTGGGTTCTCGTGTTCCGCAAACTGGCGTCAGCCGCCCCGCCCCCGGCCCTCCCCCGGCACTGGGTGACCCTGGCTCCGGGGGCGGTGGCGCACTGACACTGCTCAGGCGGCTGACCCTGGTCAGGCGGAGCGGGTCAGGACCAGATTCCCGGAGTCGGCCACGTCGAGAACGACACCGTCGAGGGTGGGGGCCACCTCCGGTGCCACGTAGTAGCTGATGACTTCGGTCTCGCCGACCTCGTCACCGTCCTCGGGCCCGTCGACGAATCCGAACCCGTACGCGGCCCGCTGGGTGGAGTTCTGCTCCGGGCCGGGGTTGGCGAAGATCCGCACGCCGTAGGTCTCGGGCAGGCCCTCCTTCTCGCGGGCCCGGTTCAGGGTGGCGGCGGCCTGGCTGGTCATCTGCAGCATTCCTGGCTCCTTCCGGTAGGCGCGCCTGACTTCCGGTAGGCGCGACAGGGCGGCAGACCAAAGCCCTTCCAATGCCCCGCCGGCCCGCCGGCGAAACAGGAATTGGCTGCCAGGAGGGTTCAGCCGGTGGTGGCCCGCACGATGCGGGTCAGCAGCCCGTGGAGCGGCGCGAGGCTGAGCGGCCGGCTCACGACCTCGACCACACCGGCCCGGAACAGGGCGGCCCGGCGGACCAGGTCGATCTCGGCCGACACGACCACGACGGCGGGACGCCGCCGGGCGGGCCGGGTGGCGGCGACGAGCAGCTCGGTGACCTCGAGCACGTCGAAGCCGGGGATCTGGTCGTCGACGATGACGACGTCGAAGGTGTCGGCGGCGAGGGCGAGGAGGGCCTGGCTGGTGTCCCACACCTCCTCGGCCCGGTGGCCGAGGACGCTCACCGCCACGCAGATCAGGTCCCGCCGGTCGTCGTCGCGGTCGATGACGAGGATCCGCAGGCCCCGCCGCGCGGCCCGGGCGGGCCGGGAGCGGGGTGGTCTCGTGGCAAAACCTGGATGGTCGGGTCGGAGGTGTCCCTGCATGGCCGGTCGCTTCTCGTTCCCCGTGTCCGATCCCTCCGACTTCAGACCGATTTAACCCGGTCCTGAACAATCACCGGTTCGTCTCAGGAAGGGCGTGCCAGGATCCCGGCCATGCGACGGCTCGCCCGCCTCCTCGCCTGCCTCACGCTGCTCGCCGCCGCCGGTTCGCCGGCGCCGGCCGAGGCCGGGGCGCCGGCGCGGCCGGCGTACCCGGCGACCAGGGTCGGCGACGTCGTCGAGGACCTCCACGGCACCGCCGTCCACGACCCCTACCGCTGGCTGGAGGACGGCACGTCCCCCGAGGTGCAGGGCTGGGCGAAGGACCAGAACGCCTTCGCCCGCCGGACGCTCGACCCGCTGCCAGGGCGGGACTGGCTGGCCCGGCGCCTCCACGACGTGTCCTACGTGGACTCCGTCGGCGTGCCGCAGCGGGCCGGCTCCCGGCTGTTCTTCGTCCGCCGCAAGGCCGACCAGGAGAAGGGCGTCCTCTACTGGCGGGGGACGGGCGCCGGCGCCGACCACGTCCTCGTCGACCCCAACACGCTGTCGGCCGACGGGTCCACGTCGCTCGGGACGTGGGTGCCGTCCCACGACGGGCGGACGCTGGCCTACACCCTGCGGGAGAACAACGCCGACGAGGCGACCCTCTACGTCAAGGACGTCGCCTCCGGCCGGGTCAGCGACCGGGACCGCATCCCCGGGGCCAAGTACGCCTCGCCGTCGTGGACGCCGGCCGGCGACGGCTTCTACTACACCTGGCTGCCGACCGACGCAGCGGTCCCGGCCGCCGAGCGACCCGGCCGGGCCGAGATCCGCTACCACGCCCTCGGCACCGATCCGGCCGGCGACGCCGTGGTCCGGCCGGCCAGCGGCGACCCCGAGCAGTTCGTCGGCCCGTCGCTGTCGTGGGACGGGCACTGGCTCTTCGCCTACGTCAGCAGCTACACCCACACCGACCTCTACTTCCAGGACCGGCGGGGTGGGCGGGGCCGGCGGGCGGGCGGTGCCGGCCGGCCCTGGCGGACGCTGGTGGCCGGCGTCCCGGCCCACTTCTCGGTCGACGCCTGGCGGGACCGCTTCTACGTCACCACCGACGACGGCGCCTCCCGGTACCGGGTGCTGCGGGCCGACCCGTCCGCTCCCGACCGCAGCCACTGGAAGGAGATCGTGCCCGAGGCGGCCGACGCCGTCCTCCAGAACGCCTCGGTCGTCGGCGGGCGCCTGGCCCTGTCCTACCTCCGCAACGCCGCCAGCCGGCTGGAGCTGCGCAGCCTCGACGGCAGGCCGGAGCGCACCATCGCGCTGCCGGGCATCGGCTCGTCGGCCGGCCTGACCGGCACCCCCGACCGCGACGAGGCCTTCTACGACTTCAGCTCCTTCACCCAGCCGCCCGAGATCTGGCGCACCTCGGTCGCCACCGGCGCCCGGCGGCGCTGGGCGCAGCGCGACGTCCCCGTCGACCCGAAGCCCTACACGGTGGAGCAGGTCTTCTATCCGTCGAAGGACGGAACGAAGATCCCGATGTTCCTGGTCCATCGCACCGATGCGGGCAAGGACGGGTCGACGCCGTTCCTCCTCACCGGCTACGGGGGGTTCGGCATCAACGTCGAGCCGGCCTTCTCGTCGCACCTCTACCCCTGGCTGGAGGCCGGCGGCGGCTACGCCGTGGCCAACCTCCGGGGCGGCGGCGAGTACGGCGAGGACTGGCACAGGGCGGGGGCGCTGGGCAACAAGCAGCACGTCTTCGACGACTTCATCGCCGCCGGCGAGTACCTGGTGCAACAAGGGTGGACGAGGCCGGAGCGCCTGGCCATCGAGGGCGGATCCAACGGGGGCCTGCTGGTCGGGGCGGCGCTCACCCAGCGGCCCGACCTGTTCAAGGCCGTGGACTGCGAGGTGCCGCTGCTCGACATGGTCCGCTACCACCGCTTCGGCAGCGGACGGACGTGGGTGTCGGAATACGGCTCGGCCGACAACGAGGCCGACTTCCGCTGGCTCTACGCCTACTCGCCCTACCACCACGTCACGGCCGGCACGGCCTATCCGGCGGTGCTGATGGCGTCGTCCGACTCCGACGACCGGGTCGACCCCCTCCACGCCCGGAAGATGACAGCCGCCCTGCAGGCGGCCAGCACCGGCGGGCCCGTCCTGCTGCGGATCGAGGCCCACGCCGGTCACGGCGGCGCCGGCCTCGTCAGCGCGGCAGTGGCGAAGTCGGTCGACGAGTACTCCTTCCTGTTCGCCCAGCTCGGAATGCGCCCGCCCGGCTGAGCAGCCAGGCCCGGGCCTCCTGGCGGGTCTCGGCGCAGAAGAGCCGCCGGTCGATGCCGACGGCCCGCAGGGCGGGGCGGTGGTCGATCCAGGCTGCGATCACGGCGACCCGGAGCAGGAACCGGAACTGGGCCGTCCACAGCGCCCGGCGCCCGGGCGACCACCGCAGCTGGCTGATCACCACCCGGTCGGCGTGGAAGCGGAGGTGGGGCGCTTCGTCTCGCAGCATGAGCTCGCAGACCTGGCGCAGCACCGTGTCGCCGGTGCTGCGCAACAGCCGGTAGTAGGCGGTGCCGATGATCTCGGCGATCAGCAGGATCTGGATCTCGAACCCGACGCCCAGCGCCCGGCGCAGGCGCTGGAAGCAGGCGTCGGTCCAGTGGCTCGTCACCAGCCGGCCCCCGAGGCGGGCGACGAGGCGGGCCAGGAGGCGGGCGTGCTCCTGCTCCTCGGCCACGAACAGGCGGAGGGCGGCGACGTAGTCGGGGTCGTCGGCCCAGGTGCGACGGGCCTCGGTCAGCAGCGTGGAGCCTTCCCCGTCCTCGCCGAGCTGGAAGTGGGCCAGGGAGGTGGCCAACCGGACCTGAACCTCGGCCGGGAAGGGGCTGGGCCGGGCCCAGTCGGGCTCGGGGCGGCCGGCGCGGTTGTCCTCGAAGTGGCGGAGCCAGGCGGTGGAATCCTTGAGGTCGGTGTGCATGAAACCGATGAGACCAGGCGATCCGACGGAAAAGGGCGGTGGCGACGGGATCTCCGCCGGAGGATCGAAGTTCCCCCGCAGTCGGTACAGTTTCTGGCCGTGAGCTCCGACTTCATCCGCGACATCATCGACGAGGACAACCGCACCGGGAAGTACGGCGGGAAGGTCCTGACGCGCTTCCCGCCCGAGCCCAACGGGTACCTCCACATCGGTCACGCCAAGTCGATCTGCCTCAACTTCGGGATCGCCGAGCAGTACGCCGGGCGCTGCAACCTCCGCTTCGACGACACCAACCCGGAGAAGGAGGAGGTCGAGTACGTCGACTCCATCGTCGACGACGTGAGGTGGCTCGGGTTCTCCTTCGGCGACGGAGCCCTCTACGCCTCCGACTACTTCGGCGAGATGTACGAGCTGGCCGAGCTGCTCATCACCAAGGGCGAGGCCTATGTCGACGACCTGACCGAGGACGAGATCCGGGAGTACCGGGGGAGCCTGTCGCAGCCGGGGCGCCCGTCGCCCTGGCGGGACCGCGGCGTGGAGGAGAACCTCGACCTGTTCCGCCGCATGCGGGCCGGGGAGTTTCCCGACGGCGCCCGGGTGCTGCGGGCCAGGATCGACCTGGCGGCGTCGAACATGAAGATGCGCGACCCGCTGCTGTACCGGATCCGCCACGCCACCCACCACCGGACGGGCGACGACTGGTGCATCTATCCGATGTACGACTGGGCCCATCCCCTGGAGGACGCCATCGAGGGCGTCACCCACTCCATCTGCACACTGGAGTTCGAGAACAACCGGGAGATCTACGACTGGGTGGTCGACCACACCGGCGCGTCGGCCCGCCACGGCTATGTCCGGCCCTACCAGTACGAGTTCGCCCGCCTGGCCCTCGACTACACCGTGATGAGCAAGCGCAAGCTGCTGACCCTGGTGGAGGACGGGCACGTCTCGGGGTGGGACGACCCCCGGATGCCGACCATCGCCGGGATGCGCCGGCGGGGCTACCGGCCGGAGGCCATCCGGGCCTTCGCCGACCTGATCGGCGTGGCCAAGGTCAACTCGACGGTCGACATCGGCAAGCTCGAGTACTGCGTGCGCGACGACCTCAACTGGGTCGCCCCCCGGGTCCTCGGCGTGCTGCGACCCCTGCCGGTGACGGTGACGACGTGGCCCGAGGGCTCGGTGGAGCAGCTGGCCGCGCCCTACTTCCCGTCCGACGTCGACAAGCCGGGGGAGCGGTCGGTGCCCTTCACCCGGGAGCTGCTCGTCGACCGCGACGACTTCTCGCTCGACCCGCCCGGCGGGTGGCAGCGGCTGGCGCCGGGCCGCACCGTCCGGCTGCGCCACGGCTACTGCGTCACCTGCGACGAGGTGGTGACCGACGACGCCGGCGAGGTCGTGGCCCTCAAGGTCAGTCACGTCCCCGGGTCGGTCGGCGTCGCGCCCGAGGGCGTCAAGGTGTCGGGCGTCATCCACTGGGTGTCGGCCACCGAGTCGATCCCGGTCGAGGTCCGCCTCTACGACCGGCTGTTCAAGGATCCCCGCCCCGAGGACGCCGGCGGTGACTTCACCGCCAACCTCAACCCCGATTCGCTGCAGGTCATCGGGGCCGCCCGGGTCGAGCCCAGCCTGGCGGCGGCGGAGCCGGGCAGCCGCTGGCAGTTCGAGCGGGTCGGGTACTTCAACGTCGACCCGGTCGACTCCCGGCCCGGGGCGCCGGTCTTCAACCGCATCGTGACGCTGCGGGACTCCTGGGCCGGGCGGGCCGAGGCGACGGCGGCGCCGGCGGACGGGTCGGTGGAGGCCCAGGCCCGGGAGAAGTCGGCCAAGGCCAAGACCCGTCCCCCGAAGAAGAGCGGTGCCGAGTACCGGGCCGAGGCCCGCCGGCGGGATCCGGTGCTGGCCGAGCGGTTCGCGGCCTGGCCGGCCGCCCACGGCCTGTCGGAGGCCGATGCCGAGCTGTTGACCGGCGACCGCCCGACCGGCGACCTGTTCGAGGCGGCGGTCTCCGGCGGGGGCCCGGCGCCGGGCGTGGCCCGCTGGATCGTCAACGAGCTGCCCCGGGAGCTCGGCGACCGCGACCTCGACGAGGTCCCGCTGACCGGCGCCGCCCTCGGTGCGCTGGTGCGGGCTGTGGAGTCCGGCGCCATCAGCGGGCCGGCGGGCAAGGAGGTCTTCGCCGTCCTCATGGCCGAGGGCGGCGACCCGGAGCGGATCATCGCCGACCGGGGCCTGGCCCAGATCAGCGACGAAGCGGCCATCGCCGCCATGGTCGACGAGGTCATCGCCGCCAACCCCGACAAGGCCGACGCCTACCGGTCGGGCAAGACGCAGCTGGCCGGCTTCTTCGTGGGCCAGGTGGTGCGGGCCTCGCAGGGCAAGGCCAATCCCCAGGTCGTACAGAAGCTGGTCGCCGAACGCCTCGGCTGAGCGGGCCGCCCGACGCCTAGGCTCTCTCCTATGGCTGAGACGCACGAGGAGCTGGGAGCCCGCTGGCAGTCGGAACGGTGCCCGGAGTGCGCCTTCGATCCGAACGGGGTGGGCGGCGCCGACCTGCCGGCGGCGGTGGCCGGGCTGGCCCGGCGCTACCAGGCGCCCCTCAGCCGCCTTCTGCCGGGGGAGGACGAGTCGATCCTGGTCGCCCGGCCCCTGCCCGGCGTGTGGTCGGCGCTGGCCTACGCCTGCCACGTGCGGGACGTACTGTCGGTCTTCGACGGCCGCATCGGCCGCATGCTGGCCGAGGACGCCCCCGAGCTCGGCTGGTGGGACCACGAGGCGGCGGTCGAGGCCGACGGCTACGAGAAGCAGGTGCCGGCCGAGGTGGCGGCGGCGCTGGCGGCCAACGCCGCCGCGCTGTCGGCCACGCTGGCCGCCGTCCCCGACGGCGGGTGGGACCGCACCGGGACCCGGCGCGACGGCGAGCTCTTCACCGTGCTCGGCGCCGGCCGGTTCGCGCTCCACGAGGGGACGCACCACCTGCTCGACATCGGCCGGGTGCTGCGGGCGGCCCGGGGGCGGTGACCCTCAGACCCGCCAGCGGCGGGGCGGGCTCAGCCCGGCAGCTTCAGGTTGTAGCGGGCGATGACGTCGGGTAGCCAGTCCGGCTCGGCGAAGGGGAGTTCGTAGCGCTGGGCCAGCTCGCCGATCGCCGGAAGCTCCACCGGGCCGGCGGCCGTCATGTCGGAGAGCTCCCGGAAGAATCCCTCGAACCCCGCCGGTGAGATCACCTCGATCATCCGGGCCGGGGTGGAGCCGGCGTTCCACATGGCGTGGACCTCGCCCCGGGGCTTGACGATGTACCCGCCCGGGCCGAGGACGACCTCCTGGTCGTTGGACCGGAACCCGATCTCGCCCTCCAGCACGATCGAGAACTCGTCCTCGAGCGTGTGGACGTGGGGTGGCACGAGGGCGCCGACCTCGAAGGGATGTTCCACGATCGACAGCGCTCCGCCGGTGTCGGCCCCGTCGATCTTGAAGACGACGCCGATGCCGGGGGACAGCTGCCCGGCCCGGCCCTCCCCGGGCGGCACCACCTTGACGGCCGGTGCCGCGTCGACCGGCTTCCGATCACTCATGGCTCCACCCCCAAATTGGATGTACGTGGATGTATACTGAAATCGCTATGACCCCGGATGTCAAGTCCACTGAACACCCACGTATCGTGAAATCCCGGCCGTACCGCATGGGCCGGCGAGCCGAGCTCGTCGACGCCACCCGGCAGCGGATCGTGGAGGCGGCCATGGAGCTGCACACCACCATCGGGCCGGCCCGAACGACAATCAGCGCCCTGGCCGAGACGGCCGGTGTGACCCGGGTCACCGTCTACCGGCACTTCCCGGAGGAGGACGAGCTCTTCGCCGCCTGCTCCAGGCACTGGATCGAGGGGCATCCCCCGCCCGATCCGCGCCGCTGGCAGCGCCTTTCGCCCGGCCGGGAGCGGATCGGCCCGGCCCTCCAGGAGCTGTACGGGTGGTACCACCGGCATGGCCACGAGCTGTTCCCGATCTACCGCGACCGGGCTGCCCTGCCCGTCTCCGTCCAGGAGGCGATGCAGGCGGCCGATGACCGCGTCGCCCGGGCGCTGGTGCAGGGGTTCGGGGGGCGGGGTCGAGCCCGTCGGCGCCTCGCTGCCGCCGCCCGGCACGCCGTCAGCTTCTGGACCTGGCGCTCGCTGACCGTCGACCAAGGCCTGACCGACGGCGAGGCGGCGGAGCTTGCGATTCGCTTCGTCATCGGCGCCGTTGGCGAATGAGCGGGGGCTGAGAGCCCCGAAGGCCGTTCCGCCGGCGTTCAGCGACAATCGTTCTCGGGGACCCGTTCAGCGGGTGTCCCGTTCGCTTCAGGGCCCGGGGGAGACAAAGAAAGGGAAGCGATGCTCAAGCGCGTACTCTGTGCCGCCGGTCTGGCCGGTGCTCTCATGGTGGCCGCTCCGGCGGCTGCCTTCGCCAACGACGGCTGGCACCACGGTCGCTCCGGCTGCGGCAACCATCAGTGGAACGGCCACCACCATCACCACCACCACAATCACCACCACGGCGACAACTGGAACCGCGGCTGGAACCACAGCAACGACGGCTGGAACTGCGGCTGGAACCACGGCAACGACGGCTGGAACGCCGGGAGCGGCCTGTAGTCGCTCCGTTGCATTGTCGCCGATGGCCCCGGCCCCCGGTCGGGGCCATCAGCGCGTTCAGCCCCGGCGCTGGGCCAGGTACACGATGGTGAGGTAGGGGCGGTCGACGACGCCACCGAAGCGCTCGGTGGCCAGCGCCTCCAGGGCGTCGAGGGCCGCGCCCCGTTGCTCCCCGGGCAGCGCCAGGCAGGGTGAGAACGAGGCGAACATCGCCCGCAGCTCGGCGGCGGTGTGGCGGCCGCTCCAGGCCACAGTCTCGCAGCGGACGGGCCCGAAGGCGCCGGTGGCGTCGATCTCGGCCACCCGGGCCGGCTGGTCGAGCACGTAGGGATGACCGCCGGCCATGAACGCCGCCCCGGGGAACACGTCGACGAGCGAGGGGGCCAGCTCCTCGAAGACGGGTATCAGCGCATCGCGGAACGGGTCGGGCCGGTCGGGGTCGCCGAAGTAGGTCCACCACAGGGCCAGCCAGCCACCAGGGCGGAGGACGTCGGCGCAGCGGCGCAGGCCGGCGTCGGTCGGGACCCAGTGGAACGACGTGGCGGCGGCCACGAGGTCGGCCGAGGCCCGTTCGAGGTCGACCTCCTCGAACGGGCCGACCACGACCGACAGGGACCGTCCGGCGAAGCGGGCCTCGAGCAGCGCGGCGAAGTCGGCGCTCAGCTCGACCGCCGTCACCGCCGCGCCGAGGTCGAGGAGGCGGCCGGTGGCCTGCCCGGTCCCCGGGCCCACCTCGACGATCTCGGCGCCCGGCCCGAGCCCGCACACCTGCTGCAGCAGCTCGTAGACCGGTTCCGGATACCCCGGACGGCCGGTGTCGTAGGCGACGGCGTCCGATGAGAAGAGCCCGCGCCGCTGGAGGTGCAGCTCGAAGGACGGCGTCATTCCCCGTGGACGATACTCAGCACCTCGAGAAGCTGCGTTTCGGGTTCCCCGGCCTGGGCCAGGTCGATGCCCATGCGGTCGGCGACGGCGGCGAAGGCGGGGCCGAGCCGGGAGTCGGCGAACTTCTCGTAGTCGTCCTGCGACTCCCACACGTCGATGATGGTGATGCGGCCTCCGATCTCGACTGTGGTGTGGACGATGAGGCCATTCGGGGGCAGCGCACGGGCGTCCATCTCGTCGGTCACGGCTTCGATCATCTCGATGGTCGTGCTGGGGGGCATCTTCTGGTACAGGACGACAGGCATGGTCTCTCCTTGGGGGTTGGCCGCTTGGTCGGCCCCCGATTCTGCCCGCTGGCGCCGGGCTCCGCTCACCGCCCCCGGCCGACCGGAAATTCGCTTGACCCCGAAGTCCTGGTGCCTCAATATCGGTTCCCTATGGCACGCAAACTTCTTTCCGAGCAAGCGATGCGGGGCTACGCCCACGCCGTGCTCGGCGCGCCTGCGTGCCGCAGCGGCTGGTAGCGAGCTCCGTTCTCCGCCCTTCCAGCTCACACATCAGACCCGCGCACTCCGTCATGCGCGGCCAATGTTCGTTTCGTACGCACAGGCTCGAGCCAGGGCGGCGCCGCGGTCTCCAAAACCGGCGGCCGAGGGTTCGACTCCTTCCGGGCCTGCTCGCGCCGGGCAACCAGCCCGGCCACCAGCACCTTGACAACCGCATCGGAAACATCGTCGTCGGAGCCGGCGCGACAACCGTCTCCGACCATGGGTCGGTCGCGCCATGGGGCGCAGCTGGCTGGCTGTATCTCTTCTTCCTGGCAGCCGTCGACTGACACCGGGGGTTCGATTCCCTCCCGACCCACGCAACGCGCGTCACGCCTGACTGGTAGGGCACCGGGCTCTTACCCCGGAGAAGACCGGGTTCGAGCCCCGGGGCGCGCACTCGGGAGTTTCACCTGCCTCCCCGGAGGCAGGC
>DASYFF010000247.1:0-5902 GCA_036498605.1 Acidimicrobiia bacterium | reverse complement strand
CCGGCGCGGCCCGTCCCACTCGTCGTCGTCGAAGTCGCTGCTGCGCCGGCGGGCCTCGTCCCCCAGCAATCGGGCCAGATCGGCCAGCCCGCCGGCCCCCGCCAGCGCGCCGAGCGGGCCTCCCCCACCGCCGAGCCCGAGCCCGGCCAGCGGGCCGGCGCCCAGCCCCGGCACGAGGTTCTGCAGCATGCTGGCACCGAGCACGCTCTGGAGCACCTCGTAGGTGCAGTCGGTGCCGCTCCCCTGGCGGCGGGCCTCGAACAACCCGCCGTCGCGGACGTAGTCCCGCAGTTCGGCGGGCGTGATCCGGCGCCGTTCGGTGGCGTCGAAGAGGGAGCCGTCGTCGCGGCGGACGATCTTCTTGCGCCGCCGGCGTCTCGAAGGGGGTTCGCTGGTCACGCCCGCCCCGGCTAGGGCCCGGACGACCCGGCCGCGTCCTTCTCCTGCAGCGCCGTCAGCTCGTCGATCTTGGCCTTGAGCTCGGCCAGCTGCTTGCGGAGGGCGGCCGCCTCCCGGGCCTGGGCGTCGTCATCGCCGTCGTTATCGTCGACCGTCTTCTTGACCGAGTCGCGGGCATCCTCCTCGACGTCCTTGGCCCGGTCGATGAGGTCGTCGACGAAGTCCTTGGTGTCATCGACGATGTCCTCGAAGAAGCGGGTGAAACTGCTGCCCCGGCGTCTGCTGCCCATGTCGTCCCCCCTCCCCGCCGAGCGACGGCGGTGGCGCCAGTCTGCCTCAGGCCGCCCGGCCGGTACAGGCCACTTCCCACACGTCGGTCACGTCGCCGGCCGGCACGAAGAGGTCGTCGCCGTTGCTGAACAGCCACAGGGTCACCGTGCCGGCCCGGGGTGCGGCCACCAGCTGGCAATCGTCGATCCGGGATCCGTTGCGCAGGGCCACGCTCACCTGGCGACCCTCGAGCGTGTGCAGCACCTGGGTGGTCATGTCGTGTCCCCTCCTTACGCATCGCGTAGTTCGTGTTTTACACGTTGCGTAAGGCGGCGTCAAGCCCGACTTCACCAGGTGTCGACGAAGGGGCGCCGTTTGCCGGCCCGAACCGGGGGTGGGGCGGCGGTGAGGGTGGCGGTGATCCAGCGGCGGGAGTCGGCGGGGTCGATGACCCCGTCGATCTCGAAGGCGGTGGCGGCCGAGAGGGCCTTGCCCCGCTCGTAGAGCCCGGCCAGCTTGGCGGCGAAGAACCGCTCCCGCTCGGCGTCGTCGGCGATGGCCTCCAGCTCCCGGCGGAAGCCGAGGCGCACCGCCCCTTCGAGGCCCATCCCGCCGAACTCGCCGGTCGGCCAGGCCACGCAGCACAGCGGCTGCTTGAAGCCGCCGGCGGCCATCGTCATCGAGCCCAGCCCGTAGCCCTTGCGGAGCACGATGGTGGCGGTGGGCAGGTCGAGGTTGGCTCCGACCACGAACAGCCGGCTGACGTGGCGGACCAGGGCGGTGCGCTCGGCGTCGGGGCCGACCATGATCCCCGGCGTGTCGCACAGGAAGAGGACGGGCAGGGCGAAGGCGTCGCAGAGCTGCAGGAACCGGGCCGCCTTGTCGGCGCCGTCGGCGTCGATGGCGCCGCTGCGCTGCATCGGGTCGTTGGCCACCACCCCGATGGGGTGGCCGTCGACCCGGCCCAGGGCGGTGATCATGGTGGGGCCGAAGGCCCGGCGCAGCTCCAGCACCGAACCGGTGTCGGCCAGCGTCTCGATGAGGGGCCGGATGTCGTAGACCCGGGTGCGGTCCTCGGGGACGAGGTCCCGCAGCCGGTGCTGGTCGGCGCAGCCCCGCTGATCGGCGGCCGCCCGTCCGGCGAAGTAGGAGAGGTAGCGGCGGGCGGCGGCCACCGCCTCCGCCTCGTCGGCCACGGCCAGGTCGACGACGCCGTTGGCGGTCTGGACGTCGATGGGCCCGATGTCCTCGGGGGCGAACACGCCGAGCCCGCCGCCCTCGATCATGGCCGGCCCGCCCATCCCGATGTTGGCGTCGGCGGTGGCGATGATCACGTCGCACAGCCCGAGGAGAGCGGCGTTGCCGGCGTAGCAGCGGCCCGACACGATGCCGACCAGCGGCACGAGGGCGCTGAGCCGGGCGAGACCGGCGAAGGTCGGCACGTCGAGGCCGGCCACGCCGATCCAGTCCGTCTCCCCCGGCCGGCCGCCGCCGCCTTCGGCGAAGATCACGAGCGGCAGGCCGGAGCGGGCGGCGACGTCGAACAACCGGTCCTGCTTGCGGTGGCCCTGGAACCCCTGGGTGCCGGCCAGAACGGTGTAGTCATAGGCCACGACACCGATCGAGCGCCCCTCGAGCCGGCCGATCCCGACCACGACACCGTCGGCCGGGGTGCGTTCGATCAGCTCGTCGAGGGAGCGCCGCTGGCGCTGAGCGGCCACGACGAGCGGCCCGTACTCCACGAAGCTGTCCGGGTCGCAGAGGTCGGCGATGTTCTCCCGGGCGGTGCGCTTCCCGCCGCCGTGACGGCGGGCGACCGCCCCGGGGCGGCCTTCGTCGCTGCCGCCGCGGTGGCGCTCGACCACTTCGGCGAGATCGGGGCGGCGCCCGTCCGGCGGGCGCCCGACGGCGGCGCCAGTGTCGGCCCGGGGCGGAGCGTCGTTGGTCGCCACCGCGGCGTCGAGCGTCAGGAGGACGTCGCCGGGCTGGACGAGGGCCCCCACCGCCACCCGGAGGTCGGCCACGACCCCGGCCGCTTCGGCCGTCACCGGATAGAGCATCTTCATCGACTCGATCAGGACGAGCTCGGCGCCAAGGGCGACGGGGGCCCCGACGGCCACCGGGATGTGGGCCACCGTCCCCACCAGGGTGGAGCGGACCTCGGTCACTGGCCGCGGGCCTGGTAGTCGCGGTCGGCCAGCTTGCCCTCGTAGACCCGCATGTCGATGGCCCGCCAGACCTCGGGGACGAGGCGGAACAGGAGGCGGGGCTCGGTCTGCATGTTGGTGAAGAAGGCCTCGACGTCGTCGGGCGCGTACTTGTCGACCAGCCGGCGGGAGACGGGCCAGATGTCGAAGTCGGGCAGGAGCTTCGCCTCGGCCCGCCCGTCGACTCCGACGTGGCCGGGGACGGGCGCCAGGGCCTCGATGCAGAGGGAGGCCCGGGGGTCGTGGCGGAGCTGGCGGCACCACACCCGGGTGGTGGTCCCGCTGATCCAGAAGGCGTCCTCGTGCCAGAGCCACCAGACCGGCACGGTGTAGGGCCGTCCGTCGGTCCGCAGCGTGGCCAGCACACCGATGTGAGGCTGGACGAGGAATTCGTCGAGGACATCGGGGGCCATGCGGGGCATGCCGGCACAGTAGCGAACGTCAAGCGGCCCAGAGTGTGGCAACCGGGAGGGCGACGAGTCGGTCACCGAAGGTATCGACACGCTGACCGCAGTGAAGGACCACGCCGCAGACGAAGTCGTCACCCAGCCGCGCGCGCAGGAGTCGGAGGGCTTTGAGGTCGTCCCCGGTCACGGCCGACGCCGCCTTCACCTCGACTGCCACGATTCGCCCGTCGGCGTGTTCGAGGACAAGGTCGACCTCGATACCGGATCGGTCACGGAAATGGTGGAGTCGGGCGTCCACGTCTGACCAGGTGAGCTGCCGCGCGATCTCGCCCGCGACGAAGGTTTCAAGCAGCGGCCCGGAATGGGTGGCCAGTGGACGGGCCAGGTTGTCGGAGTTGACCCCGAGGAGATGGGCGGCCAAGCCGCTGTCAACCATATGGAGCTTCGGCCGCTGCGCGGCCTTTGCGGTCAGGTTGCGGGACCAGGCGGGAACCGTGTGGTGCAGGTAGAGCGTGTCGAGCAGGGCGAGGAACCGACCCGTGGTTCGCTGATCGACGCCCAGATCCCGGGCGATGTCAGCCATCACCACCTCGTTGGCCGTTCGGGCCGCGAGCAACCTGGCCAGGCGGTCAAGGTCCACCCGATCGCTGACCCTGGTCAGTTCCCGGATACTCCGTCCCAAAGAGCATGTATGTTTCGTCCCGGCATTCATGCCGTTCCCGTCCCACGGGGTCCAGCCGGTGGACCCTGGTCTAGTTTCTCGATACGATCACAAGAAACCCAGGCCGGGAGGAGCCGCTGCGGAATGGATGAAACGCCGCCTACTACGCCGCCGCCGGGCGTCCTGGAACGGATGTACGAGGTCATGCGGACGGTGACCGTGGCCGACGAGCGGGCCCGGGCCGAGGCCAAGGCGGGCCGGATGCCGGCCGCCTTCTACCCGGTGCGGGGGCTGGAGGGGGTGTGCGCCGCCCTCGGCGCCGTGCTCACCCCGGAGGACCATCTGGTCTCGACCTACCGGAACCTGGCCGACACGGTGGCCAAGGGCGTGCCGCTTCGCGCCATCATCGCCGAGCTCCACGGCCGCCTGTCCGGCACGTCCAAGGGCAAGGCGGGGACGATGCACATGCACCACGACCCGTCGGGGCTGATGGCCACGACGGGGATCGTCGGTTCGGGCCTGCCCATCGCCGCCGGGCTGGCGCTGGCCGCCAAACTCGACGCCGGACCCGATGGCCGGGGGCGGGCGGTGGCCGTGACCTTCGGTGACGGCGCCACGTCGATCGGCGCCTACCACGAAGCCATGAATCTGGCCGCCCTCTGGCGCCTGCCGCTGGTGTTCCTGTGCCAGAACAACGGCTGGGCCGAGCACACGCCGCTGGCCGCCTACGCCCCGGGGACCGACCTGGCCGCCCGGGCCGGGGCCTACAACATGACGGCGCTGTGCGTCGACGGTTTCGACCCGATCGAAACGTGGCGGGTGCTTTCGGCCGCGGCGGAGCGGGCCCGGGCCGGCGAGGGGCCGACGTTCGTCGAGTGCCGCACCTACCGCCTCGTCGGCCACACCAGCTCGGCCGACTACTCCTACATGCCCAAGGCGGAGCTGGAGGCGGCGCTGGCCCGGGATCCCGCCCCCACCTTCCGTTCCTGGCTGGCGACGAGCGGCCACCTGACGGAGGCCCGCCTCGACGAGATCGACAAGGCGGTCGACGCCGCGGTGGACGACGCCTTCGAGTTCGCCCAGGCCGCGCCCAAACCGGAGCCGGGCGACATCTACGACGACGTGTTCGCCGACCGGGCCTGGGTGGAGGGGCGATGACGACCACGACCGACGCGGTCGAGATGACCACGGCGGCAGCCATGAACGCCGCCCTCGACGAGGCGCTGGGCGCCGACCCCAAGGTGCTGCTCCTCGGGGAGGACATCGCCGACCCGTCGGGCGGCGTGTTCAAGGTCACCAAGGGCCTGTCGACGAAGTACGGCCCGGACCGGGTGCGGGACACGCCCATCGCCGAGCAGGCGATCCTGGGGGCGGCCATCGGCGCCGCCCTGGGCGGCTACCGGCCGGTGGCCGAGGTGATGTTCTTCGACTTCATGACCGTGGCCATGGACCAGCTCGTCAACCACGCGGCCAAGTTCCGCTACCTGTCGGGCGGGCAGCACCCCGTTCCCATCACCGTGCGGACGGTGGTCGGCAACAGCCGCTTCGGGGCGCAGCACTCCCAGTCGCTCGAGGCATGGTTCATGCACACGCCGGGGATCAAGGTGGCCTTCCCGTCGACGCCGTCCGACGCCAAGGGCCTGCTGGCCTCCTGCGTCTTCGACGACGACCCCTGCCTGTTCGTGGAGCACGTGGCCCTCCACTACTCGCAGAAGGAGATCGTCCCGGAGGGCGACCACCGGGTGCCGCTGGGCCAGGCGGCGGTGCGGCGGGCCGGCGACGACGTGACCGTCATCTCCTACGGAGCGCAGATGCCCGGTGTGCTGGCGGCGGCCGACACGCTGGCCGGGGAAGGGATCTCGGCCGAGGTGATCGACCTGCGCTGCCTGGTCCCGCTCGACTTCCCCACCGTGCTGGCCTCGGTGGCCCGCACCCGCCGGGCCGTCGTGGTCCACGGC
>DASYFF010000246.1:0-1600 GCA_036498605.1 Acidimicrobiia bacterium | reverse complement strand
CTCGACCCACTCGGTGGTCGAGGTCGTGGTCGACGACATGCCGTTCCTGCTCGACTCGATCTCGATGGAGCTCGTGCGACAGGGTTGCGGGCTCCATCTGGTGGTGCATCCGGTCCTGGCCCACGAGGCCTTCATCCATATCGAGATCGACCGCCAGCCCCCCGGGGAGCGGATCGAGGCGCTGCGGGCCGGGATCGCCGCCGTCCTCGACGACGTCCGGGCCGCGGTGGAGGACTGGGCGGCCATGAAGGCCCGGGCCCAGGTCCTGGCCGCCGAGCTGCAGGAGCGCCCCCCGCCGGGCGACGCCCGGGAGATCGCCGAGGCCCGCGACTTCCTCCGCTTCCTGGCCGACGACCACTTCGTCTTCCTCGGCTTCCGGGAGTACGACCTCGACCGCGACGAGGCCGGCCCCGGAGACGTGTTGCGGCCGGTGCCCGGCTCGGGCCTCGGGATCCTGCGCGACGACCCCGGCGCCGATCCCACCGCCCCTTCCCACAGCTTCGCCCGGGTCCCGGCCGAGCTGCGCCGCCAGTCGCCGCCGAGCCAGCCGCTCATCCTGACCAAGGCCGCCACCCGGGCCACCGTCCACCGGCCCACGGCCCTCGACTATGTCGGCATCAAGCGCTACGGCCCCGACGGCGCCGTCAACGGCGAGCGCCGCTTCCTCGGCCTCTACACGTCGACCATGCACAAGGCGCCGACGGCCGACATCCCCGTCCTGCGCCGCACCGTGGCCGCCGTCGTCGACCGGGCGGGGTTCGCCCCTGCCTCCCACGACGCCAAGGCGCTGGCCGAGGTCATCGAGGCGCTGCCCCGCATGGAGCTGCTCGAGGAGACGGCCGACGAGCTGTTCGACACCGCGCTGGGCATCCTGACCCTCCAGGAACGGCAGCGGGTGCGGCTCTTCGCCCGCCGCGACCGCTTCGGCCGCCACTGGAGCTGCCTCGTCTTCGTGCCCCTCGACCGCTACACCCAGGCCGTCCGGCAGCGGATCACCGACATCCTGCTGTCGGCCTTCGCCGGCACCGGGTTCGAGTACTCGGCCCAGGTGGGGGAGTCGGTGCTGGCCCGGCTGCACTTCATCGTCCACACCGACCCGGCGGCGGCCGGAAGCCTCCCCGATATCGAGGTGGTCGAGGCCCGCATCACCCAGGCCACCCGGTCGTGGTCCGACGACCTGTCCGAGGCCCTCCTCGAGGGCTACGGCGAGGAGCGGGGGCTGGCTCTCCTGCGCCGCTATGGCAGCGCATTCCCCGCCGCCTACCGGGCCGACTTCCCGGCCCGGGCCGCGGTGGCCGACATCGCCCGCATGGAGTCCTGCGGCCAACCCGGCCACGACCTCGCCCTCAGCCTGGCCCAGCCCCTCGAGGCGGACGGGCTGCTGCGCTTCAAGCTCTTCGCCGCCGGCCGGCCGCTCCCCCTGTCGGACGTGCTCCCTCTGCTGGAGAACATGGGCGTACGGGTCATCGACCAGCGGCCCTACGAGGTCCGCACGCTCGAGGCCAACAACGGAGAGGCCAGCGGGGTGTGGATCCACGACTTCGGCCTGCGCCCCGCCGAAGGGGACCTCGAAGCCGACGACGTGAAGGGGATCTTCACC
>DASYFF010000245.1:0-2352 GCA_036498605.1 Acidimicrobiia bacterium | reverse complement strand
CGACGTCACGGAGTGACGCCGCCCCGGCGGTGTGCCCGAGGTGCGGGACGATCAGACCGAAGCGCATTCCGCAACGGCGACGGCGCCGACGACAGGGACGGGGTTCGGGGCGGGGGCCGGCGGCGACTGGTGCACCACCTCGGCGATCACCCGGACGACGATGAGGCACAGGCCGAGCGACGCCAGCGAGAAGAGGTGCTGGGGGACGCTCGACATGTTCATGTTGACCGAGGCCCAGGCCGGCATCGAGGTGAGACCATAGGCCCCGAAGAACCCGAACGTCGGGACGAGGGCCAGCACGGCCCGGCGCGCCCCCCGCAGGCGGGGTTCGAGGACCCAGAGGAGGAATCCGGCCATGAGGAACCCGGTGCCGTTCAGCCAGGCCCAGTGCATCGGGAACTTGAGGACGTAGAAGGGCTGGTGGCCGTAGTACCGGTAGACGTTGGCGACCGTGCCGGGCATCTCGATCAGCAGGTCCACCGACGTGATGGCCAGCCAGACGTAGAACACCTGCCTGACCGTCACTCCCTTCTGGAACATGCGGTAGGCGAAGTAGCCGGTGACCGAGACGGCCACCACGTAGGCGAAGGGGATCAGCAGCGGGACCTTCAGGCCGTAGCCCTCGAAGGCCGGACCGGGCAGGTTCTCGGGCCACCAGAGGTGGCCGAGATAGTCGACCATCGGCTCACCGAGGGAGGCGATGAAGCCGCCGAACCACATGAGGAGCGGCACGCCGTCCCGATACTTCCTGAGCCGGTGGAGGCAGTACGGCAGCACCAGCAGGGCCACTCCGCCGGCCCACAGCGTGAAGAGCCACTTGGCGTGGTCTCCCGCCCGATAGTCGGCCGGAACGGGGAGGTTGGGCAGTGCCGCGAGGAGCTGGTTCATCGGTCCTGGTCCTTGGTTCTCAGGCGGGGTTGGAGACGGTGCGGGCCCGGACGGGGCTTCGGCCCCTCCGGTGTTCGGTCCGCTCGGCGAGGCGGGTCAGGCGGGCCCGGAGACCGAAGCCTCCGGCGGGGAGGATGGCCACCCCGAGCGCCGTGACGCCGAAGAGGACCGACTGCCATTCCTGCGAGAGGCCGGTGACGTAGGAGGGGGCGACGGTGAGGAGGGCGGCGCCGACGAAGGCGGGCAGGATCAGGGTCCGGCCGCTGATGGCCAGGACCGCGAGCCAGATGAGGGACTGGAAGGGGCCGAAGCCGTAGTCCTTCGAGACCTGGCCGAACTGGGCCATGAACAGGGCCCCGCCGACGCCGGCCAGGAAGGCGGAGAGACAGAAGACCATGATGCGGGTGACGTTCACGGACAGGCCGCCGGTGGTCAGCGCGGTGGGGGAGTCGCCGAGGGCCCGGAGGAGGCGGCCGAGCCGGCTCCGGTCGACGGCCAGGACCACGAGACAGCACAGGAGAGCCACGGCCAGGGCCAGGTAGTAGAAGGTGGTGTCGCTCGCGCCGTTGAAGGGCCCCAGCGTCGGGCGGGGTGCCCGCAGGAACGGCTCGTTGCCGAACATGAACGAGGCGTTGAACACGACGCTCTGCATGAGAATGCCGAACCCGAACGTGGCCAGGGCCAGGTACAGGCCCGACAGCCGGATGGCGGGGATGGCCAGTACCGCCCCGAGGGGCACGGTGACCAGTCCCGCGCCGAGCAGCGCCAGGGGCCACGACAGGCCCTGGCCGACGGAGAGGTGGCTGAAGGTCGTGGCGCCCAGGGCGGCGAACGCGGCGTGGCACAGCGAGATCTGTCCCGAGCTGCGGACCAGCAGCGACAGCGACAGGAAGATGACCACGAAGGTGACGCCGTTGATGTAGACGGGCAGGCGGGTGCCGACCAGGGCGGGGACCGCCAGGAGCAGCGCGAAGCCGATCGCATACGTGCCCTGGCGCAACGGCGCCGGGAGCCACGCCCGCCGTTCCGATGCCCCGCCACCGAGGCGGCCGACCTCCCGGGGAAGGCGCTTCTTCGGGGTCACGAGGAGGACGGCGAGCAGGACGAGGAACGGAATGGCACTGGGAAGGCCGTTGAACAGCGGCTGGTTGGCCAGGTACTTGGTGGCCAGGGAGGCGACGACGCCGACGGTGATCCCCCCGAGGAAGGTCAGCGGCAGGCTGGAGAACCGCCCGATGGCGACCGCGCCGAAGGCCTGCACGACGAGCAGCGTGAGGAGCCCGGCGTCGAGGCCCAGCACCGGGGCGATGAGGATGCCCGACAGGGCGGCGAACGACGCCCCGATCACCCACGCCGCCGTCCGCACCCGAGCGGGTTGCGTTCCGGTCATGTCGAGCAGGGTCGGGTCGTCGACGACCGCCCGCATGGTGACGCCGAGCCGGCTCCGCCGCAGGAACAGCCACA
>DASYFF010000244.1:0-2039 GCA_036498605.1 Acidimicrobiia bacterium | reverse complement strand
GGTCAGGGCCCGCAGCAGCAGGGGGTCGACGTCGTCGATGCCCCGCAGCGTGGCGTCGGAGAAGACGACGCCGAAGCCGAAGGTGTCGCCCGGGCGGTTGCGCTCGAAGACGACGACGTCGGCCGACGGGTCGGCCAGCTTCAGCAGGGTGGCGGCGAAGAGGCCTCCGGGGCCCCCGCCGACGATGGCGGTGCGCACCGGGTAAATGTAGCGTATTGACAACGACAGACGCAATAGTGTTAGTCTTTCTTCGAACCGCGGCAAGGGGGTCGAGGGGGATGAGATTCCGCAACTGGGTCGCGACGGTCGGCGCCCTGGCGCTCGGCGTGGCGGTGCTCCCGGGCCAGCTCGGCGCGCAGCCGGCGAACCCCGTCCGGCCGCTGGGTGAGACCGCCCCGCAATCGGTGGACGGGTTGCCGCCGGTGGTCAACGGCGTGGCCCCCGGGCCCGACATCCTCTACCGGCCGCCGGCCCGGGCGCCGCAGCTGGAGAACACCGGCGTGTGGAAGGCCGCCCCGACCATGGTCTGCATGACCAGCGCCTACCGCTCCGGCGAGTTCCTGTACCAGGACTGCGTCTGGGACGACCACGGCGGTGGCCCCGCCTACCGCTGGTACTACTACACCTACTCCTACGACTACACGTACCCGACGGACCCCCGGTACCGGAACAACGCCGCCGACATCGTGGAGGTGCGGCTGAAGCCGCTGGCCGACGCCACGGCGATCCGCATCACCTACAACACCATGACCGACCCCGACCTGGTGGCGGCCACGGTGGCCCTCGGCGGGGAGGCCGGGAAGCCCGTCCCCATGCCCCACGGCGCCAACACCGTGATGCCGGGCCAGGTGTTCGTGACCGCCCACGGCCACGACGGCGACATCGTCGACGCCGCCACCGGCCAGGCCCGCACCGACAAGCCCACCGTCACCACCGACGTCGAACGGCGCCAGGTCGAGATCCGCGTGCCGTACTCGGCCTTCGATCCCCGGGGCAACACGGCGGTGCGGGTCGGCGCCGCCGCCGGCCTGTGGGACGCGGCCAAGGACGCCTACCTTCTGCCCAAGGCGGGTGACCCGACCGCCACCCAGCCCGGAGGCGCCCGAAGCGACCACCCGTCGGCCTTCTTCAACGCCGCCTTCCGCTACGACGAGCCCCACGACGCCGCCTGGCGCGACCACCAGCAGCTGGTCGCCATCGAAAAGGGTGACCTCAGCCCGTTCTCGGCCACCGTCGACTTCACCAAGCTGGCGACCGGCACCGACGACGACCTGCGGGGCCAGCCCCACGGCATTCCCACGACCGGCTTCATGAGCATGCTCTTCGCCAGCCACTTCGAGACCAACCAGGGCCGGCGCATCCCGACCGACCCCGACGGCCCCCGCCCCTTCTCGTTCTCGCAGCAGAACGGCTTCTCCCAGGGCGCGCCGGGCGACAGCAAGCGGCCCGGCCTGGCCTTCGGCTGGCCCTGCCGGGAGGGTTGCACCCCCGACCTGGCCGGCCAGCTGCAGCGCTACCTGGTCTACGTGCCGAAGGCGGCGCCGCCGCCGGCGGGCTACGGCACCATGCTGTGGCTCTCGGGTTTCGCCATCAACGGCGGTGACGTCGTGTACGGCGATCACGACATGTACCACGCCATCGGCGAACGCCCCGACAATCCGACGCTGGTGGTGGCCACCGACGCCCGCGGCGCCGACGAGTGGGGCTACGGCCAGAGCGGGGCCAGCAACTTCGAGACGTGGGCCGACCTGGCCCGGCGCTTCCGGCTCGACCCGGCGAAGACGGTCATGAGCGGCTTCTCCAGCGGTGCCTACAGCGCCAACAAGCTGTCGCTCGCGTTCCCCGACGTGTTCGGAAAGGCCTTCATCTGCGACGGTCTTGACGTCGCCCCGTCGTTCCCGACGGTGAACGGCGTGGCCGACAAGTTGCCCGTCGACACGCTGACCGTCCACGAGCCGGGATCGGTCATCCATGATCTGCTCCCGTCGCGGCGCAACCAACCGGTGATGGAGTGGGCCGGCAGCACCGACGACTTCATC
>DASYFF010000243.1:0-5967 GCA_036498605.1 Acidimicrobiia bacterium | reverse complement strand
GCCGCGGCGGCCGGATGCCCGTCCGGCGCCAGTCCGGTCGTGATCGGTTCGGTGGGCCAGATGTCGGGCATCGTCGGAGCGGCCGTGATCGGCGGTACGAAGGCCGTGCAGGCCTGGGTGGCGGCGAAGAACGCGGCCGGCGGCCTCGACTGCCATCCCCTCCGGTACGTGACCGCTGACGACGGCGGAGATCCGTCCCGCCAACAGCTGCTGGTCAAGAAGCTGGTGGAGCAGGAGGGCGTCATCGCCTTCGTCTTCATGACCGCCGTCCTGACCGGGCAGGCCAGCGCCGAGTACGTGCAGCGCAAGCAGGTGCCGGTGATCGGTGCCGACGGCGGGGCGACCTACTTCAACGGCAGCCCCATGCACTTCTCGCCCGGGGCGGTGGGCGCCGACCTGGCCGACGTCATGCTGATCGGCGGAGCGGCGGTCACGATCCCGAAGGGGCGGTCGAAGCTGGCCACGATCACCTGTCAGGAGGCCACCTTCTGCAACGTCGCCGAGGCCCGGTGGGCGCAGACGGCCTCGAAGGTCGGGTACAAGGTCGTCTACCAGTCGAAGGCGTCGATCACCCAGCCGGACTTCACCTCGCAGTGCCTGTCGGCCCAGTCGGCCGGCGCCGACGTCATCGCCGGGGCCTTCGACCCCAACAGCTGGAAGCGCATTGCCAGTTCCTGCGCCCAGGTCGGGTACCGGCCCACGTTGGTGTCGTCGACCCAACAGGTGCGCGTCGACTTCGCCGAGGACCCCGGCTTCGACGGGATGGTGGTCGCCAACACGCAGCTGCCGTGGTTCTTCGACGGGGACCCTGCCATCGCCGAGTTCACGACGATGATGAAGCGCTACGCCCCGGCCGTCCCGATCGACGCCGCGTCGCTGGCCGGTTGGGCCTCGGCCAAGATGTTCGAGCGGGCCGCGCTGGGCCGGATGGGGGAGCGGCCGGCCGGCACCGACGTCCTCCGGGGTCTGTGGACGTTCCGGGACGAGCGGCTCGGCGGCCTCACGCCGCCGCTCACCTTCAAGGAGGGCGAAGCGCCGCCGCCGCTGCCCTGCGGGTGGGCGCTGGTCATCAACCAGGGGAAGTGGACGAATGACGGCCAGCAGCTCTGCCGGCGCTGACCTCCACGGGGTGTCGGCCCCCGGGTCGCACTGGAGCACGACCAACATCGGCGAGGCCATGCCCGGTGTGCTCACGCCGCTGGGGTGGAGCGTCTGGGGGCCCTGCGGGGAACGGGCCGCCCGGACGGCGTTTCACCGGGTCGGTGCTCTCACCGCGGCGGAGACCGCCGAACCGGCCGATCCGACAGAGCGGTTCCTCAACATCTTCTACGGGCGCACAGCGGCGCAGGTCGACTTCATGATGCGCATCGGCGACCTCATGCCGGGAACGTCGGGCGAGGCCATCGCCAACCAGATCCTCGGCTCGGTCCCGGCCGGATATCAGAGCCGGCCGTCCCGACGGCGCTGGCCGGTGGTCGCCGTGCGGTTCCCGGCCTGGTTCGTCCGCACCCCGAGGCTGATCCGGGAGTGTCGCCCCGTCACCGACGCCTGGTGGCGGGCGGAGATCGCCGCCGCCGGGACGCTCGATCTGGCCGACGCCCGGCGCCACTTCCAGGCGGCGCGGCAGCGGTTCCAGGAGACCCTCACCTTGCACACGACGGGGGTCATCATCTGCATGCAGCCCGTCTACGACCTGATGTCGCGCTTGGCGACCGCCGCCGGGGTCGACGGCTCGGCGCTGCTGACGGGGCATGGATCCCACGAGGAGACAGCAGTGGTCGCCGACCTGTGGGAGGTCTCCCGGGGCCGGCTCGGGCTGGCGGCCTTCCTCGACCGGCACGGCTACCACGGGGCGGACGAAGGCGAGCTCTCGAGCCGGATGTGGCGGGAGAACCCCGACGCCGTCGCCCGGCTCGTCGACCGGTACCGGAGCCTGCCCGACGAGGCGGCGCCGGCGGCGGTGGAAGGGGACCGGGCGGCGGAACGGCGTCAGGCTGAGGCGGCGTTGCTGGCCGGCCTGGCCCGCTGGCAGCGGGCGCCGGCCCGGCTGGCCATCGCGTTCGCCGCCCGGATCTCACCGCTGCGGGGAGTGGGCAAGGTGGCCTTCCTGCAGTCACTCGACGTCCTGCGGGCGATGGCACGCCGGATCGGCGCCTGTCTGGCCAAGGAGGGCCTGCTCGCCGACCCCGAGGACGCCTTCTTCCTGACCGCCGACGAGCTGGCGGGTGAGGCCGCCCTGCCAGAGCCGTCGGTGATCGCCGATCGTCGCCGCCGACACGAGGCCTTCCGGGCGCTGCGCATCCCCTCGACATTCCAGGGAGTCCCGACCGCCGAGCCCGCCGGCGACCACGACGTGACCGGGTTGCCGACCCTCACCGGCACGGGCGCCTCGCCCGGTGTCGTGGAAGGGCGGGTGGTCGTCGTCGAGGACCCGGCCACCGCCGACGTCGAGCCCGGGGACATCCTCGTCGCCCACACCACCGACCCCAGCTGGGCGTCGATCATGTTCCTGGCCAAAGCCCTGGTCGTCGACATCGGCGGCCTGCTGAGCCACGCCGCCGTCGTGGCCCGGGAACTCGGCATCCCCTGCGTGATGCACACCACCGACGGCACGAGCAGGCTCCGCACCGGCGACCTCTGCCGCGTCGACGGCTCGGCCGGCACCGTCGAGGTCCTGTCCCGGGGCGGCCGGTGCATCACTTCCTGAAGCCGATGTCTTCATAGACCACGCTGGCAAAGCCGAAGGCCCCGAAGTTGGCCAGCTGCGACCTGGTGGCCGCGATGTCGGGTCGCTGATAGAGGGTGAGTGAGTGGACCTCGTCCCAGATGGCGGCGTCGATCCGGTTGGCGAGTTCAAGAGCTTTCGGTTCGTCGAACTCGCTCGTCGCCTCGTTGAAGAGTGCGTCGATCTGGGGAGTGCCGATCCGGGCGAAGTTCTGCTGGAAGTCGAGCTCGCCGTCCTTGCCGGGCTTCGGGGAGACGTAACTCGGCTTGTTCGAGCTGATCGGGAACGGCTTGCCGATGAAGGAGAACACGGTCAACTCGAAGTTCCCGGGAAGGATGTACTGCTTGAAGAACTCCGGCGGCGGAACGGGCAGGACGTCGACCCTGACGCCGATGCCGTCCAGCATCGTTCGCACCAGTTCCGCCACCTGGTTCGAGGAGGCCACGCCGGTCGGGACGACGAATCGGATCGCCAGTGGCTTGCCGTCCTTCTTGCGGACGGTGCCCTCCGGCTTCCAGCCGGCGTCGTCGAGGAGCCTCCGGGCGCCGTTGACATCGGGCGAGCTCAGGATGCCGGCGTTGTCCTGGTAGCCCGGCTGGCTGAACATGAAGATGTGGTTCTGGAGCGGCTTCGCCTCGGCGCCGAGGGGACCGACGAGCACGTTGGCGATTGCCCTGCGGTCGATGGCCATCCCGAGCGCCCGCCGCACGTTCACATCCTTGAGGATCTCGCCCGTCCCGTTGATCGTGATGCTCCGGAAGTCGGGACCGGCCGCACGGTGGACGGTGATGCCGGGAGCGGACTCCACCCGCTTCAGCCGGTTCACATCGGCGGCGACATCGAGCACGTCGATCTCACCGTTGAGGAGAGCGTCGACCTGGCCCGCGGGATCGATCACCCGGTAGATGATCCGATCGAGCTTCGGCCGGTTGCCCCACCACTTCGGGTTGCGCCCGAGGATGATGGTCTTGGCTGTCTGGTCGAGGCTCTCGAACCTGAACGGTCCGGCCGTGGTGAGCGGCCTCGCCCTCCACCCGTCGTTGAACACGACCGGATCGTTGTTCGTGGATGCCGGATACAGCGGCGAGAACAGGGCCTTCCAATCGGCGTAGGGCCGCCGGAACGTCACCACGACCTCACGGTCGTCGGCGCCCCGGGCGACGTTCTCGATCTGGTCGTAGCCGCTCGACGAAGCGATGCGGTACGCCGGGTTCGATCCCGACATCGCCTTCCACTGCGCTTCGAAGTCTGCTTCGGATATCGGCGTGCCGTCGTCCCAGGCGGACCTGGGGTTGATCCGGTAGGTGACGACCTGTCGGGGGTCCTTGGCGGTCAGTTCCGCCGATTCGAGGTAGTCCTTGTTGACCGTTGGGCGCGCCTCGGGGTCGAAGCCGAACAGCGAGGGCAGCAGGGCCCCGACCACGTTGGCGGTGTCAGCCGAGGTGCCGTCGAGCTCCCCGGTATTGAAGTTCGGCGGGGATGCCACGAGCGGCCACCGCAGGGTTCCCCCGTCGGGCAGCCGGTCCCGACCCACCGGGTTGATATCGATGGCGTTGGCCGTGGAGCCCTGCCCGCCGCTCGTGGTTCCCGTCCCCTGTCTGTCTCCGCTGCCCCTGCTGCAGGCGGACGCCGTGACGAGAACGGCAGCGAGCAGGGCAACGAGGGCCGGGGCCCGGCGTCGTGCAGGCATGGAGGGCGGATTCACGACCTTCACGGCTCTGGGCGGTCGAGGACCGTGGCGAGTCGCAGGGTCACTTCATCCGCCCGCCCGAGCAGGCGGGTCAACCAGAGGAGGGCCCGGTCGGGGTCGACGGTTCGGGCCTCGATCATCTCCTCGATGTCGGCCCAGTCCTTCGTGCGGTTGTACCTCGCCTTGAACACGACGAGGTCGGTGCAGGCCAGGACCGGCACCTGGCGATCCAGGAACGACACGAGGCGGATGCCGGCGCCGACCTGACGGTGGAAGTCATGGACGTCGAAGAACAGGTCGACGGGTGTGTCGTCCCACCAGAGTCGCACCTGTCCGTCACGCTCGATCCGTCGTCGGTCGTCGTCGGTCGCCACGACCTCGTCGGGGAGCGCGGCGAGCACCGGGGCGGCGGCGGTGGGAGCGACGAACACGTTCACGTCGAGGTCCCGGGTGCCTCGGGGCTCCTCGGTGCAGTACGCCAGGGCGATGGCGCCCCCGAAGGCGTGGGGGATGCCCGGGCCCCGGAGGGCGTCGTGGATGGCCAGGAGCCGTTGGCCGAGGATGCTCACTGGGTGCGTCCGGCGATCGGCGGGTAACGGAGCGCGCCCCGACGGTGCCCCGGCAACGCTTCGGCCAGTTCCAGGACCTGCTCCAGAATCCGACCGGCCCGGACATCGTCGAGATGGCGGACCGACGGGCGCAAGCCCAGCTGGAACCCGGCGGCGGCCAGGATCCGGGCCAGCGCTTCACTGCTCGGTTGGCGGCGACCGGACTCGTACACGCTCAGCACCGAACGGCTGACACCGGCCCGGCGAGCCAGCTCCGCCTGGCTGAGGCCGGCCCTCTCCCTGGCCTCGCCCAGCAGCGCGGGCGCGATCCGACCCTCCACGCCAGCCATGTTAGCGGATACGCGAACAGGTTAGGAAATCCATAAAATCCCCCTTGACGGCGATTACGCGACATGTAATAGTTCGGACTACGCACCGCGTAAGAGTCGGTGCCGTCGGCCAAGGGGGGAACCATGGCGACGACTTTTGTCCAGACGCTGCGGGACGAGACGCTGCGGATCGAGGTGGGCTCCCCGGTGGTGTCGCACCTCGCCGTCGAGAACCTCGAACTCTCGACGCCGGCCCTGTCCCGGGCCGTCCGTCAATCGGTCATCGAACGGCGGGCCGTCGAACCCATCATCCGGATGCCGGGCCCGAACCGGCTCGCAATGCACGAGGTCGCGCTGCCGAAAGCCGAGCTGAGGCTGAGCGCCGCTGCCGTGCCCCGCGCCGCCTGAGCCGACAACCCGGGCGCAACCGCCTACGACAGAAAGGTGTTCACGCTTGTCGTGGTCCCGTTGCTGCACCACGTCCGGCGCAGTGGGGTGAGGGCGGCTTCGGAGAGGTCGGGAGCGATTCCAGAGTTCGCTGCCCGCATGGCAGGCAGGAGGCTCGCTGCCACCGCGATCCACTCGCTCGATTCCCGTACCCGCGGAGCCGATAATCCGCGGGTACGGGAGTAAAGCCGCGGGCACGCAGGCTGGCCGGGTCTGCCGTTGCCGGGC
>DASYFF010000242.1:0-14450 GCA_036498605.1 Acidimicrobiia bacterium | reverse complement strand
CAACTCCTCGGCCACGGTGACCGGGTCGACCGGCTCCCCCCGCCCGTAGAGCGTCTGGATTGCGTCGAAGAGGTGGCCGTGCGCCGGCTTGTAGAAGTCCTCCGGGCTGCACGTCTCCACCGCCGAGGCGATGGCGTCCTTGGACAGAAGCATCGCCCCGAGGACCGACTCCTCGGCCTCGATGTTGTGGGGCGGCACCCGCCCGCCGCCCGACGGCCGCGACGGCTCGGGACGCATGTTGCTGATCGACTGCACCACCCGACCCGCCTCTCCCCGACCTCTCCCAGCCCCGCCCATCCGAGGGGGGCCAATCGTCGCGTCGGACCCTTGTGGGGAGGAAGGGGGAGAACCTGTGGATTTGTCGGGAAAGTTATCCCCACCCTCGCACCACGGGCACGAACGTATGTTCGATCATGCCCGCGCGAGGCGACAGAGTCAACACCAGCGACCTGTTACTGGGAGACGACCTCGATGGTCAGGGGGACCTCGACCTCGCTGTGGAGGCGCACCGGAACCTCGTGGGTGCCCAGCGTCTTGATGGGCTCGACGTGGAACTTGCGCCGGTCGAGCTTCACCCCCGTCTGGGCCTCGACCGCCTCGGCGATGTCGGTGGTGGTGACCGAACCGAAGAGCCGGCCGCCCTCACCGGACCGGGCCCGGATCTCGATTCGCTTGGCCGCCAGCTGGCGGGCGGTGGCCTCCGCCCCCTCCTTCTCCCGCCGGTCGCGGACCTGGCGGGAGCGGCGCATGGCCTCGGCCTGGCGGGTGACGCCGGCCGAGGCGGCGATGGCCAGGCCCTTCGGCACGAGGTAGTTCCGGGCGTAGCCGGGGGCCACCTCGACCAGGTCGCCCTTGTTTCCGAGGTTGTCGACATCGGCCCGGAGCACGATCTTCACGGTGAACTCCCTGAGAGGTTGGTTCTAGAACGGCTCGTCGCCGAAGTCGTCGTAGGGCGGCGGGTCGGCCGGCGGCGCGGAGCGGCCTGAGCCGCTCCCGCCCCCACCCCCTCCCTGGTCTCCGCCGCTGCGGCGCTCGGTCTTCTCGACCTTGGCCGTGGCCCAGCGCAGGCTGGGGGCGACCTCGTCGGCGATGATCTCGACGACGCTGCGCTTGTTCCCCTCCTGCTCCCAGGTGCGCTGCTCGAGCCGCCCGGTCACGATGACCCGGGTGCCCCGCTTGAGGGACTCGCTCACGTTCTCGGCCAGCTCCCGCCAGCAGATCACGTCGAAGAAGCTGGTCGCCTCGTTCCATTCACCGCTGTTGCGGTCCTGCCAGCGGCGGTTGACGGCCACGCCGAGCCGGGCGTTGGCCTGGCCGCTCGGGGTGAACCGCAGCTCTGGGTCGCGGGTGATGTTGCCCACGATCGTGATGCTGTTACCGGACATCTTCTGCCTTCCTTCCTACGCTTCCGCCGCAGCGGGCGCCGCCGCCGGCGCCGCCCGGGCCTTCAGGGCGGCGTCGGGAATGCGGATCACCTTGTGGCGGATGACCTCGTCGGCAAGGGAGAGCATCCGGTGCAGCTCCTCTTCGAGCTCGACCCCCGCCGTGAACTCCATGAGGACGTAGTAGCCCTCCCAGCGGTGGCGGAGCTCGTAGGCGAAGCGGCGCTTGCCCCAGCGGTCGACCCGACCGGGGTTGCCACCCCGGTCGCGGATGAAGCCCGCATAGCGGTCGACCGCGGCCCGGATCGTCTCCTCCTCCAGGCCGGCATCGAAGATGAGCATGACCTCGTACGGCCTCATGAGCCGTGCACCTCCTGTGGACCGCAGGTGGGCCTGCGGGCTCCCCTCAGCGGGGAGCAGGACGGGTGGGTGGAGGGCGCGGCCCCGCAGAGCCACGCACTCCGGATAAGACGAGGAACGTTAACAGCTTCGGTGCCGCCCATCGCCACGCACGATACGCCGGAGGTGTGACAGTTATGCCGTCTCAGGCGGCGGGCGCTGCCCCCAGGCGGTGACCAGGATGGGGTAGAAGCCGCAGAACCCCTCGTCGTCGCAGGCTCCGAGCGCCTCGTCGACCTCGGCCTCCGTCAACCGGCCCGTCCCCAGGAGCGGCTCGCGGAGCTTGGCCAGGCTGAGCTGCCACCACTGCGCCGCCGGCGAGCCGCCGAGGGGCACGTGCACCCGGCCCTCGGCGCCGACGGCGTCCAGACCGGCGGCCCGGAAGTCGAGGGGGAGGCGCCGGCCGTAGTCGATGGCGGCGCCGGCGGCGGTGAAGACCGTCGCCAGCGCCTCGTTGACCCGGGTGTGGAGGGCAGCGGCGACGGAACCCGGGGCGGTCAGCACCGACGACCAGTCGAAGTCCTCCACCACCAGCCACCCGCCCGGCCGCAGCGCCGCCACCAGCCGCCGGAGCACCCGGTCGCGGGCCGGGATGTGCTCGAGGACCAGCCGGGCGTGGACGAGGTCGTAGTGCCCCTCCTCGAGCTCGTCGGCCACGATGTCGTGCCGGCGGACGTCGAGGTTCTCCTCGGTCAGCCGCTCCAGGAAGCCGGTGTCGAGGTCGGTGGCCACCACCCGCCCGCCGGCCCCCACCTTGTCGCAGAGCCACCGGGCGATCGAGCCCGCCCCGGCCCCCACTTCGAGGCACCGGGCGCCGGCCGGCAGCGCCAGCCGGCCGAGGCTGTCGCGGGTGCCCGGGTCGAAGACCGCCTGGAGCAGGTCGAGGCGGCGACGCTCCTCTTCCCAGGTGTGCTCGAAGAGGTAGGTGCTCACCCCGGACAGGCGGTCAGCGGGCCGTCGGGCAGCTTGCCCTTCGGTGTCTCGATGGCGGTGTTGAAGTTCTGGCTCGACCCGTAGCGGGGGCAGGAGCTGTCGGACCCGGAGCAGGGCTCCATGTCCCGGGCGTCGACCTTCAGGCCGCTCTGGTCGTAGAAGCCGATCGTGAGCGGGAACTTCACGTCCGACATCGTGAACTGGGTCACCTCGTGCTTCATCGTCTGGCCGAACTCGAAGATCATGCCGTCGTAGCCGTCGAGGTTGGAGCGGTGGCGCAGCCCTTCGGCCCGCTTCTCCGGTGTGTCGGCCACCAGCACGTGGAGGCAGCTGGGGCCGACGCCGATCTTCTTGTCGGCGAAGGTGACCCCGCTCGGGGCGGTCGTCGACGAGGCGGTGTTGGCCCCGACGAAGGTGGGGTTGGCCGGGCGGTTCGACCCCCACAGCAGGACCAGGATGAAGGCGATCACGAACCCGAGGCCGGCCAGCCACGTCTTGTAGGCCCGGCTCAGGCCCCGGGCGACCTCGACCGCGCCGGCCGATGTCGAGTGGGCGAGATCTTCCGGAGGACCGTGGCCCTCATCTGTCATGCGCTGGCCGCCTGGTAGAGGCCGGGCACGGGGGTGCCGTCGGCGAAGTGGTAGGTCTCCGCCTCGGAAGGGTACCGGCCGGACCGCACGTCGTCGGCGAACTCCGTCACGGCGGCCGTGGCGTCGCCCCGCAGGTCGGCGTAGCGGCGTACGAACTTGGGCGCCCGCCCGCCGTTCAGGCCCAGCAGGTCGTGGAAGACGAGCACCTGGCCGTCGCAGTGGGCGCCGGCGCCGATCCCGATGGTGGGGACGGGCACCGCCTCGGTGACCATCGTGGCCACGGCGTCGGGCACGCACTCCAGCACGATGGAGAAGCACCCGGCCTCGGCCAGGGCCGCGGCGTCGTCGAGCAGCCCCCGGGCGGCGTCGAACTCCTTGGCCTGGACCTTGAAGCCCCCCAGCATGTGGACGGACTGCGGTGTGAGGCCGAGGTGGCCCATGACCGGGATCTCGGCGTCGAGGATGGCGCCGATCGCCTCGAGGCGCTTGCGGCCGCCCTCGAGCTTGACCGCCGAGGCCCCGGCCCGCAGCAGCGTGGCGGCGTTGCGGACCGTCTCCTCTCTCGAGACGTGGTAGCTCATCCACGGCATGTCGGCCACCACCATCGCCTTGGGCCGGGCCCGGGCGACGGCGGCGGTGTGGTGGGCCATGTCGTCGACGGTCACCGACAGGGTGTCGTCGTAGCCGAGGACGACCATGGCCACGCTGTCACCGACGAGGATGATGTCGGCCCCGGCGTCGTCGACGATCCGGGCCGACGGAGTGTCGTAGGCGGTGACCATGACAAGAGGGGTGCCATCGCCCTTGCGGGCCCGGATGGCGGGAGCAGCGAGCGTGCTCATGCGACGGACCTCCGCACGTCCGGGGCACGGGCGGCTCCCGGCGGCATCCGAGAGTCTACCGGCCGCTGAGCGGTAGCCTCGGAAGATGGAGCGAGCCTGCGAGAACTGCGGCACCCCCGACGTCGAGCTCCTGCAGGTGCGCCGGGTCTACATGGACCCCGAGCGCCCCGGTGAGGTCCTGAGCACCGAGGAGGCGGCGGAGCTGTGGTGCATCTCCTGCACCACGCAGTACCCGCACCTAGCCGAGGAGTAGGCCCCCCGGCGGCTAGCCGGCGTGCCGGCGGCCGAGGAGGTAGCTCCTCGTGAGGTGGTTCCAGTTGCACTCCGTGCAGACCTCGACCACATAGCAGGCGAACTCGTCGCAGGCCTCGCCGAGGCGGTCGAGCTCGCCCTGGTTGGTGATACAGCGGCCGTTGGCCGCCTTGAGCGAGTCGCCGTAGACGTAGGACACCAACCGCAGCTTCGACTTCTCGCAGATGGGGCATTCCTGCTCGGTCGACTCGCCGAGGTGGCGGGCGGCCCGGACGAGCTCGGGATGGGCGTCGCAGACCTCCGACCGGCCGATCTTTCCCAGCCGCCAGTCGCGCAGCACCGCCCGGCGGGCAAGGCGGTAGTCGATCTGGCGGCGCATCAAATCGAGTGTACCGAGGCGCAGGGTCGTGCGATTCGAGGCGCTGTCCCGGAACGGGCGATCCGGGCGGAGGGTTCGCGGTGTTTGACTTCCCGTCGATCTCATGTAACGCTGCGCCGATATATCGAGTCGATATATCTGACCTATGCTTGAACTTGCGATCCTGGGCCTGCTGACCGAGGCCCCCCTCCATGGCTACGAGCTGAAGAAGCGGCTCGGCGAGACGCTCGGGCACGTCTGGGGCGTCTCCTACGGGTCGCTCTATCCGGCGCTGGCCCGGCTGGAGCGGATGGGGGCCATCGAGGTCGTCGACCCGCCGGCCGCCGCGCCGGCGGGGGCCATCCCCATCCCCGCAACCGGCTCGATCGCCGGCGAGGCGGCCGCCGCCCGGCTGCGCCGGCCCCTGCGCCGCTCGGGCCGGACCCGCAAGGCCTACCGCATCGCCACCGCCGGCCGGGAGCTGTTCACCGAGCTGCTCCGGGGCGACGCGGCCCCCGGCAGCGACGAGAACCGGGCCTTCGCCCTCAAGCTCGCCTTCTGCCGCCACCTCGACCCGCCGGCCCGGCTCGAGTTCCTCCAGCGCCGGAGGGACCAGCTGGCCGACAAGCTCGCCCGGGGCCGCAAGGCGTCGGCGAGCGACCGCTACACCCGTGCCCTCATCGAACACGAGACCACGACCGCCGAGCGCGACCTGGAGTGGGTCGACTCGCTGATCGCCGCCGAGCGCGGCCCCGCCCCCGTCAACACCGAAACCGTTTAGGAGGACCCCGTGAGTCGAAGGATCCGCGTCGCCATCGCCGGCGTCGGCAACTGCGCCAGCAGCCTCATCCAGGGCATCGAGTACTACCGCGACGCCCACCCCGGCGACACCGTCCCCGGTCTCATGCACGTGGAGCTGGGCGGCTACCACGTCGGCGACGTGGAGTTCGTCTGCGCCTTCGACGTCGACAACACCAAGGTCGGCGAGGACCTCGGCAAGGCCATCTTCCGGGGCCAGAACAACACCATCCGCTTCGCCGAGGTCGGCGACCTCGGGATCGAGGTCCTCCGGGGTCCGACGCTCGACGGGTGGGGCAAGTACTACAAGGCGACCTGCGAGGAGTCCCCCGCCCCCGCCGTCGACGTGGCCAAGGCGCTGCGCGACTCGGGTGCGGAGGTGCTCGTCTCCTACCTGCCGGTCGGCTCCGAAGAAGCCCAGAAGCACTACGCCTCGGCCTGCCTCGAGGCCGGTGTGGCCTTCATCAACTGCATCCCGGTGTTCATCGCCTCCGATCCGACCTGGGCGCAGAAGTTCATCGACGCCAACGTCCCGATCATCGGCGACGACATCAAGAGCCAGGTCGGCGCCACGATCGTCCACCGGATCCTGGCCCGCCTGTTCGAGGACCGGGGCATGGTGCTCGACCGCACGTACCAGCTCAACGTCGGCGGCAACATGGACTTCAAGAACATGCTGGAGCGGGAGCGCCTCGAGTCGAAGAAGATCTCCAAGACCCAGGCGGTGACGAGCCAGTTGGACAACGGCATCGAGGCCGACGATGTCCACATCGGCCCGTCCGACCACGTGGCCTGGCTCGACGATCGCAAGTGGGCCTACATCCGGCTCGAGGGCCGCAACTTCGGCGACGTCCCGCTCAACATCGAGATGAAGCTCGAGGTGTGGGACTCTCCCAACTCGGCCGGCGTCGTCATCGACGCCCTGCGCTGCGCCAAGCTGGCCCTCGACCGGGGCATCGGCGGCCCGCTGCTCGGCCCGTCCGCCTACTTCATGAAGTCGCCCCCGGTGCAGTACACCGACGCCGAGGCCCACGACATGATCGAGGAGTTCGCCGCCGCCGAGGTCGCCATCGACGATCCGGTCGACGCCACGGCTCCGTAGAGAAGCTGCAGCGCCCAGCGGTCTACCCTCGGGGGGATGGGCACCCCACTCCCCGAGGGGATCGTTGCCGTCGTCAAGGCCGACTGCCCGACCTGCCGGCTGGTCACGCCGGTGCTGGCCGAGCTCCGGGCCGCCGGCGTCCCCCTCACCGTCTTCACGCAGGACGATCCGTCGTTCCCTGACGGCCTCGACCCGGTCGACGACACCGATCTCGACCTGTCGGTGGCCCTCGACCTCGACACCGTCCCCACGCTGATCAAGGTGGAGGGCGGGGAGGAGGTCGACCGGATCGTCGGCTGGTCCCGCCCCGCCTGGGAGAAGTTCAGCGGCGTCGGGACATTGGGGGACGGGCTCCCTGAGCACCGGCCGGGCTGCGGGGCGCTGAACTGCGACCCGGAGGTGATCGAGCGCCTCGCCGCCCGCAGCAGCGGGCTGCGGTCCCGTCGGCTGGAGCTGGCCCGCCTCGAGGACGAGGCCGAGGCCTTCTTCGAGCGGGGCTGGACCGACGGGCTGCCGGTCGTGCCGCCGACCCCGGCCCGGGTGCTGCGGATGCTGGAGGGCACGACCCGGGCCGCCGACGAGGTGGTGGCGGTGGTCGGGCCCGACTTCGCCGACTGCACGGTGGAGAAAGCGGCCGTGAACGCAGTCCTGGCCGGATGTCGCCCCGAGTACTTCCCGGTGGTCCTGGCCGCCGTGGAGGCGGCCTGCACCGACGAGTTCAACATGCACGGCCTGCTGTGCACGACATGGCTCACCGGGCCGGTCGTCATGGTCAACGGCCCGATCGCCACCGAGATCGGCATGAACTCGGGCGTCAACGTCCTCGGCCAGGGCAACCGGGCCAACGCCACCATCGGCCGGGCCCTGCAGCTGATCGTCCGCAACATCGGCGGCGGCCGGCCGGGCGAGATCGACCGGGCCACACTGGGCGGGCCGGGGAAGTACACGTTCTGCTTCGCCGAGGACGAGGCCGGCTCGCCCTGGGAGCCGCTGTCGGTCGAGCGGGGCTTCGCCCCCGGAACGTCGACGGTGACGCTCTTCGCCGGCTACGGGCCCCACGGCCTGTGCGACCAGAAGTCCCGGGAGCCGGAGTCGCTGGCCCGGTCGATGGCCTGGGCCCTCGACGCCGTCTGGCACCCGAAGCTGGCCCTCCTGACCGATGCCGTGCTGGTGGTCTCGCCGGAGCACGGCCGGGTCTTCCGGGAGGCCGGCTGGTCCAAGGCCCGCTTGCGGGAACGGCTCCTGGAGCTCGGGACCAAGCCGCTGTCGGAGCTGGCCGCCGGCGCCAACGGCTGCGCCGAGGGGATGAACGTCCCGGCCGGTGGAGGCGCCGTGGTCGGTGCCTTCGGCGACGCAGCCGGCGGGTCGGCCGGCGGCGGCCTGCCCAAGTTCACGCCCGATGGGCTGCTGATCGTCCACGCCGGCGGCGGCGCCGGCCTGTTCTCGGCCGTCATCGGCGGCTGGGCCAGGGGCGCCATCGGCAGCATCCCCGTCACCCGGGAGGTCACGCCATGAGCCCGTCCACCGCTGTCGACGACATCCGGATCTACCTCGACCCCACCAACGAGCGGACGACGATCACCCGCTCGCTGGCCGAGCGGCCGGACAGTCTCGACGGCAAGGTCGTCGGGCTGCTCGACATCATCAAGCCCCGGGGCGACGTCTTCCTCGACCGCCTCGAGACGCTGCTCAACGAGCGGGGCCTGCGGACGCTGCGGTTCCGCAAGCCGACCTTCACCAAGGTGGCGCCCATCGACCTCCGCCACGAGATCGCCACCAAGTGCGACGTGATCGTGGAGGCGCTGGCCGACTGAGGCTCCTGCACGTCGTGCAGTGTGCACGACATCGTGGACCTCGAGACCCGGGGCGTGCCGGGCGTGGTGGTGGCCTCGTCGGAGTTCGTCGAGGCGGCCGAGTCGCAGGCGGCGGCCCTGGGCCTGGCCGCCCGGCGGGTGTTCGTCCCCCACCCGATCCAGGACCGGACCGACGACGAGATGCGGGCCCTGGCCGACGCCGCGGTGGAGGAGATCCTGGGAGCCCTGAGGAGGGCTTGACCACAGGCGCAATAGACCCTTATCCTTGATCTTAGGGTCACCTAAGAGACGAGGACGGGGGGTCGGCGGCCCATGCGGGTGTGCCACTGCAAGGGCATCACGGACGGTCAGATCCGCTCGGCCATCGACGCCGGCGCCCGCACGCCGGTGGAGATCGGCGTCCACTGCCGGGCCGGGACCGTCTGTGGCGGCTGCCTGCCCGAGGTCTGCCGCCTCCTCGACGACCATCTGACGGGCCAGGCCTATTACGCCGCCTGCCCGCTCCTCCGGGACGAGGAGGAAGCGGTCCTCCTCTCGGCGTAAAAAACGAAGTCACCGGACAGGCCGGTGTCGATACGCTGGTGATCTGGACTCTCCCCCCGTCATTATCATCGCCCTCACCCTCTCGGCGGCCCTGCTGCTGATCGAGGTTGCCCTCCCCACGTTCGGCGTGGCCGGGATCGGCGGGTTCGCCATGCTGTGGGTCGGCATCGACGGCGTCTCGCAGCGGGACGAGACCTGGGCCCCGCTGACGCTCATCGCCGTGGCCGTCGGCCTGTGGGCCGTGCTCCTCGTCCGCAAGTCGACGTCGGCGTCCGGCCGGTTGACCGCCGCCGGCCTCTACGCCCTCGGCACGATCGGCTACGGCGCGACGACCGGCAGCGCCGGCGCGGTGGCCGTCGGGGCGGTGGCCACCGGCGGCCTGTCGGCGGTGTTCCCCGTCCTCCTCGGGGCGACCCGGCGGCTCCTCGACCAGCCGGCCCAGGTCGGCATGGAGGCGTTCAACGGCCGGACGGCGACGGTCGTGACGTGGGACTGGGGGGCGCAGCGGGGAACCGTCCGCCTCGACGGTTCCCTGTGGAACGCCACCGCCACCGTCCCGGTCCGCCCCGGGGACGAGGTGGTGGTGGTGGGCCACGAACGGATGGAGCTGCGGATCACCCCCGCCCCGGTTTCACCGCGCTGAGGCGCTGAAAGGAGCATCCGTGGAGGCCGTCTTGAGTGCCGGCATCGTGCTGGCCGGGATCGTGGTCCTGTTCCTGGCGACGTCGATCAAGATCGTCCAGGAGTACGAGCGGGGGGTGATCTTCCGCCTCGGGCGCTGCGTCGGCGCCAAGGGGCCGGGGGTGTTCTTCGTGGTCCCCGTCATCGACAAGATCACCAAGATCAACCTGCAGATCATCGCCGCCCCGGTGGCGTCCCAGCAGGTGATCACCAAGGACAACGTCACCGTGACGGTCGACGCCGTGATCTACTTCCAGGTCATCGACCCCGCCGCCTCGGTGGTCAGGATCAGGGACTGGTACACCGCCAGCCAACTGGTGGCCCAGACGACGCTGCGGGCCATCGTCGGCAAGCACGAGCTCGACCAGCTGCTCTCCGACCGGGAGCGGATCGACGGTGAGCTCCAGGTCAGCCTCGACAACCAGACGGAGCCCTGGGGCGTGAAGGTCCACCGGGTCGAGATCCGCGACGTCGGGCTCCCGGAGCAGATGCAGCGGGCCATGGCGAAACAGGCCGAGGCCGAGCGGGAGCGGCGGGCCAAGATCATCGCCGCCGAAGGTGAGCTCCAGGCGTCGGTGAAGCTCGGCGAGGCGGCCACGGTCATGGCCACGTCTCCCGGCGCCCTCCAGCTCCGCCAGCTCCAGACGATGGTGGAGATCTCGGCCGAGAAGAACTCGACGATCATCTTCCCGATCCCGATCGAGCTGCTCGAGGCCTTCCAGGCCGTCAGTAGGATGACCGGGACATCGAGCTAGGACCCGGGGGGCAGGGCCATGCAGTCGACGCCGGAGATCATCGAGCTGCTGAATGACGTGCTGACCGCCGAGCTGACGGCGATCAACCAGTACTTCATCCACTACAAGATGCAGGCGAACTGGGGCTACCAGCGGCTGGCCCACCGCGGCAAGGACGAGTCGTTCGGGGAGATGCGCCACGCCGAGGAGCTGATCGAGCGGATCCTCTACCTCGAGGGTGTCCCGAACATGCAGCGGATGTTCCCGGTGAAGGTCGGCGAGACCGTGCCGGAGCAGATCAACGCCGAGCTCGAGACGGAGAAGGAGGCCATCACCCGCCTCGCGGCCGGGATCGAGCAGTGCCGCCGCACCGACGAGGGCACCCGCCTCCTGCTCGAGCACATCCTCCACGACGAGGAGGAGCACGCCGACTGGCTCGAGACCCAGCTCAGCATGATCTCCGACCTCGGCGAGGGCCTGTACCTCAACGCCCAGATCCACGACGACGAGTAGCGCGAGAGACGCCCCGTGCTCGATGACTGGCTCCGTGAGGCGGCCGCCACCCTGGACTATTCAGCCTCCGATGCCGGCCTTCTCGGCGAGGAGGCGGTGACGCTGCTGCTCGACGTGACCCGCGACGTCGCTCACGGCGTCGCCCGCCCGGCCGGGCCTCTCAGCACCTTCCTCCTCGGCCTCGCCGTGGGCAGCTCCGGCGGCGGGCTCGACGACCTGCGCCGCCTGGCCCGCCGCCTGGCCGACCTGGCCGAGGAGTGGGAGACCGACCCGTCCCCGTCGTAGAGGAGGGCGGGGACCGGCTCGCGGTGCACGCTGCGGTCGGCCACGAAGGCGGCCAGGGCGGTGGTGATCGGCACGGCCGAGACGAGGCCGATGCTGCCGACCAGGGTCCGGACGATCTCCTGGGCCACGACCTCGCTGGTCAGCACGTCGCCGAGGTGGCGGCTGGACAGCGTGAACAGCACCAGGAGGGGTAGGGACGCCCCGGCGTAGGCCATGACCAGCGTGTTGACCGTCGAGGCGATGTGGTCCCGGCCGATGCGCAGCCCGGCGGCGTAGAGGCGCTGGAAGCCGTAGGCCGGGTTGGCCTGGTGCAGCTCCCACACGACGCTGGCCTGGGTGACGGTCACGTCGTCGAGGACGCCGAGGGAGCCGATCACCACCCCGCCGAGCAGGAGACCCCGGAGGCTCACGCCGGAGAGGGAGGCGGCCAGCAGGCCCGACTCCTCGTCGGCCATGCCCGTCAGGTGGGTGCCGGCCAGGAAGATCCAGGCCAGGAGGCCGGTGAGGAACAGCGCGCCGACCGTGCCGAGGACCGCCGTGGTCGTCCGGGCGTTGATCCCGTGGGCCAGGTAGAGGACGGCGAACATGATCGCCGCCGCCCCGACGACGGACACCGCCACCGGGTTCTTGCCGATCAGGATGGCCGGCAGGATGAACCGCACCAGGATGGCGAAGCTCACGACCAGGCCGGCCAGGGCCATGATGCCCCGCCACCGGCCGAAGACCACCACGGCCAGGGCGAAGAAGACGGCCAGGGCCAGGAGCGGGCCCCGGCGCTGGAAGTCGGAGAAGTACCAGCCGCCGGCGTCGGGGTCGCCGGCCTTGCCGGTGCCCGCCCGTCCGACCACGATCTTGTCGCCGGTGTGGAGGACGGGGCTGTCGGCGCCCTGGCCGACCTCGATCGGCACGACCTTGTTGGTCTCGGGGCCGGCGTGCCCGGTCAGCTTGACGCCGGCCTCCTGGCAGAGGGTGGCCTTGTCGCCCGGCGCGCCGACGGCGGCGCCGGCGTCCGCGCCGCCGCAGGGCTTGCGGTCGACCTTGACGACGGTGGCATCGGCCAGCTTGGCCGGGGCGCCCATGAAGTCGGGGGTGGGCGGGTTGGCGTCAGCCGGCCACAGGACGACGAGACCCAGCACGGTGGCCGCCAGCAGCGGCACCACCAGCGCCAGCAGGAGAACCCGGGCCCGGGCGTGGACCCGCGACTTCTCGTTGCCCACGCCGTGGGAGTGCCCCATAAGGGCATTGTCATCTCCCCGGCGCTCCGAGCGGGGGACCCTCGGTGCTCTGGGTCAGCCCTCGCCGGCGGCGATGGTGACGGCGATGTCGCCGGCCCGGGTCGCCGGGACCGGTTCCCCGTTGCGGGTGGCGGCGATCGCCTCCTCGAGCTCCTCGGCGATGCGCTCGTCGTTGTCGAACATCTCCGTCGGTTCCATGTCGGCGAAGGAGAGGACGCCGAAGTCGACGAAGGCCTGCTGGATCGTGTCGCTCCACAGCCCGATGCGCTTCACGATGGGGACGACCCGGGCGAAGAGCTGCTGGCGGTAGATGGTCATGATCTGGGACTGGTCCATGAATTCCAGGCACTCGTCGACGTCGAGGCCGAGGTTGCCGTAGAGCTCCTGGGCCAGGATGCGGTTCCGCAGCAGGTGGGCGGCCTCGATGACGAACTCCTCCCGCTCCCGGCGCTCGGCCTCGGTGAGGTCCTTGTAGGCGTCCTGCAGGGCGAGGAGGCCGAAGGCCACGTGGCGGGCCTCGTCCTTCATGACGTAGGCGTTGAGGGAGCGGGACAGGGGGTGCTGGGTGAAGTCGCGGATGAGCGAGAAGGCGGCCAGGGCGACGCCCTCGATCATCACCTGCATGCCGAGATAGGTGATGTCCCACCGGGAGTCGGAGACCGTCTGGTCGAGGAGCTTCGCCAGCTCGGGGTTGATCGGGTAGGCCAGCTCCAGCTTCTCGAGCAGGAACTTGTTGAAGGCCTCGACGTGACGGGCCTCGTCCATCACCTGGGTGGCGGCATAGAACTTGGAGTCGACGTCGGGGACCGTCTGGACGATCTTGGCCGCGCAGAGCAGCGCCCCCTGCTCACCGTGGAGGAACTGTGAGTTGAGCCAGGCCATGTAGTGGTGGCGGAGGTTGTCCTTCTCCGCCCGGCTCATCTTCTCCCACGACGGCGACCCGTAGATCGGGACGTACATGTCGGGGAAGACCCCCTGGTCCTCGATGTCGAGGTCGACCGACCAGTCGATGAGCGTCTGGGCGTCCCACTGCTTGTGCTTGCCCTTCTCGTAGAGGGTCAGCAGCCGGTCGCGGGGCTCGTCGTACTCCCAGTTGAAGGCCGTCTCGGTCGTGCCCTGCACGAACCATTGGGTCGTCTCGACGGGCAGCGCGTAGTGCCGGGTCGTCATCGGGGTCCCCCCTCCGTGGTCGACGGGCGGACGCTACCGGACCTGAGACACTGTGACAACTGCCGTCCTGTTGTATAGGAGAGGAGCGCGGACCTCCGGACGCGACGAGGCGGCGGGGGATTCCCGCCGCCTCGTAGGAACTGTCGTGGTCCCGGAGGACCGGGATTAGCTGGGGCTGCCGCCGCCGCTGCCGCCGCCGCTACCGCCACCGGGGCCGGGGCTCGGCTGGGTGCCGCCACCGCCGCCACCGCCGCCGCTACCGCCGCCGCCCTGGTTCGGGGCGCAGGACTTGTCGCTCGGCATCAGGACGCACAGCGGGTTGGCACCGCCGTCGGCGGGGTGGATCGCCTGGTGGGAGCCGCCGCCGCTTCCGCCGCCGCTGCCACCGCCGCCCGGGGGCTGCTGGCTCGGCGGGGAACAGAACGGAGTGGCCGCCAGGGGCGTGCCGGCGCACAGCGGGTTCTGCCCGCCGCCACCGCCACCGCCGCCCGGACCACCGGGGTTGTCTTCGGTCGGGTGGACGGCGCTGGGCGAGCCGCCGCCACCGCTACCACCGCTACCGCCACCGCTCCCACCGCCACTGCCGCCCCCACCCGGGGGCTGCTGGCTCGGCGGGGAACAGAACGGGGTGGCCGCCAGCGGGGTGCCGGCACACAGCGGGTTCTGGCTCCCGCCGCCGCTGTCGGTCGGGTGGACGGCGCTGGGCGAGCCGCCGCCACCGCCTCCGCCACCACCACCGTTCCCCGGTGGCTGCTGGCTGGGCGGGGAACAGAACGGGGTGGCCGCCAGCGGGGTACCGGCACAGAGCGGATTCTGCCC
>DASYFF010000241.1:0-24168 GCA_036498605.1 Acidimicrobiia bacterium | reverse complement strand
TCGGCTGTCGTTCCGTTGCACGGGCGGGGCGACGGCCACGGCCGGCCCGCCGACGGGCGCCCGTCCCGCCCTGGCGGCGGCAACGCCGGCGCTGTGACGGCAAACACCTCAGATCCGGCCGCGGCCGGCCGATCGGATGGGGACAGCGGGGCCGCGGCGCCATCCGGATCCACCGGATCCTCCGTTGCTCCTCTGCGGCGGTCGCCGGAGGGCGTCGTCGCCCCCCAGACCGTCGCCCTGCCCGTCCCGGGACCTGCGCCGGCCCGTCCGGCCGAGGCGGTTACCGCCCCGGCCGAAACGGCTCCGGCCGCGACCCCGGCGGCAGTGGCGGACCAGATCGTGTCGGCTGTCGTTCCGTTGCACGGGCGGGGCGACGGCCGGCACGACGTCACCCTCGAGCTGCGCCCCGAGGAACTCGGCGCCATCCGCGTCGAGATGTCGGTGGAGCACCAGACCGTGCACCTCACCCTTCACGCCGCCGATCCGGCCACCGGCCGGCTGCTGGCCGCCGCCCTCCCCGAGCTGCGCTCGGCGCTGGCCGAGGCCGGCCTCACCGCCGGTCACCTCGGTGTCGGGGCCGAGGGCGGTCGCGGCGCCGGGCAACGCCGGTCCGCCGCCGGCGACGGGGACCGCTCCTCCACCGGCCCCCAGCGCCGTCCCGGCGTCGCCGACCCCGTCCGCGCCGACCCCGCCCACCCCCTCCGCCCGGCCGCCGCCGGACGGCTCGACCTGTTTCTGTAGCGAGACCCGGGGGGATGGGGGGTGTCCCCCCGACAACGGCGGCGGGAGCCGCCAAGAAAGGAGCGCCGGTGACCATCGATGCGATGACCTTCGTGACCGGTCGCACGGCATCGGCCGCCGACCCCTCGCCGGTGACGGCCCCGACCGGCGGGGCCACCGGCCAGAGCGACCCCCAGGTGTCGGGGAAGGACATGTTCCTCAAGCTGCTGGTGGCGCAGCTCAAGTACCAGAACCCGATGGAGCCAGTCGACAGCTCGCAGTTCATGGCCCAGACGGCCCAGTTCACCATGGTCGAGAAGCTCGAGGCCATGGCCGCCCAGACCGATGCCCTCGTGGCCGGCGAGCAGGCCCAGCGGGCCGCCGGCCTCCTCGGCCGCCAGGTCACCTATGACGACGCCCAGGGCGCGTCGCAGACCGGTGTCGTGACCGGCACCCGCCTCGGCAGCGACGGGCCCGTCCTCCTGCTCGGTAAGGCCGAAGTCCCCCTGAGCAACGTCCGCGAAGTCACCCTCGCGACCCAATAGCGAAAGAAGGAACGCAATGCTCCGCTCGATGTTCTCCGGCGTGTCCGGCCTCCGCAGCCACCAGACCATGATGGACGTGATCGGCAACAACATCGCCAACGTCAACACGGTGGGCTACAAGTCGGCCAGCGTCGTCTTCCAGGACCTGCTGAGCCAGACGATCCGGGGGGCGGGGGTCCCCGACGCGGCGGCCGGTGGTACCAATCCCGCCCAGGTCGGCCTCGGCGTGACCATCGCCGGCATCTCCAACAACTTCACCCAGGGCGCGTCGCAGCTGACCGGCCGGGCCACCGACCTGTCGATCCAGGGGGACGGGTTCTTCGTCGTCCGCAACAACGCCCAGCAGCTGTTCACCCGGGCCGGATCACTGAACTTCGACGCCCTCGGCCGGCTCGTCACCGCCGACGGCTCGATCCTCCAGGGCTGGTCGGCCGACGCCGCCGGCACCATCAACGCCAACGCCGCCGTCGGCGACATCTCGATGCCCCTCGGCCAGAGCACCGCTCCCCAGGAGACCGGCAACATCCGCCTCGGCGGGAACCTCCCGGCGGACGCCGCCATCGGCACGTCGATCGTGACGTCGCTGACCGCCTACGACGTGCAGGGCTCGCCGATCGACACCACGTTCAACTTCACGAAGACGGCGGCCGATACCTGGACGGTCACCGCCACCATGCCCGACAAGAACGGCGGCGCGGCCGTCACCGTCGGCACGGCCACGCTGAACTGGGACTCCACCGCCAACCCGCCGGCCTTCAACCCGGCGCCGGCCCTCACGCTGACCCCCACCGTGCCTCCGGCGGTGCCGCCGGCGGTGCAGCAGTCCACCGGGTCGTGGGGCGCGAACACGATCACCGTCGACTTCGGCGCCGCCGGCGACGCCACCGCCCTGCGCCAGTTCTCCGGCCAGTCCAGCGTGGCCGCCCTGTCCCAGGACGGCTCGGCGCTCGGAACGCTGCAGTCGTTCACCATCGGGTCCGACGGCATCGTCACCGGCGTCTTCTCCAACGGCCGCACCCGGCCGATCGCCCAGATCGCCCTGGCCAGCTTCTCCGACCCCGCCGGCCTGGAGAAGACCGGCAGCTCGCTCTACCGCCAGAGCGTCAACTCCGGCCTGCCCCAGATCGGCCAGGCCGGTGGCGGCGGGCGGGGCACCCTGTCGGGCAGCACGCTGGAGATGAGCAACGTCGACCTGGCTCAGGAGTTCACCAACCTGATCATCGCCCAGCGGGGCTTCCAGGCGAACTCCCGGGTGATCACGGCTTCGGACGAACTGCTCCAGGACCTCGTCAACCTGAAGCGCTAACGCCTTGACGCCCCTCAGGTCGGCTGACCGCCGGCCGATCTGAGGGGCCGTCAGGGGTGCCATGGATCGGCCCTTCAATGAACTCCAAGGACGGAGCGATGATCATCCTCACCCGACTCAACGGCGAGCAGTTCGCGCTGAACTGCGACCTGGTGGAGCGCGTCGACGCCCACCCCGACACGGTGCTGACGCTGGTCGACGCCACGAAGTACATCGTGGCCGAGAGCCTCACCGAGGTCGTGGAGCGCGTCCGCGACTTCCGGGCCGGCGTCCTGGCCCGCAGCGCCGAGATGACGCACACCCTGCCCGCCACCGCCCCCGCCATGTCGGGCACGGCCCTGCGGCTGGTCAACGTCCCGGACGAGGGCTGAGGCATGGATCCGGGAACTCTCGTCGGCATCGCTCTGGCCTTCGGGGCCGTGTTCGGCTCCATGATCATGGAAGGCGGCAACCCGGCCGCCATCCTCCTGCCCCCGGCCATGGTCCTCGTCTTCGTCGGCACCTTCGGTGTGGCCATGGCCTGTGGCCTCATGAAGGACGCCACCGGCGCCCTGGCCGCCCTCAAGACCGCCCTCACGGGCAAGAAGCACTCGGCCGACGAAACCGTCGCCACCCTGGTCAGCTTCGCCGAGCGGGCCCGCCGGGAAGGGCTGCTGGCCCTGGAGGAGATGGCCAAGTCGGTCGACGACCCCTTCATGCGCAAGGGGATCGAGCTGGCCGTCGACGGCACCGACCCCGACGAGCTGCGCGACATCATGGAAGCCGAGATCCTGTCCAAGAAGAACGCCGACAAGGCCGGCTCGAAGTTCTTCGCCGACATGGGCGGCTTCGCCCCCACCTTGGGCATCATCGGCACCGTCATCGGCCTGATCCACGTGCTGGAGAACCTCTCCGAGCCCGAGAAGCTCGGCCACCTCATCGCCGGCGCCTTCGTCGCCACCCTGTGGGGCGTCCTCACCGCCAACGTGCTGTGGCTGCCGATCGGCAACAAGCTCAAGCGGGTCGGCGAGGTCGAGGCCCACCACATGCAGCTGGTGATGGAGGGCGTCCTCGCCGTCCAGGCCGGCGCCAACCCCCGGGTCATCGAGCAGAAGCTGCTCTCCTTCCTCCCGGCCGGCGAGCGGCCTGAGAGCTCCGACAAGGCCGCCTAGCCCGATGGCCACCGCCACCGCCAAGGTCCGGCGCTCCAAGCTCCACGAGGAGCACGAGGAGCACGTCAACCACGAACGCTGGCTGATCACCTACGCCGACATGATCACCCTGCTCATGGTCCTCTTCATCGTGCTGTACTCGATCTCCCAGGTCGACCTGGCCAAGTTCCGCCGCCTGAAGGAGGGCATCGCCGGCGGGTTCGGCGGCCCGACGGCGCTGGCCGCGGTGCAGGGCGGCGCCGGTCCGCTCCAGGGTGGTGGCGCGGTCTTCGACGCCCAGGTGACGGGCTCCGGCACCCAACCGTCGGCCGAGGCCCTGGACGGGATCGTGGCCGACATCAGGGCCCGCACGGCCGGCGCCCGCCAGCAGCGCTCCGTCCTCCAGGGGGCGCAGCAGGAGATCCAGAAGAGCCTGGACCAGGCCGGGCTGGGAGACACCGTGAAGTTCCGGCTCGAGGCCAGGGGCCTCGTCGTGACCATCGTCACCGACAAGGTTCTCTTCGACCCGGGGCAGGCCGACCTGCGGCCCGAGGGCCGGGAGGTGGTCGACAAGCTGGCCGCCGCCCTCGGCAAGCTGCCCAACCGCATCGCGGTCGAGGGCCATACCGACAACACCCCGATCTCGGGGCGGTACCCGTCCAACTGGGAGCTGTCCACCGCCCGGGCCACGACGGTGCTGCGGGAGCTGATCGAGCGGCACGGGCTCGATCCGTCCCGCCTGCAGGCCGCCGGATACGCCGACCAGCGGCCCGTGGCCTCCAACGACACCGCCGAGGGCCGGGCGGCCAACCGGCGGGTGGAGCTCGTCGTGCTGGCCGACGTGGCCGCCGCCCTCAACGACATCGCCTCCGGCAACGAGCCGCCGGTGGGCGAGATCAACCCCACGGAAGGGAAATGAGATGGCCAAGAAGAAGGCCGAAGGCGACGCAGCCCCGGGCGGCAAGGGCAAGACACTGGCCATGGGGGCCGTCATGGCCATCGGGGTCCTCGGCGGGCTGAAGGGGTTCGTGCTCTCCGGCAGCCCCAAGGCGGCCGCCGCCGGGATGGCCACCACCACGACCACCAAGCCCGGCCCGATCATCACCCTCGACCCGATCACGGTGAACATCGCCGGCGACCGTTTCCTCAAGATCGGCCTCGGCCTGCAGCTGTCGGGAAAGCACGCCGGTGAGCCGGCCCCCAAGGACAGCAACGACCCGACCAAGGGCTACGCCAAGGCCCTCGACCTGACCATCGAGACGTTCGGCGGCCACACCTACGACTCGCTGGTCACCCCCGAGGGGCGCCAGGTGGCCAAGGAGGAGCTGGTCAAGAAGCTCGAGGAGGCCTACCCGGACGAGGTCGAAGGGGTCTACTTCACCGATTTCGTCATGCAGTAGGCCGCCCGGCTCAACTCAGCTGGCGCAGCGTCGATCGGGTGGGGCATGCCGTCCCCCAGCGCGACGCCGGTGGTCTACGACTTCCGCCGCCCGAACAAGTTCACGCGGGAGCACGTCCGCGCCCTCCAGATCGCCAGCGAGACCTTCGCCCGGCAGTTCACGACCGTGCTGTCGACGACGCTGCGCGCCGTCTCCCAGGTTCAGGCCAAGGGCATCCACCAGCTGACCTACGACGAGTACATCCGCGACGTCCCCAACCCGACCTACCTGGCCATCCTGTCGCTGCCGCCGCTGGCCGGGGCGTCGATCTTCCACCTGCCGCTGCCGGTGGTGATGACGGCCGTGGACCGCCTCCTCGGCGGCCCGGGGTCGGGGCCGACGATCAACCGCCCGCTGACCGAGATCGAGCAGTCGCTGATGCGCGACCTTCTGAGCCGGGTGCTGCGGGAGCTGGCCTACGCCTTCGAGTCGCTCACGGCGCTGGAGCCGGCGGCCATCCACCAGGAGTCCAACCCCCAGTTCGCCCAGATCGGCTCGCCCAGCGACATGGTCATCGTCTTCGTCTACGACCTGCGCATCGGCGGCCAGGCCGGGGAGGCGACGCTGTGCGTCCCCTTCGCCTCCCTCCAGCCCGTCCTCGACGAGGTGGCGGCCAACTCGCTGCTGGCCGGCCGGGTCGAGGCCGACGCCGAGTCGGTGCGCCACGCCCTGGCCGGTCGGATGGGCGCGGCGCCGGTCACCATCAACGTGTGCTTCCAGCCGGTCGTGCTCACCATGGCCGACATCGTCGATCTCCGGCCCGGTGACGTGCTGCCCCTCGACCACCGTGTCGACGAACCGCTCGAGGTGTCCGTCGGCGGCGTGCCCCGATTCACGGCCCGGCCGGGCCGGCGGGGGAAGCGCCTGGCCTGCGTGATCGCCTCGGTCGCCGAGAAGGAGACCGCATGACCCCCGCCGGACCGTCCGTCGCCGCTCCCCCCGCCCTCGACGAGGCGCTGGCCGCCGCCGCCGAAGCCTGTTGCGGCGCCCTGCCGGCCGACGGCGAGTGGTCGGGGTCGATCGCCGACGGCGCCGCCCCCGCCGTCCCCGGCGCCGGCGCCCAGGCCGTGGCCGCCACCCTGCCGGGGCTCGGCCGCCTGGTCCTGGCCGTGGCCGCCCCGATGGCCCGGGAGGTGCAGGTCGGGCCCCCGCCGGCCGAGGATCTGCTCGACGGGCTGAAGCCGGCCTTCACCGCCGCCGCCGCCGGGTTCGGTGTGGCGGCCGCCGCCCTGGACGACTACACCGTCGTCGACATCGCCGCCCTGGCCCCCAACGCCGGCGAGGATGCCCACGGGCTGTTGCTGCTCGACGGTGACACCCACAAGGCCACGCTGGTGTTCCTGGCCCCGGCCGTCGCGCCGGCGCCGCCCGCCGCCCTGTCCGAGCACGAGTTCGCGCCGCTGGCCGCCCCCGGCGCTCCCCCGGCCGGCGGGGCCGGCCGTCTTCCGGTCGGTGGGCCCATCGAGCTGCTCCACGAGGTGGAGATGGGCGTGACCGTCGAGCTGGGCCGGACCCGCATGCTGGTGCGGGAGATCCTCGACCTGAGCCCCGGCTCGGTCATCGAGCTCGACCGGGCGGCCGGCGCCCCCATCGACGTGCTGGTCAACGGCACGCTGATCGCCCGGGGCGAGGTCGTCGTCATCGACGAGGAGTTCGGCATCCGCATCACCGAGGTCATCGGATACGAGGACTCGGGGGCTTCACCGGCCTCCCACAAGGCCGACGGGGCCCGCCCCGCCCGCTGATGGACACCTCGCTCGTCGTCCTCCTCGTCCGCGTCGTCGTCTCCCTCGGCGTCGTCCTGGCCGTCATGGCCGGGGCGGCCGCCGTGCTGCGCCGCAGCGGCCTGGCCGGGACGGCCGGGGCCGGGCGGCGGGGGCCGGGCCGGCCGCGGCCGGTGCAGATCGTGTCCCGCCACGGCCTGAGCCGGGGCGCCTCGATCACCGTCGTGCGACTCGGCGAGCGGGGACTGGTGCTCGGCGTCACCGACCACCAGGTCACCCTGCTGACCGAGATCGACCCGGCCGAGCTCGAGGCTCCGCCGGACGAGTCGCCGATGACCGCAGGACCGCCCGCCCCACGGATCGGGGCCGGTTCCATCCCATGGAAGGTCACCCTCGAGCAGCTGCGGGACAGGACCGTCCGCCGGTCCTGACCCTCCCCAGCCGGGAGAAGACCTCTGTTGATGCCGACCATCCGGGGCCGGCGCGCCCTGGTGGCGTGCCTGCTCCTGCTCTTCACCTGCTGGCTTGCCGCGGCGACGGCGCCATCGGCGTGGGCCGATGACACCCCGACCACGACGGCGCCCGCCGACACGACGACGACCGTCGCGCCCGACTCGACGACGACCGCCGTCCAGACGGACTTCGACCCGCCGGACACGCCGGCCACGGATCCGGCGCCCGTCGCGCCCTCCACCACCACGACGACGCGTCCGCCGACGACGACCACCACCCGACACCCGGCCACGACCACCACGACGGCGCAAATCCGGGCGGCGGCCGTCAACACGGCGACCAACCCGCCGGCGCTGCCCGACACCAGCACCGTCACGAGCCCCCCGGGAACGTCGGACGCCAAAGCGTCGGTCAGCCTCAACCTCGACGGCCTGGCCAACCCCGACAAGCCGAGCCAGAGCCTGCTGATCATCGTGCTGATCACGCTGCTGTCGGTGGCGCCGGCGCTGCTCATCATGCTGACGGGCTTCACCCGCATCGTCATCGTGCTCTCGCTCACCCGCAACGCCCTCGGGCTGCACACGATCCCGCCCAACCAGGTCATCGTGGGCCTGGCCATGTTCCTTAGTTTCTTCGTGATGTCGCCCACCTTCGGCGACATCAACAAGAACGCCGTCCAGCCGCTCCTCCACGGCCAGAAGACGCAGGCCCAGGCCTACGACGCCGCCGTCACCCCGCTGCGGACGTTCATGCTCAAGCAGACCCGCAAGGGCGAGCTGGCCCTGTTCAGCTCCGCCGCCAACGGCGGGAAACGGCCCGACAAGCCGGAGGACGTCGGCCTCTCCGCCCTCATCCCGGCCTTCATCCTCTCCGAGCTGAAGACCGCCTTCATCATCGGCTTCGTGATCTTCATCCCCTTCCTGGTCATCGACATCGTCGTCTCGTCGTCGCTCATGTCCATGGGGATGATGATGCTGCCGCCGGTCTTCGTCTCCCTGCCCTTCAAGCTCCTGCTCTTCGTCATGGTCGACGGCTGGGGCCTCATCGTCCGTTCGCTGCTCAAGTCGTTCGCCTAGGAGCCCGTCGTGGACACCAGCGTCATGGAAATCGCCATCCAGACGATGATCATCTGCGCCAAGCTCTGCGCGCCGATCCTCGTCATGAGCCTGGCCGTGGGCCTGGCCGTGTCGCTGTTCCAGTCGGTGACGCAGATCCAGGAGGTCACGCTGACGTTCGTGCCCAAGCTGATCGGCGTCGGGCTGGTGCTGATGCTCGGCGGCCACTGGATGCTGGCCGAGCTCGTCGGCTTCACCAACCACCTCTTCGACATGGTGCCCCAGCTCCTGCAGTCGGCGTGACCGTCTCCCTCGCCCCCGAGCTGCTGTCGGGCTACCTGCTGGCCCTGGTGCGGGCCGCGGCCTGGGTCTTCGTCTGCCCGCCGTTCGGGACCCGGTCGGTGCCGACGATGGTCAAGGTCGGCTTCGCCGCCGCGCTGGCCCTGGTCGTCGGGCCCCGCCTCCAGGCCCAGGCCGTGCCGCTGGACGTGGGGCCGCTGCTCAGCGCCGCGGTCCTGCAGGTGGCGGCCGGTCTGGCGCTGGGGTTCCTCGGAGTCCTGCTCTTCGCCACCTTCTCCTTCGCCGGGGGGCTCATCGACCTCGTCAGCGGGTACTCGGTGGCCCAGCTCTTCGAACCCGGGACCAACGCCCCGGTCAGCATCTTCGGCCAGTTCTACGGCGTGCTGGCCACCACGCTGCTCTTCGCCATCGACGGGCACCTGCTGCTCGTCCGGGGCTTCCTGACGTCGTTCACCGCCGCGCCGCTCACCCACCTGTCGATCGACGCGCTGGCCAAGCTGCTCACCGGAGATATCGCTCTCTTCTTCGTTTCCGCCCTGGAGATCGCCGCCCCGCTCCTGGCCGCCCTGTTCCTGGCTGAGGCGGCCCTCGGGCTGCTGGCCCGGGCCGCGCCGCAGATGAACATCTTTCAGCTCGGCCTCCCGGTCAAGATCCTCGTCACCCTCAGCCTGGCCGGGCTGGCCCTCCCGCTGCTGCCCGACGCGGTGAGCGGCATGGCCGACCACGTCGTCCGCCAGGGCCTGAGCCTGATGCGGGGATGAGCGGCTCCGACAAGACCGAACAGCCAACGGCGAAACGAAAGCGGGAGGCCCGGCGCGACGGCAACCTGGCCCGCTCGCCGGAAGTCGTGGCCTGGGCCCAGATGCTGGCCGCCGGGGTGCTGCTGCCGGCGTCGTTCTCCCTCGGCCGGGGCTCGCTGCGGGAGGTCATGAACCAGGTCGGCATCGCCATCGCCCGCCCCGACGCCGACGCCTCCTTCCGCCTCCTCGGTTCCGCGCTGAAGGGCGGCCTGCTGGCCCTGACGCCGCTGGTGCTGGGCATGGTGGGCATCGGTCTGGTGGGCAACTTCGCCCAGACGGGTCTGGCCTTTTCGGGCAAGGCGCTCCGGCCGAAGTTCGACCGGATCTCGCCCAAGAAGGGTCTCAAGCGGTTGTTCTCGCCCCACTCGGCCTGGGAGGCGGCCAAGGCGGCGCTCAAGCTGGTGGTGCTGACCGCAGTGGCCTGGCCCGGGGTCGCCCACCTCGCTTCGGCGCTGGCCACCGGCGGGCAGGTGCCGGCCGGGCAGGTCCTGTCCGAGGTGGCGTCGTCGACCATGGGGCTGCTCCGCACCGTGGCCGTGGCCGGCCTGGCCCTGGCCGGCGTCGACTACGCCTTCCAGCGCCGCCGGGTCCGCAAGTCGGTGATGATGACCAAGCAGGAGGTCAAGGAGGAGTACCGCCAGTCGGAAGGCGACCCCATGACCCGCCAGCGGATCCGCCAGCGCCAGGTGGAGATGAGCCGCAACCGCATGATGGCGGCGGTGGCCGTCTCCAGCGTGGTGGTCGTCAACCCGACCCACATCGCGGTGGCCCTCGAGTACCGCCCCGAGCTCGGCGCCCCGAGGGTGGTGGCCAAGGGCCAGGGTTTCATCGCCGCCCGCATCCGGGAGGAGGCCGAGAAGCACGACGTGCCCATCGTGCGCGACGTCCCCCTGGCCCGAACGCTGCACTCGGCCTGCAAGCTGGGCCAGGCCATCCCGCCCAACCTCTACGAGGCCGTCGCCCGCCTCCTGGCCTTCGTCTTCAACCTCAAGCGGGGCGTGGCCTGATCAGCTGAACAGCACGCCGCTGCGGACCACGTCGAACTCGGTGACGGGCGCGCCCCAGCAGTCGCCCTTCCTCGGATAGAAGACGAAGGCGCCGGGGAAGTCGTTCGACTCCGACGTCCCGCCGCCGGGCCCGTAGGTGAAATCGAAGCTCAGACGGAACCGCTGGAACCCGGCGCTGGTCGGGATCGTGAAGAAGAAGTTGACCTTCCCCGACCCGGCGGCGCACGCCCCGTCGATGGTTCCGTACTCGCCGAAGGTGCCCCGCCCGGTCACCCGTGCCCCCCGCACGGTCCCCTCGCAGATGAGCGGCCACTTCTCGCCGTTGCTGGTGAAATGCGACGTCCCCGGTGTCGCCTCGATTCCCGGATCGGCCGTGTCGCTCCAGGCATGGGAGCAATACGCCACGCTCCCGGAGTCCTCCTCCGCCCCGACCGCCCCCGCCGGCAGGAGCGCCAGCCCCATCGCCGCCACCACGAGGCCCGCAATCCGCCGCATCCGACCATTCTGGCAGTGCCCGGGCTCGACGTCAGGGTCCCTGGCTCAAGTCGGGCCGGGCCTGTCCGATCGCAGATGGCTGTCAGCCGCCAGGACGGCGGTTCCGAGCAGCCCACGGACGGCGACCCTCGGGAGGTTCACCAGCCTCCCGTTCGGAACAACCGAAGAGGTCGCACTCTCTTGCGTAGTACCCGCCTGAGTCAGATCGGCGTTCCCGGCGCCGTCGTCGCCATCGTGGTGATGATGGTCGTGCCGCTGCCGACGGTGCTGCTCGACCTGCTGCTGGTCTGCAACCTGGCCGGCGCCACGGTCATCCTCCTCGTGAGCATGCACGTCCAGCGGGCCCTCGACTTCTCGATCTTCCCGTCGCTGCTGCTCATCGCCACGCTGTTCCGCCTGGCCCTCAACGTCAGCGTCACCCGGCTCGTCCTCCTCCACGGCAATGCCGGGAAGGTCATCGAGAGCTTCGGGCACTTCGTCGTCGGCGGCTCGATCGTGGTCGGCCTCGTGATCTTCCTGATCCTGTCGGTCATCCAGTTCATCGTCATCACCAACGGCGCCGGCCGCGTCGCCGAGGTCGGCGCCCGCTTCACCCTCGACGCCATGCCCGGCAAGCAGATGGCCATCGACGCCGACCTCAACTCCGGGCTCATCAGCGAGGACGAGGCCCGCCGCCGCCGCCGCGAGGTGGCGGCCGAAGCCGACTTCTACGGGGCGATGGACGGCGCCTCCAAGTTCGTCAAGGGCGACGCCATCGCCGGCCTGCTCATCACCACCATCAACCTGTTCGGTGGCTTCATCATCGGCGTGGTGCAGCACCACCTCAGCATGGGCGACGCCGTCAACCGCTACAGCCTGCTGTCGGTGGGGGACGGGCTGGTGTCGCAGATCCCGGCCCTGCTCATCTCCATCGCCTCCGGTCTCGTCGTCACCCGGGCCGCCACCGAGGCCGACATGGGGACCGACCTGCTGGCCCAGCTCGGCCGCCAGGAGCAGCAGCTGCGGGTGGCCGGCAGCTGCATCGGCCTGATGGCCCTGGTGCCGGGCCTGCCGAAGATCCCCTTCCTGGCCGTGGGCGGCGGGCTGTGGTTCGCCGCCGGCCGGGTGAAGCTGACGAACGCCGCCGAGGCCGCCGAGGCCGCCGCGGCACTGAACGGCGCGACCGGCGGCGCCGGCGCCGCCCCGGCGCTGACCCCCGACACGCCGGAGGAGCTGGCCTCCTCCATGCGGGTCGAGCCCCTCGAGCTGGAGATCGGCCTCGGGCTCATGGACCTGGCCGACACCGCCCGCGGGGGCGACCTCCTCGACCGGGTCCGGGCGCTGCGGCGCAAGATCGCCATGGAGCTCGGGATCGTCATCCCGCCTGTCCGCACGAGGGACAACCTCGACCTGCCGCCGTCGGTCTACGCCATCCGCGTCCACGGCGTGGAGGTGGCCCGGGGCGAGGCGCCGGGCGGTTCGGTGCTGGTGCTGGGGGAGCGGCCGCCGGGCGTCCCCGGCACGCCGACCCGCGACCCGGTGTTCGGCCTCGATGCCTCCTGGGTCCCGGCCGAGTACGGGCCCCAGGCGGAGCTGGCCGGCGCCACCGTCGTGGACCGGGGGTCGGTCGTCACCGCCCACATGGCCGAGGTCGTGCGGGGCAACGCCGGCCGTCTCCTCTCCCGTCAGGACGTGAAGATGCTGGTCGACGCCGTGCGGGCCACCGACCCGGTGGTGGCCGACGAGTTCGGCGCCGCCGGCCTGTCCCTGGCCGAGGTGCAGCGGGTCCTCCAGGGCCTCCTCGACGAGGTCGTCCCCATCCGGGACCTGGTGCGCATCCTGGAGGTGCTCTCGGAACGGGCCCGGGTCACGAAGGACGCCGAGATCCTCACCGAAGCGGCCCGGGTGGCCCTCGGGCCGTCGATCTCGGCCGGCTACGCCCCTGAGAACAAGCTGCCGGTGCTCACGCTCGACCCGCTGCTCGAGCATTCGCTGCTCGAGGCGCTGCGGCCCGGCGAGGCGGGCAGCTTCCTGGCCCTCGACCCCGAGGTCGCCGAGCGGCTCCTGGCCCAGGTGTCGTCCACCGCCCGGGCCGCCGAACAGCAGGGCCGCCAGCCGGTGCTGGTCTGCGCCGCTCCGATCCGCCCCGCCCTGCGGCGCCTCGTCCGCAACGTCCATTCCGGGCTCGCCGTCCTGTCCTACCTGGAGATCGGCCGGCAGCTCGAACTCGAGAGCATGGGAGTGGTGAGCCTTGTCCCTGCAACGGTGTGAGGGGAACAACCTGGAGTCGGTCCTGGAGGAGGTCCGCAACCGCTTCGGGGACACGGTGACGATCGTGGAGGCCAACCGGCTCCGCAAAGGCGGCCTCGGGGGCTTCTTCGCCCGGGAGCGCTTCGAGGTCGTCGTCGACATCGACGAGACTGTTTCATCCCTTTCTGGGCTGAGCGAGATCCCCGCCGAGTACGGGCTCGAGGTCACCGAGGACTTCCGCGACCGGCTCCTCAGCCTGGCCGACGGTGTCGACGACGTTGGGGAGTTTCACCTGCCTCCCCCGACGCACATCGGGGAGTTTCACCTGCCTCCCCTGACGGCCGCCGGGCCCGCCATCTCGACCGAGCAGCCCGAGTTCTCCGCTCTCCTGGCCTCGATCACCCGTCACATGGAGGCGCCCGAGGTTCCGGCGGCGCCCCAGCCCCTTCCGGCGCCGGTTGCACCCGCCCGACCGGCGGTCGACCACTCCGCCCTGGCCCGGCTCGGCCTGCCGGAGGACATCACGGCGGCGGCGGCCGCCGCCCCCGCCCCACCCGGCGCCGACCCGTCGGCCTGGCTCCTGAACCTGCTCGGGAAGGTTCCTGCCGCCGAGCGGCTGCCCCAGGCGCCGGGGTCGGTCATCGTGGTGTCCGGCAGCCGGGACGCCGCCCTCCGCCTCGCCCGCCAGATGGCCACCGAGCTCGGCCTCGACTCCGACAGCCTGCTCCTCGCCTCGCCGGGCTATCGGGGACGGGCCATCGCCGCCCATCGCCGCATCACCGGCGTCGACAACGCCGTCGAGGCCCGCAGCAGCTGGCGGCGACGGCCCCGGCCCACGATCGTGGCCGTCGACGCGCCGATGGGCCGGACGTCGGACTGGGCCCGGCGCATCATCGACGCCCTGGAGCCGACCATGGTGTGGGGCGCGGTCGAGGCCACCCGCAAGCCCGACGACGTGTTCGAGTGGTCCGAGGCCCTCGGCGGCTTCGACGCCCTCGGCGTCACCGACCTCGACGGCACCGTCAGCCCGGCCGCGGTGCTGCAGTGCGGCATCCCCGTCGGCCGGATCGACGGCCAGCCCGCCACGCCGCTGCAGTGGACGGCCCGGCTCGCACCCCGGCTCGGCCAGTCGTGAGCGCCCCTTTCGGCGAGACGGCCAACCCCGAGGACGTGACCCGCCGGCCCGGCCCCTGGCCCGACGTGAACCAGCGGGTGGAGATCTTCGGCTCGACGTGGGGCACCTGGCTGCCCACCCGGGTCGAGGACCGGCGCGCCGACCGCCTGGTCGTCGCCGTCCCCCAGAACCCCGACCGCCCCGGGCCCCTCTCCCGGCCGCCCGACTTCGTGGCCGTCCGCTGGACCGGCCCCCGGGGCATCGGCATGGTGGAGGCCACCGTCGGCATCGTCACGCGGGCCGGCATCGTCCCCACCTGGGAGCTCGTCGGCCGCGGGCAGCCGGTGCTGTTCCAGCGGCGCCGCTACGCCCGGGTCCCGGTCGTCCTGCCCGCCCGGGTCGTGACCCGCCGGGGACCCTGGGGCATCACCATCCTCGACCTGGCCGAGGGCGGCATCCGCTGCCTGGCCCCGCAGATGGTGCCGATCGAGCCGGGCGAGCCCATCGAGGTGGCGTTCGACTTCGACGGCCTCGGTGTCACGAGCGGCGCCGAGGTGGTCCGGTGGGCGCTGGCCCCCGGCGGCGTGACGATCGTCTTCCGCTTCGTCGGCCTCGGCCGGGCCGACGCCGACCGCCTGCGCCGCTTCGTCTTCCGCCAGGAACTGGCCAGCTCCGGAGCCCGATGAACCCCAACACCGTGTTCTCCGCCAGCCTGGTCACCAGCCTCGTGCTGTGGTTCCCGTCGATGCAGGCCTGCCTGCGCGGTGACCTCGACCTCGTTCCCGCCGCCCTCCGCTACCTGGCCGCCCTGGTCGTCTCCCGCCTCGCCATGAACGGGATCGCCCGCCTCGTCAACGCCTACCGGGCCGCCCAGGGGCCGGACGCGCCGGCCGGCCAGGCACCGGCAGCGGATGCGGCGCCGCCGCGGCGGCGCACTGATGACGACCGCGACGGCGAGTCTGACCCCTCCTCCACGACCCTGGCCGCCTGAGGGTGTGTATGTGATCACCTCTCGGCGTTGAGGCCGACTTTTGTCGCTCTTTTGCTATGGCAAGAGCGCATGAGTTGCCCAGTGGGCAGGGCGTTGGTGGCTGATTTGTTCAATCGCTCGGTTTGGTGGGGTCCGAAGGCGAAGGTGCCTCGCCTCTCGGCGGCTCAGGTCGAGCTGTCCTCGACCTGCCGCCCGGCCGTCGCACCCTGGCGGCCCCAAACCCTGCTGGAAGACGAAGCTGTCGAACTACTTTGAGCCTGGAACAAGAGGCAGGGGTTTACATCGCTTCCGGGCAATGGGGTCTCCCGGTCCAGGCAGCGGGATGATCCGAGTGTTCTTGTCGTACCCGGTCGGCACACTGTGGTCATGGTGCGTGGCCAGACACTGGTGCTCGACCGCGAAGTGGCGTTCCGTTTCGCCCTCGACCTGAGTGGGGAGCAGCAGCATTTGGCCTGGCAGCTGGCCGGATCCCGGCGTTGGGTATACAACCAGCTGCTCGACGGCGTGCACGCCCGGATGGACGCCCGAGTGTGGGAGGCGGAGCTCGGCACCGAGCCGTGGACGCCGTGGGGCTGGGGGAGGCTCGATCTGATCCGTCAGGTCAAGGCGTTGCGGGCCGCCCACCCGTGGCTGGCGGCCCAGCCCTGGGATGTCGCCGAGTGCGCCGCCGTCGACCTGGCCACCGCCCTCAAGAACTACTCCGAGTCCCGCCGGGGGGAGCGGAAGGGACGCCGTGTCGGGTTCCCTAAGTGTAAGAGCCGCAAGGCTCCCCGACAGTCGTTCCGGCTTCGCCACCCTGGCCAGATCCACGTCGACGGGACCACGCTCACCCTTCCCGGCCTGGCCAGTACGCCACTGGGGACCGTCAAGGTCCACGGCCCGACCCGGCGACTGCGGCGTCTCCTCGCCGGCGGCCGGTTCCGGGCTGTCTCGGTCACAATATCCTTCGAGCACCACCGCTGGTCGGTCTCCATCACCGGGCTGGCCGCCAACTTCCATCCGGCCCGGCGCACCCACGCCCGGGGGGCGCCGGCCCCCGACCGGCTTCGGCCGGCCAAGTCGGCCGTGCCGGTCGGTGTCGACCTCGGAGTCCGCACGCTCGCCACCGCCGCCGACACGAACGGCGTCCCCGTCCAGGTCTGGGAGGGGGTGAAACCTCTTCGGGCCGCTCAGCGCAAACTCCGGCGGGCCAACAAGGCCCTGGCGAGAACCAAGCCAGGGTCCAAAGGCCGCCGCCGGGCCGTCGACAAGCTCCGCCGCGTCCACGCCCGCGTTCACAGCCTGCGCCAGAACCTTCTCCACGAGGTGTCCACCCGGTTGGTCGACCATCACCAGACGGTGGTGGTCGAGGACCTCAACGTGGCTGGCATGCTCGCCGACCGGCGCCTGGCGCTCGGCACCGCCGATCAGGCCATGGGCACCCTCCGTCGGCTTCTCACCTACAAGGCCGCCTGGTACGGCACGGACCTCGTCATCGCCGACCGGTTCTATCCGTCGACCAAGACCTGCTCGAGTTGCGGGCACGTCCACGACGGCCTCGGCCGGGGCGACACCCATTGGACTTGCCCCCGATGCGGCACGTCCCACGACCGGGACCACAACGCCGCCGTCAACTTGGCCCGCTGGCCCACCCGGAACCAGCGACAAGTCGCCTAACCGGGAATCATCCCGGTCCCTCGACCGCCGGTAGCGGGAGAGGAAAACCCGCCGTGTGGAGCATCCAGCGCTGGCCAGCCCGCAAGGGCCGGTGGAACTGGAAGCGATGAAGCCGGTACCAGCGCAGCCCCACCGTGCTGGAAGGCCGAGAAGGCCAGTGGATGCGGAAATCGCGTACACCCCGTGAGGTCTGCTAGAAGGGGCGCGTGAGCGCCCCCGATGCCTGGAACCCCACCCAGTACGGGAAGTTCGGAGCCGAGCGGGCCCGCCCGTTCGACGACCTCCTGGCGCTCGTCGACCCCGTGCCCGGCGGTTGCGTCGTCGACCTAGGCTGCGGCACCGGCGAGCTGACCGCCCGTCTCCACGAGCACCTCGGCGCCGCCGACACGCTCGGCGTCGACAGCTCGGCCGCCATGCTGGAGAAGGCCCGGCCCCTGGAGGGGGACGGGCTGCGCTTCGAGCGGGGTGACATCGCCGCCTTCGCCGCCGAGGGCGACTTCGACGTCGTCTTCAGCAATGCCGCCCTGCACTGGATCCCCGACCACCCCGCCCTGCTGGCCCGCCTCCGCCACGCCCTACGGCCCGGCGGGCAGCTGGCCGTGCAGGTCCCGGCCAGCGGCGACCACCCGTCCCACGCCCTGGCCTTCGAGGTGGCCCGGGAAGCGCCGTACGCCGACGCGCTCCGCGCCGCCGGCGACCCGCTCACCGAAGCCACGCCGGTGCTCCCCCCCGAGCGCTACGCCGCTCTCCTCGACGAGCTCGGCTTCGCCGACCAGCACGTCCGCCTCCAGGTCTACGGCCACCACCTGGCCTCGACCGCCGACGTCGTGGAGTGGACGAAGGGCACGACCCTGACCCGCTACGAACGCGGTCTCCCCCCCGACCTCTTCGCTGAGTTCGTCGACCGTTACCGGGCCCGGGTCCTCACCGCGCTGGGCGAGCGGAGCCCGTACTTCTACACCTTCAAGCGCCTGCTGTTCCGGGGAGTGGTCCCGTGAGCGGGGAGGAGAAGCGGGCCGCCCGGCTGGCGGCGGCGCGCGCCGAGTTCGCCTCCTACCCGGCTCCTCCCACCCTCGGCTGGTGGCCGTGTCCGCGGGATCCCGGGCTGTTCCGCTACTACGACGGCACCGGCTGGACCGACCAGACCCTGGGGCCGGCCATGAAGCCCGACCCCCCTCCATCGGCCGGCGCAGCCTGGAAACCCGTTCAGCCCGCGCCCCGTCCGGCCGAGCCGGAGCCCCCGCCGCCCTCCGGCCGGGGTTCGGCCATCGAGGCGGGCCAGGCCGAGATGCGGCGGCTCATCCACCCGGTCACCGCCGACGACCTCCGGGGCATACCCGAGGCGTCCCACTACTTCGGTCCCGACCTGCCCCACCCGCCCGCTCGAGGGTGGTGGGTCGATCCGGCGGCGCCCGATCTCGACCAGCAGCGCTTCCACACCGGCACCGGGTGGTCGGACTTCACCGCCACGACCTACAAGGGGAGGATCTTCTATCACCGCAGCACCATGGCGGAATCCCGGCGTCGCAACGAGCTGCAGCTCGACGCCCGGAAGCACGACCCCCACCTCGCGCTACCCGCCGGGCCGGCGGTGTGGATCGTGCTCCTCACCGCCCTGGCGTCCTGCTTGCTCGTCATCGCCCCCGCCCTGCCCGCCGGGGCCTCCGGCGACATCACCCACTCCGCCGGTGTCGCCCTCGGCCTCGGCGTCCTGCTGGTGCTGTGGGTCGTCGCCGCCCAGACCGACCGGGGGGTCCCGCTCGAGTGGCGTTCGACGCCCATGTCCCTGTGGTACGGGCTGGCGGTCGTCGCCTTCGTCGTCCTCCGCGGCTACCACTCGGTGCTGTCGGCGCTGGGGCTCGGCTGATGGCCGCCAAGGCCGGCCGTGAAGTCGGCTGGCTCTGTGCCGGCGCCCTCCTGGCCGCCTCCGCCACCGCCTCGGCGGTCAACAACAGCCAGGCGGCGCTGTTCGGCGAGCGCACCACCGCGGTCGTCTCGAGCTGCCACGAGTACAAGGGCGTTACCTGCGAGGTGTCCATCCCCCAGCGCCCGGACCAGTCCTTTTCGATCGGCACCATCGACGTCCTTCCCCGCGACACCGAGATCACCGTGCGCTACTACGACGACGCCGTCGTCCGGGACGCCGTCGCCGAACGGATCCCCGCCCTGGCCTTCCTGATCATCGGCCTGTGTGCCGTCGGCGGTTTCCTCATCGCCGCCGTGGCCCGCATCCGGGCCCGCAAGTCCCCCGCGGCGCTGGCCCTGGCGATCGCCGTCCCCCTCCTCTTCTTCGCTATGATCTTCACCAGCTGTGTCGCCAGCTTCGCCAACTGACCGGCAGCTGGAACTCGGCGCATTGAGTTGGCGGGAGCCAACCAGATGCGCCAGGAATGGTCGATCTCAGGTTCAGCGGTTGGACGGGAGCGCCGAGCGGAGGGCCATCAGGTGGGTGTCGACCGGGCCGATGCGGGCCGAGGCCAGGGCGATCTCGAGCTGCTGGGTCCGCTGCACGTAGCCGTGGATGAAGACGGGCAGGCCGAGGCGGAGCGGGCCGGCCGAGTCCTGCATCCGCTGCTTCACGCCGCCGGCCACGATGTTGACCAGCTCGCCGACGGCGTCGGCCACGTCGGCGTCGGAGACGTCGTCGGCCGCTTCGAGGCCGAGCAGCAGGCGGGAGAGATCGGCGCAGCCGTCCGGGGTGGCCAGCAGGGCCAGCTGCAGCGTCTGGTCCTCGGCCAGCAGCGGGATGTAGGCGCCGGCCATGCCGGTCGGCGGGACATCGTGCCAGCCGAGCACCTCGACGCCGTCGATGCCGAGCGACAGGGCCAGCTCGGTCGAGGCGTCGGCCATGGCCGCCACCCAGTCGGAGACGGCGGCCACCGACGAGACCGGTGTCATGCCTCGGCCTTCCCGTTCATGGAGATGGCGCCCGACGCCGACTCGGCCGGGCGCCGCTCCAGCAAACGGACCATGAGCGGCTCGCCGAGGCAGGTCCACGTGACGGCCGTCAGCGGCCGTGCGCCAGGGACCGACAGGCGGTAGTCCATCCCGTCGGCCACGGCCGGCAGTGAGATGCGGCACGGCTCGGGCATGAGCGCCTTCACGTTGCCGCCGACCATGTTGGCCAGCTCGCCGAGGGCGTCGCCGACCTCCTCGGTCGTGGTGTCGGCGGGGTCGACCATGAACATGGCCGCCGTCAGCTGCCTGGCCAGCTCCTCGGAGCAGTGCACGGTGACCGCCCCCTCCCAGGCGCCGGTGATCTGCACGCAGCCGGTGAAGGTGCGGGCGCCCGGCACCGGGCCCGGCTGGCCGGGCTCCCGGGGGAGCAGCGGCGCCTCCACCAGCGACGACCACACCCGCTCGGTGATCTCGGTCAGCTCGGGCTCGAAGTCGAAGGTCTCGCTCACTGTCACACTCCGTTGCTGGTCCGCCGGTAACAACCGGCCCGGTCCACGGGCACGCGTTCGAACCCGTCGTCGATGTTCATGGTGGTCTCGGCCGCCCCGAGGAAGAGGTAGCCGTCGGGCGCCAGGAGGCGCTTGACGCGCCCGATGATCGTCCGCTTGGTGTCGACGTCGAAGTAGATGAGGACGTTGCGGAGGAAGACGATGTCGAACGTCGGGAAGGCGGGCCAGGTGCCGATCAGGTTCAGCTCCGTGAATTCCACCAGCGAGCGGATCTCGTCCTTCAGCTGGTAGTCGACGCCGACCTTGGTGAAGTACCTGACCAGCATCGGCGCCGGCAGGCCGCGGTTCACCTCCAGCGCCTTGTACAGACCGGACCGGCCCCGCGCCACCATCTCCTTCGAGAGATCGGTGGCGGTGATGGAGACGTCCCAGTCGCGCAGCTCGGGAAAGGCGTCGTCGAGCGTCATGGCGATCGAGTAGGGCTCCTGGCCGCTGCTCGACGCCGCGCACCACACCCGCAGGCGGCGCTGGGCCGCCCGGGCCTTGAGCAGCGGTGGCATGACCGTCGTCCGCAGCGCCTGGAACGGGGCGACGTCGCGGAAGAACGACGTCTCGTTGGTGGTCATGGCCTCGGTCACCCGGTCGGCCAGCGCCGCCCCGGCGGGCAGGCGGAGCCTGGTCACCAGGGCACCGATCGACTCCAGGCCGAGCTCCCGCACCAGCGGGGCCAGGCGGGCCTCGACGAGGTACTCCTTGCCCGGCTCCAGCACGATGGCCGACCGCTGGCGGACCATGTCGCTGATGTAAGTGAACTCGGCGTCGGTGAACGTGGTGGCGAGGCTCATCCGAGCTTCCCCAGGATCGGCAGCGGCCGGCCGGCCGCCACCCGGCGGCCGATCTCGGCCGCCAGATCGTCGAGGGGGAGCACGGCGTCGGCCAGCCCGGCCCGGGCCACGAAGCCCGGCATGCCCCACACCACTGAGCTCGCCTCGTCCTGGGCCAGCACCTGCCCGCCGGCCAGGCGGATGGCCTCGGCGCCCCGCAGCCCGTCCTGTCCCATCCCGGTGAGGACGACGGCCAGGGCGCCGGTGCCGTAGAGGCCGGCCACGCTGCGGAAGAGGACGTCGACGGCCGGCCGGCAACTGTTCTCCGGCGGGTCGTCGTTGGCCACGGTGATCACCGACGTCCCCTGCCGGACGAGCGCCAGATGCTGCCCGCCGGCGGCGATGTGGATCCGGCCCGGGAGCAGCAGCTCGCCGCCCTCGGCCTCGATGACCGAAACGGCGCAGCGCCCGTCGAGCCGGTTGGCCAGCATCCGGGTGAACACCGGCGGCATGTGCTGCACGATCACGATGGGGACGGGGAAGGTCGACGGCAGCGCCGGCAGCAGTTCGGCCAGGGCGTTGGGCCCCCCGGTCGACACGCCGATGGCCACCACGTCGATCCGGGCGTTGGCCGGCCGGACGACAGGGGTCCTGACGGCCGGGGCGGCGGCCGGGCCCGGCGACGTGGCGGCCGGCGTGGGCGACGGCGCCGCAGCCCGGTTCCGGCCGTGCAGCGCCCGGATCCGGGGCAGCAGCTCGGCCTTGACGGCCGCCAGCGCCTCGGCCGGGTTGTGCAGCCCGGTGGGCTTGGTGACGTAGTCGGAGGCACCCAGCGCCAGGGCCTCCAGCGTCGCCTCTGCCCCCCGCGCGGTCAGCGTGGAAAACATGATCACCGGCAGCCAGGGCCAGCGGGCCCGCAGCCCGGCCAGCGTGGCCAGCCCGGCCATCTCCGGCATCTCGATGTCGAGCGTGACGACGTCGACCTCGAGCTGGGCCAGCTTGGCCAGGGCGATGCGCCCGTTGGCGGCGGCGCCGACGACCTCGATGTCGGCCTCCTCCTCGAGGATCCGGGTCACCAGCCGCCGCACGACGACCGAGTCGTCGACGACGAGAACACGGATGGACACGTCAGACGGCCAGGCCGAGAAGCTCGAGCTTCCCGACCACGTCGTCGCGGGTGAAGGGCTTCATCAGGTACTCGTCGGCCCCGGCGTCGAGGGCCCGGGTCACCTGCGACAGCTCGGTCTCGGTGGTGACCATCACGATCCTCAAGCCGGCGAAGGCGGGGTCGGACCGCACCGCCTCCACGAGCTCGATGCCCGACATCTCCGGCATGTTCCAGTCGACCAGCGCCAGCTGCACCGGGTTCCCGGCGAGCCGCTCCCGCAGCGAGTCGAGGGCCTCCGAGCCGTCGCCGGCCTCGGCCACCTCGAAGCCGATGTCCTTGAGCAACCGGCCCATGAGCATCCGCATGGCCCGCGAGTCGTCGACCACCATCGCCTGCATCCCTGCTGACCTCCTGGGTTACGCCGCTGCCGTCTCGAGGAAGAACGCCGGCTCCGCCAGGCGGACGAAGGCGTCGACGTCGAGGACCTCCGTCACCCGGGACTGGATGACGGCCGAACCGACCAGACCCGACTGAGGGCTCGGCCGCTGTATCCGCACCACCTCCTCGACGATGTCGAGGATCCGTTCCACCACCAGGCCGATGCTGCGGTCACCGGCGCTGTGGACCACCACCTGGAGCAGCCGGTCGTCGCCCGTCTCAACGGGTGTGGCCCCGGCGACACCCAGCGTCTGGCCGATGGAGACGAGGGGCAGGATCCGGTCGCGGTACTGCACCGCCGGCGTCCCCCCGGCCCGTTCGATCAGCGTCGTCGACAGCTCCTCGAGCCGGTCGACGGCCCGCAACGGGATGGCCAGGCGCCCACCGTCGCCGATCTCGGCCAGGAGCAGCTCCTGACGGTCGGCCCCCAACGCCTCGCCCTCGTCGAGCGAGTCGACCAGCGCCCGGTCCCGGACCTCGTCGACCACCCGGGCCTGCTGGGCGATACCGAGCACGTCGAGGATCAGCGCCACCCGGCCGTCGCCCATGATCGTGGCGCCGGCGAAGGCGGACAGCCCCTTGAGCTGGTGTCCGAGCGGCTTGACGACGATCTCCTCGGTGTCGCTCACGCCTTCGACGACGAGGCCGAACTGCCGGTCGTCGGCCTGGAGCACGACGATGTTGAGGGCCTCGTCGTCGCCCGAGGCCATCGCCACGCCGAGCTCCTCGTGGAGGTAGACGAGCGGCAGCAGGTTGCCGCGCAGCCGGTAGACCCTCGCCCCCTGGATCGTCTCGATCCCGGTGCGGGCCTGGTCGCCGTCGAGGCGGACCAGCTCCAGCAGGTTCACCTGGGGAATGGCGTAACGGTCCCCGCCGCTGGTCACGACCAGTGCCGGGATGATGGCCAGGGTGAGCGGGATCTTGATTCGCAGAGTGGTCCCGTGTCCCAACCGACTCTGCAGGTCGACGCTGCCACCGATCTTCTCGATGTGCGTCTTGACGACGTCCATGCCGACACCCCGGCCCGAGACGTTGGTCACCTGGGCGGCAGTCGAGAAGCCGGCCACGAAGATGAGCTGCGTCGCCTCCCGGTCGGACATCCGCTCGGCGTGCTCCAGGCTGACGAGCCCCCGCTCGACCGCCTTGCGCTTGATGCGATCCACGTCGAGGCCGGCACCGTCGTCGGAGATCTCGATGTTGACCTGGCCGCTCTCGTGGAAGGCCCGCAGCAGCAGGCGGCCCTCGGCCGGCTTGCCGGCCGCCCGTCGGGCCTCGGGCGTCTCGATGCCGTGGTCGACGGCGTTGCGGACCAGGTGGGTCAGCGGGTCCTTGATCGCCTCGATGATCGTCTTGTCGAGCTCGGTCTCCCGCCCGTCCATCTCGATGCGGACCTGCTTGCCGCAGGTGACGGCCAGGTCCCGCACGAC
>DASYFF010000240.1:0-10078 GCA_036498605.1 Acidimicrobiia bacterium | reverse complement strand
CTCGTAGACGGACAGCCCGACGACCAGCGCCAGCGTGAACATGCTGTTGACCAGCGGCCGGCCGAACTCAGTCTGGGCCGCGTAGTCGAAGTCCAGGTGGGGGGCCGCCGGGTTCATCGTCATGGTGGTGAACAGGATGTTGTCGGTCTCGGTCACCGTCCGGCGGACGACGTGGTCGACGGTGAGCCCGACCGGCAGGTCCTCGAACCACCGCCCCGACACCGGCCGTTCGCCCACCCGACTCGTCATTGACGGCCTCCCGTTCCGGAATTAACGTTCATTCAGAAACCGTTCCGACTCTAGGCAGGTGGACGTGCCCCGGTCAATGTCGGTGTCGACCGACGCCGTGCGCACGGCGGCGTGCGAGCTGTTCGCCCGGCAGGGCTACCGCGGCACGTCGATGAAGGAGATCGGCGGCGCACTGGCCGTGTCGGCCCCCAACCTCTACAACCACATCCCGTCCAAGCAGGACCTGCTGGTCGTGATCATGGACCGGGCCATGGACCGGGCCCACGCCGCCCTCGACGAGGCGCTGGCCGGGGTCGACGACGTGGCCGAGCAGCTGCGCCGGGCGACGGAGACGGGCGTGCTCGACTTCCTCGGCCACCCCGCCGAGATCACCGTCTGCAACACCGAGATCCGCAGCCTGGAGGAGCCGGGGCGGAGCCGCATCATCGCCAAGCGCGGCGCCTACGCCACCCGCATCCGGGCCATCGTCGACCGGGGCTGCGCCGAGGGCCGCTTCCGCACCGCCCACCCCCGCCCCGCCACCTTCGCCATCCTCGAGCTGCCGGCCAACGCCACGGCCTGGTTCAACGAGCGGGGCCAGCTGGCCGCCGGGGAGGTGGCCAGGATCTACGGCGACTTCGCCCTCGACATCGTGCGCTGCTCCTCCCGCCGCGCCCGGCCGGCGGCGCCCCGGACGTGACTCCCGTCACCCGCCCCGAGCTTCCGCCGCCATCTGAGATCGAAGAGGCCCTGGGCTGGCTCGCCGAGCACGCCCACGAGAACCTCGGCACCGAGATCGCCCTTCGGGCGGCGGCCACGAGCCGGGCGCCGGACGTCAACCTCGCCCGCCGCGCCGATTCGAGCCTGGCCGGGGTCTCGGTGTCGTCACCGGGCGGACAGTGGTTCCTCGAAGCCGACACTCCCGACGCCACCGCCGATCTCGTCGGCGGCGTCGCCGGCGCCGCCGGGTCAACCCGCCGGTGGCCGACGAAGATCACCACCTCGGGCGAAGTGAAGCCCTGGGTCCGGCCGCTGCTCGGCGCCCGATCCGTCGCACCGGTCCGCGAACACGACCTCCTGGCCATGGCCTGCCGCAAACCGCCGGGGGGCGGGGAGGGACGCTGGGCGAACCCGGCCGACCGTGCTGCGCTCGAGCGGTACCAGGCGCTCTACAACGCCGAGCGGCGCACCAGCATCTCGCCCGACTGGGAGTCGGTGCTCGGTCGCCGGGCGGTCGCTGTCCTCGAAGAAGACGGCCGCATCGTCGCCGTGGTCAAGCGGAGCGCCGACACCGCCCAGTACGCCACCATCGGCGGAACCTGGACCGACCCGGAGCAACGCGGGCGGGGCCGGGCCAAGCGGCTGACCGCCTTTCTGGTGGCCGAAATCCTCCAGGAGCGGCCCGCCGTGCACCTCGTCGTCGACGACGACAACGCCGCCGCCATCGCCCTCTACCGGTCGCTGGACTTCGAGGAGATCGGCGGGTGCTACATGGGGTATCTGCAGTAACCGCCGGCACCCTGGAGAGCCGGTTCAGGGTGCGGCCGGGGCCCGGGTGCCGGCGGGGAAGGCGACGGACTTGAGCTCCAGGAAGGACTCCAGGCCTTCGGGGCCCCGCTCCCGGCCGAGGCCGGACTGCTTGTAGCCCCCGAAGGGGCCGCCGCCGCCGGCGGGGAGGCCGTCGTTGATCTGGCAGGTGCCCGTGCGGATGCGGGCGGCGACGGTCAGGGCCCGGTCGGGGTCGGACGAGTACACCGCACCGCCGAGGCCGTAGTCGGAGTCGTTGGCGATGGCCAGTGCCTCGTCGTCGCCGTCGTAGGCCAGGACGGCGAGGACGGGCCCGAAGATCTCCTGCCGGGCGATGGCCATCGCCGGGTCGACGTTGACGAAGATGGTCGGCTCGACGTACCACCCCCGGTCGAGGCCGGCCGGCCGGCCGCCGCCGAGGACGACCTTCGCCCCCTCGTAGCGGCCGGTGGCGACGTAGCCCTCGACCCGTACCCGCTGCCGGACGGAGGCCAGCGGGCCGAAGTCGGTCCGCTGGTCGTGGGGATCGCCGACCGTCATGGCCGCCACGGCGTCGACGAGGCGGTCGACGATCTCGTCGTGGCGGGTGCGGGGAACGAGGATCCGGGTGGTGGCGACGCAGACCTGGCCGGTGTTGCGCAGGGCGTTGTCGATGACGGAGGGGAGGTAGCGGCCGAGATCGGCGTCGTCGAGGATGATGGCGGCGGACTTGCCGCCGAGCTCCAGTGCGGCGGGCTTCACCTGGGCGCCGCAGGTGGCGGCGATCCGCTGGCCGGCGGCGGTGCTGCCGGTGAAGCTGACCATGTCGACGCCAGGATGGGCCACGAGCGCCTCTCCCGTGGCCACACCGCCGGGCAGGACGCTGAGCAGCCCGGGGGGAAGCCCGGCCTCGTCGAACGTCTCGGCCAGGACCAAGGCCGACAGCGGCGACTCCGGGGCCGGCTTGAGCAGGATCGGGCAGCCCATCAGCAGGGCGGGCAGGATCTTGGTCAGGGCGGCCATGACCGGCGCGTTCCAGGGCACGATCCCGGCCACGACGCCGAGCGGTTCCCGGAGCACGACGACCGGGCCGGCCACGCCGTCGCGCACCTCCCGGAACGGGATCGTGCGCCCGTCGGCGATCATCCGGGTCAGGAACGGCGTCGCCCCGAGGGTGGCGGGACCGAGGAACTTGCGGACGCCACCCATCTCGTCGATCTGGAGGTCGACGGCTTCAGCGGCGCGCCGTTCGAAGCAGGCCAGGAACCGTTCGAGGCCCCGGGCCCGCTCGTCGAACGACAGCCGGGGCCACGGCCCGGTGTCGAAGGCGGCGCGGGCGGCGGCCACCGCCCGGTCGACGTCGGCGGCACCGGCCTCCGGCACCCGGCCGATGACCTCTTCGGTCGTCGGCGATACGACCTCGAGCCACGTCGGCATCAGGCCGGTTCCAGGATCCCGTAGCGCTTCGACGTCTCGGCCAGGATCGCCATCGCCTTCTCGAGCGGCGGGAGCTTCGAGGGATCGTAGGACGGCCGGCAGGCCACGAACACGATGCGGGGCAGGGCGTAGGCCATCAGGCCGCCGAGCGCCTTCCCGTAGGCCCAGCGGGCCCGGATCCGGCCCTTCACCCGGCCGGTGGCCAGGTCATGGTTGATCATCCGGTTGCTCTCGACCAGCACGAAGGTGAAGAGGTGGATCAGGCAGTACCAGAGACCGTAGATCCGGGACCAGTAGGCGTCGTTGAAGAGGATCCTCCAGCACCGGTTCACGACGTGGCGGTGCTCGTACTCCTCGGCGACATGCCACAGCCAGAGGAAGATCGAGGGCTCGTGCCAGCGCTTCATCAGTTCCGGGGAACGGTCGAAGAAGAAGCCGGAAAGCACCGGGCCGAGCGTCTCGAACCCCTCGGCGTAGGCGACGAGGAACTTGAGATCCTTCGTCTCCAGGAACCGCCGGTAGTCGGCCTTGAGCCGCTCCTCGGCCGGCCCGACCGGGTAGCCCGCTTCGGCCAGGAGGACGTTGAACTTGGTGTGCACCTTGTAGTGCCGGCCCTCCTGGGCGTTGAACAGTTCGAGCTCCCGCTTGAACTCCGCCTCCGACTCGGGGAGCTTGTCCTTCACCTGGCGGATCACCTTGATCAGGTAGGGCTCGACGCAGGGGGCCACCACCGAGAAGGCGTTGAAGACGTGACTGAACTCGGGGCAGTCCGGGTTCCAGTGCACCGTGGCGTCGGAGAAGTCGATGTCGACCTTGCGCAGCGTGATGTTCATGTCCGACACGGCGCCGCCTCCTGCCTCAGCCATCGGCGAGGACCCGGGCGATCTCGGTGACGGAGTGACGCTCGAGATGCATCACGATGTCGATGACCTGCTCGGCCCGGTCCTTGTCGATCGAGGGTCGCACAGTGTTGCGAAACACGTCGATCCGCTCGTCGACGCTGAGCGGCGCCGCGTCGCGTCCCCGCACGCCCAGCCCCTCCACCGTGGTCGAAATGCACCGCCCGTCGCGCAGCTGCACCTCGACGCGCTGGGCGTCGAAGCCCCGCACGTTGGGCCGGGACTCGTCGATGACCAGGTCGACCCGGTCCCGGGCCGCGACGTAGCGGGGGTCGGTGGCCGCCTCGTCCGTGAAGGCCGCCTTGTAGGGCAGCTCGGGGACGCCCTCGACGAGGATCCCGGCCACCGAGTGCACGATCGAGAACTTGGCCTGCTCCGCGTTCTGCGGGTCGTCGAAGCCGGCCACCCGGTGGGCGAACGGCGGCACCAGGAGGCGAACGGCGGCGATGTCGTCGACGGCCAGCCCGTGCGACTCGATGAGGTCGATGAGGCCCTGGACCGACTGGTGGGTCGCGCCGCAGGAGCCGTAGAGCTTGGGCGCCGAGCCGGGGGCGTCGAGGAAGAACGGCGCGCCGAGGCCCTCGGTGAGTTTCTCCGGGTGGTAGCCCCGGCCGCCGGAGGCGAACTGCTCGCCCCAGGAGAACGAGCCGTCGAGGTAGTCGGGGCAGCCCGTGAACCCCTGTGCAACAAGGGATGCGGCCCACACGCCGATCCGGGCCGGGACGCCGGCCTCGTGGACGTGGGACATGTAGCCGCAGCCCCGCAGGCTGCCGCCGCCGAGCGGGAGGGCGACGCCTATGGTGTGGCGCAGTTGCAAGGGCGTGAGGTCGAGGAGGCGACCGGCGGTGATGCCGGCCCCGGCCGGGCCGACCAGGGAGAAGCCCATGAACCCGCGGTCGGGAGCGCCGAGGCCGGCCAGGCCGAGCCGGCCCTGGACCTCGACGCCGGCGGCCAGCGCCGCCACGTAGTCCCGCCCCGGCCGGCCGCGCCACTCCCCCACGGCCAGCCCGGCGGCGATCGGCGGGACGAGCCCCGTGCCGGCCACCGTCCCGTAGGCCTCGAGCTCGTCGGCGTGGGCCGTGGTGCCGTTGACGTAAGCGGCTTCCGCCACCGGCGCGCCGAATCCGGCGCCGAGCACCGACGCCTCGGCCCTGCCCTCCATGCCCTGCACGTAGCCGGCCACGATCCGCCCCACGGGGGCGGACAGCCCGGCCACCATGTGCCCGACGCATTCCAGCGTGAACAGCTTGGCCGAGGCGACGACGTTCTCCGGCAGGTCGTCGTAGGCCACGCCGGCGGCGAAATCGACCAGGCGGCCGGTGCGGTCGGTCAGCTCGGCGATGGCGTCGGCGGGCAACTCAGCGGACCTCCTGCAGGAGCTTGCGATTGATCTTGCCGGTGGGGGTCATCGGGAGCTCGGCGACGAACTCCACGATGCGGGGCTTCTTGTAGGAGCCGAGCTCGGCCTCGACGAAGCGGCTGACGTCGGCCTCGGTGAGGTGGGCGGCGGGGGCCGGGACGACGACGGCTTTCACCACTTCGCCCCATTCGGGGTCGGGCACGCCGACGACGACGACTTCGGCGATGCCGGGGTGGTTGCCGAGGGCCCGCTCGATCTCGCCGGGGAAGATATTCTCCCCGCCGGAGATGATCATGCTCTTGATGCGGTCGACGATGAAGATGTGGCCCTCTTCGTCCCAGGTGCCGCCGTCGCCGGTGTGCAGCCATCCGCCCCGGAGCAGCTCGCCCGTCTCCTCCGGCCTGTTCCAGTAGCCCCACATGGTGTTGGGCCCCCGGTGGCAGATCTCCCCGAACGTCGTCGAGTCCTGCGGGACCGGCTCGCCGGCCTCGTCGAGGACGGCGACGGTGCTGAACAGCGCGGCGCGCCCGCAGGAGCGGAGCAGCTCGGGCCGCTCCCCGGCCAGGGCCCGGCGGTGGGCCTCGGGGCCGAGGTAGGTGCCGGGGCCGAGCTCGGTCATCCCCCAGGCCTGGATGAGATCGGCGTCGAAGGTCACCGCCGCGTCGCGGATGACCTCCTCCCCCATCGGCGCTCCGCCGTACTCCACCTGGCGGACGGAGGGGACGGCCCGCCCGTCGGCCCGGACGGCGGCGATGAGGCGGGGCAGCATGGTGGCGATGGCGAAGAAGCCCGAGACCTGCTCGGCGTGGATGATGTCGACGCAGGCGTCGGCGTCGAAGTCGGTCACCAGGACCACCGGCCGCCCCAGGGCCAGGTAGGCCAGCGGCATGTAGGCCACGACGTGGAACATCTGGCCCAGCATGAGGTACACGTCGCGCTCGGCGATCCGGGCCGCGGCCAGGTAGTTGAGGGCGCAGGCGCCGTAGGAGTGCTGCGTGTGGACGGCGCTCTTGGGGATGCCGGTGGTGCCGCCGGTGGAGATCGCCAGGTAGGGCTGGTGCAACAGCTGCGCCGGTTCGGGCAGGGCGAGGCCGGCCGCCGAGCGCTCGACGTCGGCCAGCAGCGAGTCGTACTCCGAGTCGCCGCCGGGGCCGGCCGACGACCACTCGATCCACGTCTCGACCTTGACATCGGACCGGATCTCGTCGACGACGCCCCGGAAGGCCGCCTCGTAGAACACGACGGCGGGTTCGGCGTCCTCCAGCGCCGCCTTCACCTGCGGCGGCGAGAAGCGCCAGTTGAGGGGGAAGAGGAGCGAGCCGCTGCGGGCGCAGGCCAGGTACAGCTCGAACAGCTCCAGCGAGTTGCGGGACAGCGCCGCCACCCGCCGCCCCTCGAGCGCCAGGCCCAGCAGGGTCGTGCGCCGGTCGAGCTCTCCGAAGGAGCGGGACCGGCCCCGGGCCGGGTCGATCAGCGCCGGGGCGTGCGGCGTGCGGCGGGCCGTCTTGGTGGCCAGATCGGCCAGGTTCATCATCGGGAGGTGAGGGCCTCGCGCCGTACGACGCCGGTCGGGGTCGCCACCGGGGCGGCCGGCTCGGCGGCGGTGGCGCCGGCCGGGGCCAGCCCGTCGACGGGGACGAGCTGCGTGGCCCCCCAGGCCATGACGCCGGCCATGATCATCGACACGATGGCCGCACCGTTGAGGAACCACATCGGCGGGTCGACCGTGTTGAGGGCCACCAGCGTCGGGAAGCCCGTCCCCACGAGACCGACGGTGATGACGAAGGGGCTCAGGCACAGCAGCGTCAGCAGCTGGCGGCCCTTCAGCACCCGCCGCAGCCGGGCGGCGACCACGCCGATCGTGGTGCAGATGGCGGCGTTGGACAGCGAGACCCACACCGGGAAGCCCGCCACCCGGAACGGGGCGCGGCCGTAGTACTCGTAGGTGTTGAGCTGCGTGCCGACGATCTCGGTGACGACGGCGAAGACCCACATGAAGAGCACGAAGCGCACGAGGTGGCGACGGGGCGAGCCCCGCTCGGCCAGCCACCAGGCGATCAGCCCGAAGCCGCCGAAGAAAGCGCCGTAGGAGAAGAAGACCCACACCGGCAGGCTGTGACCGAAGGCGTCGAAGAAGCGGACCTGCCCCGGCCGGTAGTACCACATGTTGGCCGCCACGTTCTCCAGCGGCTCGTAGAACCCGGTGAACAGGGCGCCGGCCACCACCAGCGCCGGGACCGGCGTCGACCACCGGCGGCCGAGGCGGACACAGGCCACGACGATGAGCGCGAACCCGACGGCGACGCCGATCGTCATGACCGCCTGCCCGGCGCTGCTGACGGGCGTGCTGACGGGAGGGGTCGGCAAAGTGGGCATGGAGCCGAGCGTAAAGGACCGGGCTCGCACAGTCAACGCTAATGTGGAAAAATGGAGTCCCGCAGGGGCCCCGGCAGCGTTCGGTAGGCTTCCACGTCAACGTTCGCATGGAGGAGGCGGGATCCTTGGCCAGTGGGATCGCAGGTCGCAGGAAGGCCGCGCTGGAAGACGGTGGCGAGAGCTACCGCACCCGCCGCCAGGAGATCGTCAGGGTGGCGGCCAAGGTGTTCCGGGAGAAGGGCTTCGAGGCCGCCACCCTCAACGACATCGCCGCCCGCCTCAAGACCGACCGGGCCTCGCTGTACTACTACGTGGGCAGCAAGGAGGAGCTCCTCCACGAGATCGTCCGCCAGGTCCTGGAGGAGAACGTCGCCGCCGCCGAGTCTGTGCTGGCCCAGGCCGGCACCCCGGTGGAGAAGATCGAAGCGCTGATCGAGCACATGATCCTGAGCTTCGACCGCCACTACCCCCACATGTTCGTCTACGTGGAGGACCTGGCCCGCATCGCCCGCCAGAAGAACGACTGGGCCCGCGAGGTGATCGCCAAGACGCGCCGGTTCGAGGAGATCGTCGTCCAGATCCTGGAGGACGGCCGGGCCGACGGGTCGTTCCGCTCCGATCTCCCCAACCACATCTCGGCCATGGCGCTGTTCGGGATGATCAACTGGACCCACCGCTGGTACAAGCCGGGGTCGACGGGCTCGGCCCGGGAGATCGCCGAGACCTTCACCGCGCTGTTCCTCGACGGCTACCGCAACCGCGCTCCGGCGGGGAAGCGGACGGGGAGCCGCACGACCCCCTGAACGTGGCCGTTGGACCACTCGACGAGCGCCGGATCGGTGATCTCGAAGTCGGGGATGCGGCGGAGGAACTCGTCGAGGAGGACCCGCAGCTCGACCCGGGCGATGTGGGCGCCGAGGCAGCGGTGGATCCCTGACCCGAAGGTGAGGTGCCGGTTCGGGCTGCGGTCGATCGCGAACCCGGTGGGGTCGGGGAACTCCCGCCCGTCGCGGTTGGCGGCGGCGAGGAGGACGAGGAGCTGGTCGCCCTCTTTGATCGGGCAGCCGCCGACCTCGGTGTCCCGGGTGGCCTTGCGGGTGTTGATGACCGAGCCCCACCGGCGCAGGAACTCCTCCACCGCCCCCGGCGTGAGCGAGGGGTCGGCGGCGATCCGCCCGCGCAGCGCCGGATCGGTGGCCAGGTGCCAGAACATCGACCCGATCACCTTCTGCGTGGTGTCGAGGCTGGCCAGCAGGAGGAAGAAGCAGAAGCCGAGCAGCTCCTCCTCGTTGAGCTTCCCGGCGTTGATCTCCCCCCGGAGGAGGACCGACACGAGGTCGTCGCCCGACGGGTCGGCCTGGCGGGCCTCGATGAGATCCCAGAAGTACTCGAAGATGCACCGCACGGCCTCGAAGGCGGCGTCGAAGTCCCGGGCCACCTCGTGGACGACCGTGTCGACCCAGTGCTGCAGCTTGTCGGCGTCGTCGGCCGGGGTGCCGAGCATGATGGTGGCCAGCGCCGCCGGGAGGCGCAGCGCCAGCGCCTGGTAGAGGTCGGCCTCGCCCGCCTCGATGAACTCGTCGATCAGGTTGTTCACCGTCACCCGCAGCGGCTCGGCGTAGCTCTCGGCCCGTTTCACCGAGAAGGGCGGGGCCAGCAGCGCCCGGTAGCGGGCGTGGTCGGGCGGGTCGATCTCGACCGGCATCATCTTCGACGGCGACGGGAAGGGCGGGAACGACGCCGGATGGGAGGAGAAGACCTCGGGCCGGTGGAGGACGTCGTGGGCCTCCTCGTAGCCGGTGACGACCCAGACGCCGCCGTGGGCGTCGCTCCGGCCCACCGGGCACTGCGAGCGCAGGTCGTCCCACACCTCGTGGACGGTCTCCAGCCGCGTCTCGGGGTCGTAGTGGTCGTAGTCGCGGTACTTGTGGGTCACGGTCGGCTCCTCGGGCGTCACTGGAAGAACAGGGCTTCGGCGTTGCGGGCCACGAACTTCTCGAACCGGGCCTGGTCCCGGAACGGGAGCTCGGCCGCCTCCCGCAGGCAGCGGTCGAGGGCCAGGAGCGGGTAGTCGCTGGCGAACATGATCTTGTCCGCGCCCCGGGTGTTGGCGTAGCGGATGATCGCTTCAGGGATGTGCTTCGGGGCGAAGGCCGACGTCATGTAGTGGAGGTTGGGCCACTTGAGCATGAGCTTGACGCACAGGTCGACCCACGGCTCGCCGCCGTGCTGCATCACGACCGTCAGCTCGGGGAAGAAGGCGCACACGTCG
>DASYFF010000239.1:0-7792 GCA_036498605.1 Acidimicrobiia bacterium | reverse complement strand
CGAAGAGGACCGCCCCGACTTCCCGCTCGAGCTCGCGGACCGCCTTCGACAAGCCAGGCTGCGAGACATAGCTCGCGGCCGCGGCCCGGGTGAACGTGCCATTGTCGACCACTGCCACGAACAGCTCCAAACGCCTGATATCCATAACCTGATGTTATGCGCATCAGGAGTTTGATTCCTTAGACTTCTGAAGTCCGGTCGAGGAAGATCGGAAGCGTGAACCCCCTCGGACTGCTCTTGGAGGGACTTGGTGTCGGGGTCGTGTTCGGCCTCTTCGGAGCGGGCTGGTCGGCCTTCGCCACGCCAGTCCTGTCGCTGCTGGGCGTGCCGGGCATGCTGGCCGTCGGTTCCCCGTTGCCGGCACTGGTCCCGGCCGCGGTGGCCGGTGCCCGCCGGCACCTGCGGGCCGGGAACCTCGACCGGCGCACGGCGTGGTGGTCGGTGGCCGGGGGCCTCCCCGGCGCAATGCTGGGCACCTTGGTGTCGGAGGTGCTGGGCGGGTTCCGGCTCCTGGCGCTGTCTGGCGTCGTGTTGGTGGCGGCGGGGTTGCGGGTGGTGCTGCCCGATCCGGCCGGGGCGCCGATTCGGGCGGCAAGGCGCCGCCAGCGCGTCGGTCTCGTGGCGGCGGCCGCCTTCATCGTCGGAGTCCTGACAGGGGTGCTGGCCAACGGCGGCGGGTTCCTGCTGGTCCCGTTGTTCGTCGTGGCCTTCGGGCTCCGCCGCCCGGGCTGCCTTTGGGTGGCTGCTGACCCTCTTCGGGGTCGGGTTCATCGCCCACCTCGCCGCCTGACTCCGTCTGCTCCACCACGCCGCGGTCTCCGTCCGCGCGCTGCCGCCCCGCTCGCACAAGGGAGTACGTCCGATGCCCGCCGCCGTACCAACCATGTCCGCCGAAGTGGTCGCCTCCAGGGCCGAGAAACCCGCCGAGCGGCGACCAGCGTGTGCCGGGCGCCCTGGACCGCCTCGGTTCGCCGGCATCCGACCGAGGAGCTGCCGGGCGGCCTGGCCGACTGCGTTCGGCCCCACCCGACCGATGAGAGCGGCCTTCATTGGAGATTGCCGTGATTGAACGAACGGAACATCAGATGACTCCTGCGGCTGCTATTCCGGTTGCGGTCCGATCGTCCTTGCCGACGACAAACGGGGTGCTCGCCGTGTGCGCCCACCCCGACGACGAATCCTTCGGGCTGGGGGGGATCGTCGCCGCCCTGACGGAGGCCGGCATCCCGGTATCCGTCTTGTGTTTCACCCGAGGCGAGGCTTCGACGCTCCACGCCGGCCCCGGTGCTCTGGCCGCCGTACGTTCCCGGGAGCTGGCCGCCGCCGCGGCCGCTCTCGATGTGCGCCGCACCGAGCTCCTCACCTACGCCGACGGTCGCTTGGGCGGCGAGCCTCTGGAGGAGCTGGCCGGCCACGTTCATCGCCTGGCCGGAACGGTAGGGGCCGACACCCTGCTGGTCTTTGACCTCGGCGGTATCACGGGCCATCCCGACCACCAGAGGGCCACCGAGGCCGCCCTGGCGGCCGCCGCCGAGAACGGATACGCGGTCCTCGCCTGGGCGCTGCCCACCGACGTCGGCCGCGCCCTCAACGCCGAGTTCGAAACGGCGTTCGTCGGCCGAGCCGACGCCGAGATCGACATCGTTCTGCCCGTCGACCGAAACCGCCAACTCGCCGCCATCTCGCATCACACCAGCCAGTCCACCGACAACCCCGTCCTCTGGCGCCGCCTCGAGCTCCAAGGGGACGTGGAACGACTCCGCTGGCTCCAGCCGGAGACCCTGGAGAGCTCCCGGTCTGACACCCAGAAGGAAAGGACGTACTGCCGGTGACCTCATTGACGATCTGCCGTGCCCCGGCCGGGTCCCACCCGGCTGCACCCTCCGGGCCGCGACCGGCCGGTCCACTGGCCCGGCTGGGGTCTTGGACCGCCACCCACCTCCGGAGGGTCCTCCTCGGATGGGCGGTCGTGCTGCTCGTCTTCGGGGTGTTCGCACCCAGGGTGGAGAGCGCCCTGGCCGGAGCGGGATGGGAGGATTCGACGAGCCAGTCGGTCGCCGCCCGCAACGTCATCGCCCGGGACTTCGGGGGCCTCGGATCCAGCGCGCTGCAGGTCGTCGTGACCGATGCCAAGCAGCCATTGGCCGACGACCCGAACGCGCAACGTGTGATCGCGCAGGTTACGGCCCGGCTCCGGGCCGACCACCGCGTCTCGGTGGTCGTCCCGCCGTCCCCTGGCCTGTCGATCTCGCCCGACGGCCGCACCGGCGTCGTCACCGCAGGAGCGGCGGCCGACACCAACGACATGGTGCGGGCGGCCGAGAAACTGGCCAAGCCGCTCGGCCGGCTCTCCGGATCCGGTGTCTCCGTCGCCCTCACCGGCGACAGCGCCCTGTGGGCGAACTTCAACTCGGCCAACCACACCGCCATGATGCGGTCGGAGATGCTGTCCTGGCCGGTGACGCTGATGATCCTCGTCGTCGCCTTCGGCAGTGTCATCGCCGCCGGACTGCCGCTCATGCTGACCCTCGCCGGGCTCCTGGTCGCCGCCGGCGGCCTGGTGCTGGCCACCGCGCTCGCGCCGGTGTCGATCTGGGCGCTCAACTTCGCCCTGATGTTCGCCCTGGCGCTCGGGATCGACTACGCCCTCTTCGTTGTCATCCGCTTCCGGGCCGCGCTCAGCCGGCGTTCGGCCGAGGTCGGCGAAGCGGCGGCCGTCGTGCCGGCGGTGGCCGAGACACTGGACACCGCCGGCAAGGCCGTCGCCTTCTCGGCGCTGACGGTGCTGGCCTCGCTGGCCGCCATCCTGTTCGTGCCGAGCCCGGCCTTCCGGTCGATGGCGCTCGGCATCATGCTGGCCGTCACCGCCGTGCTGGCCGCCACCCTCACCCTCCTGCCGGCGGCCCTCGGCCGGCTCGGGCATCGCATCAACGCCGGGCGGCTGCGCCTCCACCGCTCCGCCGCCCCGGCCGGCCACGACAGTGGCCTCGACCGTCGGCTGCACGCCTGGGGCCGGTGGCTGTGGCGCCACCCCGGGTTCGGCGCCGCCGCCGGGTTGGCCGTCCTCCTCGCCGCCGCCGCCCCGGCCGTGGGACTGCGCACCAACATGCCCTCGATCACGATCGTGCCCCCATCGGCCAACGCCCGGGTCGGCTACGACCACGTCACCGCCGCCTTCGGCCCCGGCGCTCCCGGCACCCTCCAGGTGCTGGTGCCCGAGCGGGCCCAGGCCCAGGCCCTGGCGACGTTGGCCCACACCGCCGCCGTCGCCGCCACCATCCCCGGTCCGGCCCGCGGCGGCTACGTCATGAACCAGGTCATGCCAGCGACCGGTCCCTCCGCCGTGGCCACCGGTGCGACCATCGACTGGATCCGCCGGACCCTCCCGGCCGGGACCCTGGTCGGCGGAGCGGCGGCCGAGAACCACGACCTCCAGCGGGCGCTGTCATCCCGGACGCCGTTGGTCTTCACGCTGCTCCTGCTGATGGGATTCCTGCTGCTCCTGGTGGCACTCGGCGCCCCCTTGCTCGCCGCCGCCGGCGTCCTCGTCACCGGCCTGTCGGTGGCCGCGGCGTTCGGCGTCGCCCGCCTCATCTTCCAGGACGGGCACCTCTCGGGGCTCCTGGGCTTCACTCCCCAGGGCTTCGTCGACGCCTGGGCACCACTGTTCTTCGGCGCCATGGTCTTCGGCGTGGCCATGGACTACACGCTCTTCCTCCTCTCGGCGGCGAAGGAGCACTACGAGACGCACGGCGATCCCGAGCACGCCATGCTCAGCTCCGTCCGGTCGTCCGGTCGGGTCGTCGTCTCCGCCGCCGCCATCATGGTCGCGGTCTTCCTCACGTTCGCTCTCTCCGGTCCGCTGGCGCCGAAGGAGATGGGCATCATCCTGGCCCTGGCTGTCGCCTTCGACGCCATCGTCGTTCGGCTCGTCCTGCTTCCCGTCATCCTCCGGATCGGGCACCACTGCATCTGGCACCGGCCCCGCTGGCTCGATCGGCTGCTCCCCGCCGTGCGGTTCTCCCATTGAAGGCGGCGGTCTCGGTGCACCGACGTGGGTGGAAACCGCATATCCCCAACGAGATGTTCTGGTTGGGGCGGCGAAGGAGGGCGCGTGACGAGGACGCCGGCTGCCGCGCCCGGATCATCGCCGCCGCCGACGAGGCCCGCGGTCGGATCGCCCGTGATCTTCACGACGGCGCGCAACAGCGGCTCGTGTCCCTCGCCCTCGACTTGCGCGCCGTCCAAGCATCAGTTCCCTCCGAACTCGCCGACGTCAAAGCGCAGTTGGCTCGTGTGGTGGACAAGCTGGCCGAGGCAGTGGCCGATCTGCAGGACCTCGCCCGGGCCATTCACCCGCCGATCCTCCGCAGCGGCGTCGGGCCCGCTGTCCGGGCTCTCGCCCGTCGTTCGCCCGTCCCGGTCGAGGTGCACGTCTGCGTCGCTGCGCAGCTGCCCGAACCCGTGGGGCTTGCCGTGTATTACGTCGTTGCCGAAGCGCTCGCCAATGTCGCCAAGCACGCCCGGGCCGGCGTGGTTCGGATTCGGCTCGAGACGCACGACGACGCCGTTGTGTGTCTCGAGATCGGCGACGACGGCATCGGAGGAGCACTGCCCGGCGGGGGCGCGGGACTCAACGGACTCGGCGACCGCGTCGAAGCCCTCGGCGGAACGCTGACGATCACCAGCCCCCCGGGGAGGGGAACGACCCTGCCCGTCGCCATCCCTCTCCCGAGTCCCGTCGGACCGCCCGGCCGTACAAGTGTTTAGAGAGAGGTGCGAGATGAAGGTCGTGATCGTCGGTGGTGTCGCCGGCGGGATGTCGGCCGCGACCCGGTTGCGCCGGCTGGTGGAGTCGGCGGAGATCGTCGTGCTGGAGCGCGGCGAGCACGTGTCGTTCGCCAACTGCGGCTTGCCGTACTACCTCGGCGGCGTGATCCAGCAGCGCGAGACGTTGCTGTTGCAGACCCCCGCCTCCCTGGCCTCGCGCTTCCACCTTGACGTCCGGGTGCGGCATGAGGTGGTCGCCATCGACCCGGCGGGCCGCTCGGTATCGGTACGTGACCTGGCCTCCGGTCGGGAGTACCTCGAGTCGTTCGACGAGCTCGTCCTCAGCACCGGGGCCACGCCGGTGGTACCCGACCTGCCGGGGGTCGAACGGGCGCTGGTCCTTCGTGACGTGTCCGATGTGGACCGTTTGATGGAGGAAGCCGGCCGGGCCCGCTCGGCCGTCGTGGTCGGTGCCGGATTCGTCGGCGTCGAGGTGGCCGAGAACCTCGTCCGCCGGGGTCTTGCCACCACCGTGGTGGAGCGGATGGAACAGGTGCTGTCGCCGCTCGACGGCGAGATGGCCGCGCCGGTGGCGCAAGAACTGCGCGACAACGGGATCCGGCTGGCGCTGGGCGCCGAGGTCGTCCGCATCGATCCCGACACGGTCACATTGCGGGACGGCCGCGTCCTGCCCGCCGACGCCGTCGTCGTGGCGATCGGCGTCCGCCCCACGAGCCGCCTCGCCCGCGACGCCGGCCTGGACGTCGGGTCGAGCGGTGGCATCGTGGTCGACCAGAGGTTCCGGACCTCGGCCCGGCACGTCTACGCCATCGGCGACGTGGTGGAGAAGCGCGACGCGCTGTCCGGGCAAGCCGGCCTCGTGGCCCTGGCGCAGCTAGCCAACCGCCAGGGCCGGGTGGTGGCCGACGTGATCGCCGGCCTGCCCGCCCAGGACCCCCCGGCGCTGGCGACGGCGGTCGTCGGTGTGTTCCGGATCACCGCGGCAATGACGGGATGGAGCGAGAAGCGCCTCCGGGCCGCCGGCCGCCCGTTCCGTGTGGTGCACACCCACCCGCTGGCCCACGCCGGCTACTACCCGGGCGCGGCGGCGCTGTCCCTCAAGCTCTTGATCGATCCGGAAACCGACCGCATCCTTGGGGCGCAGGCCGTCGGCCGTGACGGTGTCGACAAACGGATCGACGTTCTGGCCACGGCGATGGCGGGCGGCATCCCGGCGTCGCGATTGATGGACCTGGAGCTGGCTTACGCGCCGCAATACGGCTCGGCCAAGGACCCGGTCAACATGCTCGGATACATCGCCGACAACCTGCGCACCGCCGCGGCCCGAACCGTGCAGTGGCACGAGCTCGACGACCTGATCACGGCCGGAACGACGCTGGTGGACGTCCGCCAGACCGACGAGCACGCCGCCGGCGCAATTCCCGGTGCCCTCAACATCCCGCTCGACGAGCTCCGGGACCGGGCCGGCGAGATCCCTGACGGCCCTGTCGTCGTGCACTGCCAGGTGGGACAGCGGGCCCACACGGCCGCTCGCATCCTCACCCAACTCGGCCGCCACGTATGGAACTTGGACGGCGGGTACCGCACCTGGCACGACGCCACCACCTCATCGGCCGCCTGAGCCCGCCCGTCCCGACCGCTTGCGATTCCTCAGGAATTACTCAGGACTGACGCTATGGGATTATTCATAAGGAAGATTTGTCGCGTTCTACAGGGAGCGATCATTCCCAAGCGCGGACCCCAGACACCGCCCTGGACAGTAAGCAGGGCCTACTGCCCGGCGAGTAGCCGCGCCGAGCTCGCAAACCGATCGTCAAGGTCCACGACCTGGCGGCACCGGAGCTCTTCTATTAGTCCGCTCGAAGCCGCTCGGCGATCTCGCCAGCCACAGGGTGACTGCAGCTGAGCGCCAACAGACGACCGTCGCCACCGCGACTCGATCTTCACGCTAGGACCTTCCGGAAATGCCGGCGATGAGCGCCGGAACGATACCGAAGGAACCGCCCGTAACAAGCGATACCGGACGGCGGTCGGCAGTGGCCGGGGTCTGCCACTTGTCCTGTTGGGGCGGGTGCCGTACACTTGCCGTACAGGAGGTGGCCCAACGTGGCGAGGACGGAACGCATCGAGCTGCGAGCGGAGCCGGAGCGGGAGCAGCGGATCCGGTACGCGGCGAAGCTGGCAGGTCTTTCTCTGACCGACTTCATGCTCGACGCCGCGTCGGAGCGGGCCGAGGAGATCATCGCGTCGGCGCATGTGACGGTGGTGCCGGCGGACTTTTTCGACGCGCTGTGGGAGGCCCTCGATGAGCCGCCGCGGCCGAATGCTCGGCTGGCCCGGGCGTTCAAAGAGGCGCGGAAGCGGCCGGTGGTGAAGCAGGCTCGGGAGCGTTGAGGTTCGTCTCCGAGGAACTCGGCGACGGCCACGACCTCTCGGGCTTCGACAGCGGCAAACCGGAGCTGGACCGGTGGCTGAGGGAGTTCGCCCGGCATGCTGCTGCCAACCGGACCGGGCGCACGTTCGTCTGGCACGCCGGCGACGGCGTGGTCGTGGCCTACTACACGCTGGCGGCGCACGAGGTGGCCAAGACCGATCTGCCAAAGCGGCTGGGGCGAGGTGGACCCGATCGCGTCCCGTCGGTGCTCCTGGCCCGCCTGGCCCTGGACCGGGGTCTTCATGGTCAGGGGTTCGGGGCGCAACTTCTGGCCGACGTCTTCAGCCGGATCGTCGAGGCGAGCCGCAAGGTCGCCGTGCGAGTGGTCGTCGTGGATGCCATCGACGCCGAGGCCGTGGCGTTCTACGAGCGCTTCGGCTTCGTCGCCGTGCCGGATCACCCCCACCGGCTCTTCCAGAAGATGAGTGACATCGAGGCGGCGTACTTCGCGGACTGACCTCTCGCCCGTGTCGCGCTCGTGTCACCGACCAATGCGGTGGGGGCGAAAGCCCAGGTCAGGAGGGGTCTTCGCCCTCGTCGTCGGGTGTCTGCAAAACCCTGTACAGC
>DASYFF010000238.1:0-2825 GCA_036498605.1 Acidimicrobiia bacterium | reverse complement strand
CGCCACGGTGGCCGGGTTCGTGACGTCGGCCTTCGTGGCCGCCGCCCTCCTGGTGGTCATCCCCGCCTACCTGAGCTCGGTCACGTTCGAGGTCCAGTCGATGCTGTTCGGGCTGGCCGCCCTCCTGGCCGCCGTCGTGTCCGACGGCCGGGTCGACTGGGGATCGATCGCCGCCCGGTTCCGGAGCCGGCTGGCCTCGGCGGCGACGGCCTCCGAGGAGCGGCGGGGACGCGGGCCCGTCACCGCCCGGCTCGAGGGGATGGTGGAGGCGTGACCGCCGGTCTCGAAGTCCGCGACCTCAGTGTCCGCTACGGCGGCAATGTGGCCGTGGCCGGGGTCACGCTGTCGGCCCCGATGGGCCGCCTGACCGGGCTGATCGGGCCCAACGGCGCCGGCAAGACCACCACCTTCAACGCCTGCAGCGGCCTGCTCCGCCCGGCGAGCGGTCAGGTTCTTCTGTTCGATTCCGACGTCACCCGCCTCGGCCCCGCCCGCCGGGCCCGGCGGGGGCTCGGCCGCACGTTCCAGCGGATGGAGCTGTTCACTTCGATGACCGTGGCCGAGAACGTCGCCCTCGGCCGCGAGGCGGGCCTGGGCGGCAGCAACCCGCTGCGGCAGTTCCTGGCCAGCCCGGCGCAGCGCCAGGCCGTGCGGGCCGCCACCGACGAGGCGCTCGGCGCCTGCGGTATCACCGACCTGGCCCATCAGCCGGTGGAGACGCTGTCCACCGGTCAGCGCCGCCTGGTCGAGCTGGCCCGGGTGCTGGCCGGCGGGTTCCGCATGCTGCTCCTCGACGAGGTGTCGTCGGGCCTCGACCATGCCGAGTCCGAGCATCTCGGCGGCATCCTGCGCAGGCTCGTCGACGAGCGCGGGGTCGGGATCCTCCTCGTCGAGCACGACATGGCGCTGGTGATGGCCGTCTGCGACTACCTCTACGTCCTCGACTTCGGCAAGCCGATCTTCGAGGGCACCGCTCCGGAGGTGCAGGCGAGCCCGATGGTCCGGGCCGCCTACCTCGGGTCCGAAGAGGGCCTCCAGGCCGCCGAACATGCCGCAGGGGTGATCTGATGTTCGAGATCGACGGTGTCACCGCCGGCTACGGATCGACGACCGTGCTGCGCGATGTCAGCCTGAAGGTCCCGCCCTCGACCGTCGTGGCCCTCCTCGGCCCCAACGGCGCCGGCAAGACCACGTTGCTCAAGGTGGCGTCGGGCCTCCAGCCCGCCCGGCAGGGCCGGATCCTCCTCGACGGCGAGGACGTCACGGGGAGGAGTCACTTCGAACTGGCCGGCCGGGGCGTGTGTCACATCCCGGAAGGGCGGGGCATCTTCCAGCCCCTCACGGTGCGGGAGAACCTGCTGCTGTTCAGCCCCAAGGGGGCGCAGCGCCAGAGCCTCGAACGGGCGCTCGAAGCCTTCCCCCGTCTCGGGGAGCGTCTCCATCAGGTGGCCGGCACGCTGAGTGGCGGTGAGCAGCAGATGCTGGCGCTGGCCCGGGCCTACGTCGCCGGCGCCAGGGTGATCCTCCTCGACGAGGTGTCGATCGGTCTGGCCCCGGTCATCGTGGACGCCGTCTACGAGTTCCTCGAGCGCCTGGCCGGCGAGGGCGTGTCGCTGCTCCTCGTCGAGCAGTACGTCAACAAGGCCCTGGCCATCGCCGAGTACGTCTACATCCTCGGCCGGGGCCGCATCACCTTCGCCGGCGACGCCGCCGAGCTCTCCGACGACGACGTGTTCCACCGCTATCTCGGCATCGAGGTCGCCGCAGCCACCTAGCACGACAACCGTTCTCACCGAAGACAAGGAGTGTTCCATGGCGGAATTGGCTGGTAAGCGCGCCCTCGTGACCGGGGCGGCCAACGGGATCGGGCGGGAGATCGCCGCGGTCCTCGTCGAGCAAGGCGCCAACGTCATGATGGTCGATATCCAGGACGACCTGGTGGCGAAGGAAGCCGAGGCGCTCGGCCAATCGTCGATGGCCGTCGACGTGACGAACCCGGAGGACGTCAAGCGGGCCGTCGACGCCACCGTGGAGGCCTACGGCGGCCTCGACATCATGGTTCCGGTGGCCGGCGTCCTCGACATCCACCCGCTGGTGACGCAGCCGCTCGACAGCTGGAACCGGACCCTCAACGTGAACGTCACCGGTCTGCTCCACTGCCTCCAGCAGGGGGTGCCGGCGATGATCGCCGCCGGCGGCGGGGCGATCGTGTGCATGTCCTCGATCCAGGGGCTGCGCTCCGCGGCGCTCGTCGGCGCATACGGCGCCAGCAAGGCCGCCGTCATCTCACTGACCCGGACGGCGTCCGTCGAGCTGCGAGACAGCGGCATCCGGATCAACGCCGTCTGCCCCGGCTTCATCGACGCACCGATGGCGCACCGGGCCGTGCCTGTCATCAACGAGATCGTCGGCACCGATATCACCCCGATGGTGCTCCAGGCGCAGGGACGGCTCGGAACACCCCGGGAAGTGGCCGAGGTCGTCGCCTTCCTCGCCTCCGACCGGGCCTCGTTCGTGACCGGCCAGGTCCTCGCCATCGACAACGGCTACAGCGTTCGCGTCGGCTAGTGCCGGCGCGTTGAGACACGGAGCTCACCATGGAATTCGCCCTGTTCCACACGCCCTTCGACCTGCCCCAGCGGACCCCCGAGCAGATCTTCACCTATGCCGTCAATCAGGCGGTCGCCGCCGAAGAGGCCGGCTTCACCGAGTACTGGGTCGGTGAGCACTTCACCCAGACATGGGAGTGCATCCCGAACCCGGAACTGGTCATCGCCGCCGCCGCCCGCGAAACGGACCGGATCAAGCTCTGTCCGGGTGCCCAC
>DASYFF010000237.1:0-3275 GCA_036498605.1 Acidimicrobiia bacterium | reverse complement strand
CCAGGTCCACGATGTCCTTGTCGGGGTAGCGGCCGATCGGCAGCATCTCCGTCCCGATGATCCACAGTGAGTCCGTCATGTCAGGCGCGCTCCTCGGGCACGAAGCCGAAGCCCACGGCCTCGGTCCCGTCGTCATCGGCGCCGGCGACCCACGTCACCAGCTTCACCGGCATTCCCAGCTCGATGCCGTCAGGCTCGGGCACCACCTCCAGGAGGTTGGCCTTGACCACGCCGCCGCCGTCGAGATCCACCACCGCCGAAATGTACGGCGTCGGCAGCCCGGGGGCGGCCCGGTGCACGATCGTGAACGACCGCAGGCGCCCCCGGTCGGCGAGGAGGGCGGTGTCGAACTCGTCACCGAAGCACCGGGAGCAGGCGTTGCGCCGGTCGAAGAACCGTGCGCCGCAGCCCCGGCAGACGGTGGCCCGCAAGCGGGGCCCGCCGTCGTCGAGCACGAGGTAGTTCACCATCGGGATCTGTTTGGTCACACGACCTCCATGGATGTCGTCGTCGGAGGGCTGTCTTTCCGGGGGACACCCCCGGACCCCCGGGGCTGGAGCCCGGCTCGCGTGACGTGGAGCCCGGCGGCCTCGCGGTCCCAGGTGTGTTCGGTGTTGCCCCGTTGGCGGAGCATGAACTTCTGGACCCGCATCGTCTGCGTCTTCGGCAACTCGTCGACGACCTCGATGTAGCGGGGAACCATGAAGTGCGGCATCCGCGGCACGAGGAATTCGATGAGGCCGGGCAGGTCGGGCTGCCGCCCGGCGACGGGGACGACGAGCACCTTGACCTCGTCCTCCCCCAGCTCCCCGACGACGGCGACGCAGGCGGCCTCGGCGATGTCGGGATGGGCGGCGACCTCGAGCTCGACCTGGAAGCTGGAGATGTTCTCACCCCGCCGGCGCAGCGTGTCGGACTGCCGGTCGACGAAGAAGTAGTTGTCGTCCTCGTCGCGGCGGAAGGCGTCGCCGGTGTGGAACCAGCCGTTGCGCCACGCCCTGGCGGTGGCTTCGGGGTTGCCGAGGTAGCCGACGTTCATCTCCCACGGCCGCCCGGTCCGGACGATGAGCTCCCCCACGGCGCCGACGGGGACGGGGATGTCGTGCTCGTCGACGATGCGGAGTTCGACGCCGGCCCGGGGCCGGCCGCAGCTGCCGGGCACGAGCGGCGCGCCGGGCGGGCAGCCCAGCGGCGCGCTGATCTCCGTCTGGCCGTAGACGCCGACGAGATGGCGCACGCCGAAGCGTTCCCGGAAGCCGTCGGGGTCGGCCACCATCGGGGCGATCACCACCGCGTTGAGGGCGTGCTTGCGCTCGGCGGGGATCGGCTCCTGGCCGAGCAGGAAGTTGGCCATCGTGCCGACCAGAAGGGAGCGCGTCACGCCGGTCTCCACGACCACCTCCCAGTACTGCCGGCCGGCGAACTGCGTCCGCACCGCCAGGCTGGCGCCGACCGACACCACCGAGAGGCTGGCCATCTGGGCGCCGACGTGGAACAGCGGGAGGTCGATGAGCCACCGGTCGTCGGGGGTCAGGCCGCTGCCCTCGCCCAGCGTGCCGTGGCCGCCCATGTAGGTGGCGAGGTAGGGGGTGAGGACGCCTTTGGCCGGGCCGGTGGTCCCCGACGTGTAGTTGACGGCGTGCACGTCCCACGGCTCGAGGGGCTCGCCGACCGCCGGCGCCGCCGGGGAACCGACGGCCAGCTCGGCCGGGTCGATGATCTCGAGACAGACGCCGGCGTCGGCCAGGCGGGTTCCGAGGTCGCCGTCGGCCACGATCAGCCGGGCGCCGGAATCCTGACAGACATGGCGCAGCGTCTCGCCCCGGTAGGCGGTGTTGACGGGCACCATGACGGCACCGAGCGTGGCGATCCCCCACCAGGCCCGGAGCCAGCCGGTCCCGTTGGGAAGGAACAGGAGCACCCGGTCGCCGCGGCCGACGCCGCGTTGGGCCAGAGCACCGGCCGCCCGATCAGCCTCGTCCCGGGCCCGGGCCCAGGTCCACACGTCCCCGTCCTCCGCCACGACGGCGATGGCCTCGGGCCGTTCGGCGGCGTGGCGCTCGATCGCAGGCCGGGTGACGGCTACCGTCCGGTCGGGCAGTGGCGTCATCTCCCGGGCTGTCATTTGATGGCCTGCGGGTTGGTCGGTGTGTTCACGGCTCCCTCCACCGGCAGCGGGGGCGCGACCAGCATGCATTCATACACCCCGTCCCCGGCGCAGTCTTCGGCCAGCGCCTCCAGGTCGAACATCTCGCCGATGCTGATGCCGCAGTGGCAGAGGATGATCTGGTGCAGTGGGCCGATCGTGTCGGGGGTGGCCCACGGCATCACCTCGAAGCTCCAGTTGTCGGCGGCCACGGCGGCGACGTCCCGTTCCCGGAACCACGCCCCGGAGCGCAGCCCCAGCCCGGCGGCCGGGCCGGTGCCGGCGTAGTCGCCCCACGAGCCCCGGGCCCGCACCCGGGCCAGGGCGCCCGTCCGGATGAGCAGGGCGTCGCCCGGCCCGACCTCGACGCCGGTGGCGTCGAGGCAGGCGTCGAGATCCTCGGGTTCGATGGCGTAACCCGGTTCGAGCCATTGCAGGGCTTTCTGGCGGGGCACGTCGAGGAGGACGCCCCGGGTCACGATGCGGTCGCGTAGCTCGGCGACGGAGTTGCGCCGGGCGCCGGCCGACGGCACGGCCGAGGCCGGTACGTCGTTGTACATGCGCCCCTCGCGGAACACGTGGGGGAACCCGTCCCACTGCGTCGACGCCGAGGTGTTCATGAGGATCCAGTCCTCGGCGAAGCCGGCGTCGCCGGCGAAGTGCCGCTGGGCGCCGGCGCTGACGTCGGTGCCGGAGAGCGTCATGAAGTGGAGGGCGTTGAGCCGGTTGGGGATCTGGCCGGAGTTGGGGCCGTCGCTCCCGAACGGCAGGGCCAGGCTGAACACGACGCCTTTGCGCACGCAGGCGGCGGCCTGGACGACCTTCTCCGGTGTCACGGTGTTCCAGGCGCCGATCTGGTCGTCGGGGCCCCACCGACCCCAGTTGGAAAGGCGCCGGGCCTCCTCGCCGACCCAGGCGCTGTCGTAGCCGGTCTCGATCGTGATCTCGTCGACGGCGTCGACGGCCATCTCCTCGGGGGTCATCGGGCCGCCGCCTCCACCGCCCCGCCCAGGAGCGTGGCCTCGGAGGCCCGGAGGTCGTCGACGGTCCAGCGGCCGTCCTTGCTGATGCCCTCGTCGAGGACGAACGGCCGGCAGGTGCGGATCGTGCCGCCGTGGATCAGGAACAC
>DASYFF010000236.1:0-32507 GCA_036498605.1 Acidimicrobiia bacterium | reverse complement strand
GCCGCCGTCTTCTGCCCCTCCAGCCGGTAGGGGTTCACGGAGTTGACCAGCGTGATGGCGTCGCGGGCGGCCAGCTCCCGCACCACGGTCAGGGCCTGGTCGAAGTTCCCCTTGATCTGGATCACCTTGGCACCGTGGATCAGCGCCTGGGCCAGCTTCCCGAGGGCGATGTGCCCTTCGGGGATCAGCACCGCGCACACCATCCCGGCCCGCGCCGCGTAGGCCGCCGCCGACGCCGACGTGTTCCCGGTCGAGGCGCAGATGACGGCCTTCGAGCCTTCCTCCAGCGCCTTGGAGATGGCCACCGTCATGCCCCGGTCCTTGAACGACCCGGTGGGGTTGAGGCCCTCGTACTTGAGCAGCACCCGGGCCTCGACCCGCTCCGAGAGGTAGGGCGCCGGGAGCAGCGGCGTACCGCCCTCCCGCAGCGTGACCACCGGAGTGTCGTCGCTGACCGGCAGGCGGTCGCGGTAGGCCTCGATGAGGCCGGGCCAGGCCCTGAAACGGGGATCAGGGAAACGGGGACCGGCCACGGCGTTACTCGTCCTCTCCCACGACCCGGAGGATCGACCCCACCCGGTGGACGGGTTCCAGCTGGCGCACCACCGCCATCGTGGCCTCGAAGTCGCGCTCCCGGGCCTTGTGGGTGACGAAGATCAGCCGGGCGTCGTCGGCGATCCCCTGCTGCTGCATCGATTTGATCGAGACGTTGTGCTCGCCGAAGGCCGAGGCGATGGCGGCCAGCACGCCGGGGCGGTCGGCCACCTCGCACATCACGTAGAACTGCGACGCCACCTCGTCGATGGGCCGGACCCGTTTGCCCGACGGCGCCCCCATGGTGGCGCCCCGGCTGCCGGCGGCCAGGTTGCGGGCGGCGTCGATCAGGTCGCCGAGCACCGCGGAAGCGGTCGGCATGCCACCCGCCCCCCGGCCGTAGAACATGAGGCTGCCGGCGGCATCCGCTTCGATGAAGACCGCATTGAACGAGTCCTTCACGCCGGCCAGGGGATGGTTGACCGGGACCATGGCCGGGTGGACCCGCACCGCGATCTCGCCGTCGACCTCCTCGGCCAGGGCCAGCAGCTTCACGACGTAGCCGAGCTCCCGGGCCGAGGCGATGTCGGACGGCGACACGCCGGAGATCCCTTCGCTGTACACGTCGCCCGCCACCACCCGGGAGCCGAAGGCGATGGAGGCCAGGATGGCGGCCTTGGCCGCGGCGTCGAACCCCTCGACGTCAGCGGTCGGGTCCCGTTCGGCGTAGCCGAGGGTCTGGGCCTCCGCCAGCGCCTCGTGGAACGACGCCCCCGACTCGGTCATGCGGGTCAGCACGAAGTTGGTGGTGCCGTTGACGATCCCGGTGATGCGGCGGATCCGGTCACCGGCCAGCGATTCCCGCAACGGGCGCAGCAACGGGATGCCGCCGCACACCGAGGCCTCGAAGAGGAGGTCGACGCCGTTGGCCTCGGCCGTCTCGAACAGCTCCCGGCCGAAGTTGGCCAGCAGCTCCTTGTTGGCCGTGACGACCGGCTTGCCGGCCTTGAGGGCGGTGAGGATCAGCGTGCGGGCCGGCTCGATGCCGCCGATCACCTCGACGAGGACATCGATGTCGGCGTCGGCCGCCACCTCGTCGGCGTCGTGGGTGAAGCGCTCGGCGGTGAGGTCGACGTCGCGCTCCTTGGCCAGGTTGCGGACCGCCACCTTGGCCACCTCGATCTTCACGCCGGCCCGGGCCTCGATGGAAGCGGCGTTGGCCTCGAGGAGCCGCACCAGCGCCGAACCGACATGGCCGCAGCCCAACAGCCCGACCCGCACGATCCCGCCGCGGCCGGCGATCCGCTTGGCGGCGCTCGTCGTCACTCCTCCTCCAGGCGGAGCAGGTCGTCGACCGTCTCCCGGCGGACGACGAGGCGGGCGTCACCGCCGGCGGCGAACACGACCGCCGGCCGGGGGACCTTGTTGTAGTTGCTGGCCATGGCGTAACCGTACGCTCCCGTCGCCGGCGTGCAGAGAAGATCGCCCACCGCCAGGTCGGCGGGCAGCGTGGCGTTGCGGACCAGCAGGTCGCCCTGCTCGCAGTGCTTCCCCGCCACCGTCACCACCAGCGGCCGCTCGGCCATGACCCGCTCGGGCAGGAAGGCCTCGTAGCGGGCGCCGTACATGGCCGGGCGGGCGTTGTCGCTCATCCCCCCGTCCACCGCCACGTAGGTGCGGACCCCGGCGATCTCCTTGATGGTGCCCACCCGGTAGAGCGTGACGCCGGCCGGGGCGGCGATGGAGCGGCCCGGCTCGACCAGCAGCGCCGGGCTCCGGGCCAGGCCGGCGGCGGCCACCGCCCCGTCGAGGGCCGCCCGCAGCACGGCGGCGTAGTCCGCCACCGGGGGCGGCTCGTCGCCGTCGTGGTAGGCGATCCCGAGGCCGCCACCGAGGTTGAGCTCCTGCACCGTTCCCGGCCCGGCCGCCGCCTCGACCTCCGCCGCCAGGTTGACGACCACCGCCGCGGCCAGGGCGTAGGAGCCCAGCACATGGATCTGCGACCCGATGTGGCAGTGGAGCCCGGCCAGCTCCAGGTGGGGGCTGGCCGCCACCCGACGGGCCGCTTCGAGGGCGTCGCCGGGGCGGACGGGAAACCCGAACTTCGAGTCCTCGGTGCCGGTCTCGATGTACTCGTGGGTGTGGGCCTCCACGCCCGGCGTGACCCGCAGCATGACCCGGGGAACGGGCAGCCCGCCCTTGACGAGGGCCTCGAGCCGGTCGAGCTCGGCGAAGGAGTCGGCCACGATCCGCCCCACTCCGGCGGCCAGCGCCGCGGCCAGCTCCTCGTTGGACTTGTTGTTGCCGTGGAACACGATCCTGGCCGCCGGGAACCCGGCCGAGAGGGCGACGTGGAGCTCCCCGCCGGTGGCGACGTCGAGGTGGAGACCCTCCTCGGCCACGAGGCGGACCATGGCCCGGCACAGGAAGGCCTTGCCGGCGTAGGCGACACCGTCGGGCCCGAAGGCGGCGACGTACTCCCGGCAGCGGGCCCGGAGGTGGGCCTCGTCGTAGACGAACAGCGGCGTCCCGAACCGCTCGGCGAGGCGGCCGAGGTCGCACCCGCCGATGGACAGGCGCCCGTCGGCCGACACGGCCGCCGTGGCCGGCAGGAGGCGCAGGTCGATGGGGGCGCTCAAGAGGCGGTGGCGGAACTGGCGTCCAAACCCGGGTCGGCAGGCGGCTCGGGGGCGGGCGGCTCCGGGGAGGCCGGTTCCTCAGCGTGCGCCCCGCTCCGGGCCAGCAGCGTGTTGACCCGGGCGATGAGGTCGAGGGGGTCGAAGGGCTTCGTGACGTAGTCGTCGACCCCGAGCTCCATCCCCCGCTCGACGTCGCTCGACTGGGCCCGGGCGGTGACGAAGATGATCGGGATGTGGGCGGTGGTGTCGCCCTCCCGGAGCGCCTTGGCCACCTCGTAACCGGTCATGCGGGGCATCATCACGTCGAGCACCACGATGTCGGGCAGGACCTCCCGGGCCCGCTCGAGCCCCTCGAACCCATCGGCCGCCCGGACGACCTGGAACCCCTCCATCTCGAAGTTCACTTCCAGGAGCTTGAGGATCACCGGGTCGTCATCGACCACGAGCACTGTGGCCGGGGCCATGCCCCGCATCGTACACGGGCCCTTTTCGGGCCCCCGGGCACGGCCCGGGCCTAGGATGGAGGGCTCGAGCTGCCCTCGTAGCTCAGGGGATAGAGCAACGGCCTCCGGAGCCGTGTGCGCAGGTTCGAATCCTGCCGAGGGCGCTGGTAGGCGAAGGAGGAGTCGCATGGCCGCTCAGCCCGCCCCCCAGAGCTCCATCGCCGTCGGGGACATCCGCGTCACCTTCCTACCCGACGGGGAGGCCCACCTCAGCGCCACCGGGGTGTTCCCGGCATCGACCGAGGAGAGCTGGCAGCCGCACCATCGTTGGCTGGACGACGACGGGTGGTGGGTGGCGTCCGTCGGTGGGTTCCTGGTCGAGACGGGTGACCGCAAGCTCCTCGTCGACCTCGGCTTCGGCGATCAGACCTTCGAGGCCCCCGGCTTCGCCCGGGCCGAAGGTGGGCGATTCCTCGACAGCCTCAAGCAGGCGGGCGTCGCCCCCGGGGAGGTCGACACCGTCGTCCTCACCCACCTGCACTCCGACCACACCGGCTGGATCAGTCACCACGGGGCGCTGAGCTTTCCGAATGCGACGTACCTGCTCGGCAGCGACGAGGAGTGGACGTTCTTCCAGGAGCACACCGACGTCCCCTTCCACCCCGGCGAGTCGGTGCGGGAGCTGGAGAATCACTTCGGGACGACCACCGACGGCCAGGCGATCGCCCCTGGGGTCAACGTGCGGGCCACCAAGGGTCACACGCCCGGCCACCAGTCGATCGTGATCTCCTCGGGCACCGACCGGGCCATCATCATGGGCGACATCCTGCATTGCCCGGCGCAGATCACCGAGCCGGAATGGAACACCATCTTCGACGTCGACGTGGCCATGGCCCGCCGGGTGCGCGAGCAGCTGCTGGCCGAGGCCGAGGCGGCCGGCACCATCGTCTGCTGTGGCCACATCGCCGATTCGGTCTTCGGACGCGTCCTCCCCGGGGACGGCAAGCGCATGTGGCAGATCGCCGGGATCTAGACCGCCGGTTACTTCTTGGTGGTCGTCGTCGACGACGCGCTCAGCAGTGGCCGGCAGGCCTCGAGGGCGGACCGCACCGCCGGGTCGTTGCGGTTGAGCCCGGCCAGCATCCCGCCCCGGGATGGTTCCACGGCGCCGGCGGTGGTCGTCGTCTCCTTGCCCTTGGTCGGGGGTGGGCCGGAGGTCACGCTGCGGGGTTCCGTCGGCAGGGTGACGCCGTGGTCGGTCATGCACTTGCGGAAGGCGGCCCGGGGGCCGGAGCCGAAGCCGCCGGTGCGCAGCCCGCCGGCCGGGCGGAGCTTGCGGCAGGCCTGGCGGGCGGCGGCGAAGGCGGCCGGGTCGGGGCGGGTGGTCGTGGTGGTGGCCTCGGCGGCGGCGGTGGTGGAGCTGGTGCCGCGCCTCCGGTTGCGGGGCTGGACGCCGTGGTCCTGGAGGCACTGCCGGTAGGCGGCGAAGGGCCGCTTCGCCGCCGGCGTGCCGGAGTGGCACCCGGCCAGAAGGGACAGGCCGGCCAGCACCAGGGCCGGGGCGGAGCGGCGGAGGCGGGTCCGGGGCGCCATCAGCCGGTGGGAAGGACGCCGTAGACGGTCCTGGCGATCAGCTCGTGCCCGGCGGCGTCGGGGTGGTCACCGTCGGCCGCCAGGAGCGACGTCGGGTCGGCCTTGCCGTCGGCCCCCTTGAAGGCGGTGTACGTCGAGACGTAGAGGGCGTTGGTGGCCTTGGCCGCCACTGCCAGCGCCTGATTGACGGCGTCGGTGCAGGCGACGGAGGCGGCCATGGTCGGCGGGTCGTAGTCCTTGGCCGCCACCGCCCCGTCCTCCATCGCCGCCCAGTAGTCGAGGATCACCACGTGGGCGGCGGGGTTGAGGGAGTGGATCTGCTGGATGACGGCGGTCACGTTGTCCTGCACCGCGGTGGCCACCGGGGGGTATGCCAGGTTGGCCGGCGAGCCCAGGCTCACCTGGTCGAAGGAGTCGTTGAAGTCATTGGCCCCGGTCATGATCAACACCGTCGTAGCCGAACGGAGGTGTGACTGGACTGCGGCCTTCGTCAGCAGGTTCACCACGTCGGCGCTGGTCGAGCCGGAAACGGCGTCGTTGTCGACGGTGGCCTTCGTGTTCGTCCCGGCCGCCACCATGTCGGCGTAGGCGCTGACGAAGCTCTCGCACTTGCAGACCGCGCCCGACGGCACCGAGTTCCCCAGGCCCACCACCACCGGGTCCTTGGTGGTGGCCACGGTCCGGGCCGGACCGGTGGTGGCGCTGCTGGCGGCGGCGGCCGTGCGGCTCGCCGTCGTGGTGGTCGTCGGGGCAGCAGCGGTCGAGGTCGTCGTGGACGCCGGGGTGGCGGCCTTGTTCCCCGATCCCCCGCAGGCGGCCAGCAGGGCGAGGTTCCCGGCCACCAGGACGGAGAGCCATTTCATGACCACGTTCAGTAGCAGTCGGCGGGAGCGGAGACAACGCGGCCAGCCTCAAGATTCCTCAGCCCGGCGCTCGGTTGGGTCAAACGGAGCGGACGGGCGCCAACTCCAGCGCCCGGCAGCACCGGAACCGGCCGTCGCGGGGCGGGCGGTTCCAGGTGTCGAAGACGGCCCAGAGCGCTCCCCGGGCATCACGGAACGTCTCGAGGCCGCCGGGGGCGAACTGGCCCGTCGCGCCGAGCCCCGCCGTCGTCAGGAACGGGCCCCGGGACACCTCCCGGCAGGGGCCCTCGAGGCGCTCGCACCAGGCCAGTCCGGTGGCGTACTCCGGGGTGTCGAAATGGTTCCCGGAGTAGAACAGCCACCACCCGCCGCCGGCGGCGGGGACGGCGGCCGGCTCCTCGATGACGTGGTCCTGCCACCGCTGGGTGCCGGCCAGCAGGCGGTGGGGCGAGCCGGTGAGCCCCGTCCCGCCGGCGTCGAGGTCCTGCTCCCACAGCCCGCTCGGCCGGCCCTTCGTGTTGCCCTCGTCCTTCCACAGGAGATGCAGGCCACCGGCGCCGTCGCGGACGACGCTGGGATCGATCGACCCGCCGAGATCGTGCTGGCAGACGAGGGGCCCGTCGCCCACGCCCGCATAGGGCCCGTCCGGGGCGGCCGACGTCGCCACCGCGATGCACTGCTGCCCGCTGCCGGCGTCAGGGAGGGTCACGTAGAGGACGTACCCCCGCCCGGTGTCGAGCACGGCCGGCGCCCAGCTGAACGAGTGCCGCGGATCGGGCCGGACCCAGGCCGGCAGGACCGGCAGGGCGTCGGGGCCCTTCTGCCACGTCGTCAGATCCGTCGAGCGGGCGGTGGGGATCACGGCCGGCCAGTCGCCGGTGCCGAGGGCCACGAAGCCCACGACCGCCCCGTCCCGTCGCACCGGCAGCACGAACGGATCGCCGAGGTCGCCGTTGTAGACCACCCGGGCTGCGCCGAGGACCGGGGGCCTCGGCGTGGCCCCGGCCCGCTGGCTGCGGGCGACGACGAGCCCGGTCGTCAGGAGGAGGACGAGCACCGACGGCACGACCACGAAGCGACGCCGGCGGCTCATGCATCCATGGTCGCACCGGCTGCCGGAGGAGATGGACCGGGGTGGTCGGCGGCAGGCCGATTTGGGCCGGCTTCCGACGGGTGGTGTCTGAGCCGCCGACCACCCCGGGCTCCACTTGGAGCGCATCAGCACCATAACGCTCGCCCGTCAGAAATGCAAACTTCGTCTAAGTTCGCTATCAGCAGCGCCTCTACCGACAGTTGAGGCAGCAGTGCCACATATCGGGAATGGCCGCCGCCCGGCACCTGTTACACACCTCACGAGAATCTTTGTTGATAGCGAGGCGCTCAATGTCTGATGTCGAGACCCGATTCCTGCCCCTCCTGCCCTTGTCGACGGGAGTGGTGCTGCCCCAGATGGTCGTGCCCCTCGGCCTCGAGAGTGACGAGGCCAAGGCGGCGGCCGACTCCGCCCTGGCCGGCGAAGGCCTGCTGGTGCTCGTTCCCCGCCTCGAGCCGGAGGACGGCCCGACCGTGTACGCCAAGGTCGGCACGGTGGCCAAGATCGAGGAGGCCGGCCGCCTCCCCGGCGGCGGGCGGGCCGTGGTGGTGCGCGGCCTCCACCGGGCCGTGCTCGGCGCCGCCGTCCCCGGCTTCGGCGAGGGTTCGGCGGGCAACGGCCTCTTCGTCCAGGCCGAGCCGGTCGAGGACCCGTCGGGGCCGCCGTCGGAGCGGGCCCGGGAGCTGATGAAGGAGTACCGGGCCGTGGTCGAGGCCATCCTCGAGCACCGTCACGCCCGGCCGCTGGCCGAGGCCCTGCGGGGCATCGGAGACCCCGGCACCCTGGCCGACAGCGCCGGCTACTCCCCCGACCTGAGCTTCGAGCAGCGCATCGAGCTGCTGGAGACGATCGACGTCGTCGAGCGCCTCGGGAAGGCCCTGGCCTGGGCCCGCGACACCCTCGGCGAGCTGGAGCTCAAGGAGCGCATCCGCACCGACGTCAGCGAGGGCATGGAGAAGCGCCAGCGCGAGTTCATGCTCCGCCAGCAGATGGACGCCATCCGCAAGGAGCTCGGCGAGGACGACGGCGACGTCGCCGCCGGGTACCGGGCGAAGATCGCGGAGCTGACCATGCCCGCCGCGGTGCGGGAGGCCGTGGAGCGCGAGATCGACCGGCTGGAGCGGACGGGCGAGCAGAGCCCCGAGCACAGCTGGATCCGCACCTGGCTCGACACGCTCACCGAGCTGCCGTGGGGGAAGCGGTCCGACGACCGGCTCGACCTCACCGAGGCCCGGGGCATCCTCGACGCCGACCACACGGGCCTCGACGACGTGAAGGAGCGCATCGTCGAGCACCTGGCCGTGCGCAAGCTGCGCAAGGACCGGGGCCTCGACGAGGTCGACACCGACACGACGGTCCCGGCCCGGGGCGGCTCGGGCGCCATCCTCGTGCTGGTCGGCCCGCCCGGCGTCGGCAAGACGTCGCTCGGCGAGTCGGTGGCCCGCGCCCTCGGCCGGAAGTTCGTCCGGGTGGCGCTGGGCGGCGTGCGGGACGAGGCGGAGATCCGCGGCCACCGCCGGACCTACGTGGGTGCCCAGCCCGGCCGCATCGTGCGGGCCCTGAAGGAGGCGGGGACGATGAACCCCGTCCTCCTCCTCGACGAGGTCGACAAGCTCGGCAACGACTGGCGGGGCGACCCCACCTCAGCGCTGCTCGAGGTCCTCGACCCGGCCCAGAACCACACCTTCCGGGACCACTACGCCGAGGTCGACCTCGACCTGTCGGACGTGCTGTTCCTTGCCACGGCCAACGTGCTCGACACGATCCCCGGCCCGCTGCTCGACCGGATGGAGCTGCTCCGCCTCGACGGCTACACCGAGGACGAGAAGGTCACGATCGCCCTCGGCCACCTGCTGCCGCGGCAGCGGGAGCGCAACGGTCTCCAGCCCGGCGAGGTCGAGATCACCGACGCCGCGGTGCGGGCCGTGGTGAGCGGCTACACCCGGGAGGCGGGCGTGCGCGGCCTCGAGCGGGAGCTCGGGCGCCTGCTGCGCAAGGCCGCCACCCGGATCGCGGCGGGGGCTGAGACCCCGTTCACCATCGACGACGACGACGTCGAGAAGGCATTGGGCCGGCCGAAGTTCTACGACGAGGCGGCCGACCGCACCGGGGTGCCCGGGGTGGCCACCGGCTTGGCCGTGACCGGCGCCGGCGGCGACGTCCTGTTCGTGGAGGCGACGACGATGCCGGTCGAGAACGGCGGAGGGCTGGCGCTCACCGGCCAGCTCGGCGACGTCATGAAGGAGTCCGCCGAGATCGCCCTGTCCTACGTGCGGTCCCACGCCGAGGCCCTCGGCCTGCCGGCCGATGCCTTTGCCGGCAGGCGGTTCCACCTCCACGTGCCGGCCGGAGCCGTGCCGAAGGACGGGCCGTCGGCCGGCGTCACCATGACCACCGCGCTGGTGAGCCTGCTCACCGGGCGGCCGGTCCGCTCGACGGTCGGCATGACCGGTGAGGTGACGCTGTCGGGCCGGGTCCTGCCCATCGGCGGAGTGAAGCAGAAGGTGCTGGCCGCCCACCGGGCCGGGCTCACCACGGTGATCCTCCCGGCCCGCAACGGTCCCGACCTCGACGACGTGCCCGAGGCCGTGCGGGAGGCCATGACCTTCCACCTGGCCTCCGACATCGGCGAGGTGCTGGCCGTGGCCCTGGAGGATGCCCCCTCCAGGGCTGTGGCGTAGGAGGGCACTGAAAAAACCGCCGTGTGACTGGCCGCCGCGAATATTTTTTCAGTGTCCTCCTCTAGAACAAGGGGCGTGTGCGGGCGGTCCCAGTTCCTCAAGGTCCCGGAGATCGTGGAGGCCTTCGGTCCGGCCAGGGTCGGTGACGTCGACGAGACGGCCCTGGCCGACGAGGCCTTCCCCGGCTCGCTGGTCCCGGGACTGGTGCTCCACAACGGGGAGCGGGTCGTCTCCTCGTTCTCGTGGGCGTTCTTCGACGACGGCACGGGCCACAACGCCCGGTTGGAGTCGGCCCCCGAACGCCCCGCCTGGCGGGAGGCCTGGGCGTCGGCCCGCCTCGTCCTCCCCCTGGCCCGCTTCGTCGAGGGACGGGCCTGGTTCTCGGACCGCACCGGCTCGCCCCTGGCCGTCGCCGGCCTCTACCGCCGGGCGCCGGCCCGGCGGGCGACGATGTTGACCAGGCCGGCGGACCAGGTGGTGGCGCCGTTCCACGAGCGCATGCCGGTGATCCTCCCCGAGGACCTGGTCGATCCCTGGCTGGCCGGGGAAGCCGTCGCGCTGGCCCGGCTCCTGGGCGAGATCCCGATCCTGGAGGTCGAACCGCTCACCCGGCCCGGCCCGCCGCCTCCGGACCAGCTGAGCCTGCTGTGATCACCCGGCGCGCCGGCGGGCGGCGGCCCGGCGGCGGTAGAGCCGGCAGTCGGCCGCGCCGGCCAGCGCCTCGATCGTCAGGCCGTCGACCGGGCAGGCCGCCACGCCCCAGCTGAACCGGGCCGGCCGGGCGGCGTCGGCCACCCGGGCCATCACCCGGCGGGCCTGATCGGGGGACGCCCCCGGCAGCAGCACGGCGAATTCGTCACCTCCGATCCGGTAGGCCGTGTCCTCCCGGCGGGTCATGGAGCGCAGCGCGGTGCCGAGCGCCTGGAGGCGGGCGTCGCCGGCGTTGTGGCCCAGCGAGTCGTTGACCGCCTTGAGGCCGTCGAGGTCGAGCATGACGAGGCTGAAGCGGCCGCCGTGACGGGCCACACGCCCCAGTTCCCGGGTGACGTCGACCTCGAAGGACCGGCGGTTCATCACGCCGGTCAGGGAGTCGAAGCAGGCGGCCCGCTCCAGCTGGGCCAGCGCCCGGCGGGCGGCCCGGGTCATGGCCCGGTCGAGGGTCATCTGGAGCCGGGCCCACGTCTCGGTCGTCTCACCGGCCGGCACCCGGCCCCGGAGCCGGCGGCTGAGCGCCTCCCGGAGGCAGACGAGCTCCTCGACGGCCGCCGGCCCGGCCCGGTCGGTGAAGGCGTCGACGGCGGCGGCCATCGCCTCGTCGGCCCCCCAGGCCAGGGGCTGGGGGCGGCTGAGGGCCTCGGCCACGGCGGCGATGACCGGCTCCACGGGCGGCGGATCGATGTCGGGGGCCAGCTCCGGGTCCCACCGGCACAGCTCGCGCCACTCCTCGGCCAACGCCGGCCCCTCGTCGACCAGCACCCGCGCCGCCACCAGGGCCCCGCCGTCGGCCCCGAGGCCGTCTTCGTCACCCGGTTCTCGCCCGCTCACCCTGTGATGGTCCCCCCGTCCAGCCTCTGCCAACCCGGGCCCGCGCCGTTCCGGGCCGTTCGTCCGGTTCATCCCCTTCGCCCGGGGCCCGGGCCCGGCGGCCGATCGGGCTGGGCGCCGGGCGGTCCGTAGCATGGGAGTTGACATGCGAGTTCTCCCTCTGGTGGTCGCCGGTGTCGCCGCCGCCGGGCTGGTCGCCGGCGCGGCCTGCGGGTCGGGCCACACCGCGGCGCCGGTCGTGGTGGCCATGGCCGGCGAGACGGTGGCCACATCCAAGCTCCAGACGATCGCCGCCGGCATCTGCGACGCCGCCCGCCAGGCGCCGACCGAAGTCGGCGCCGCCCGCCAGACCTTCTTCGGCACCTCCCACGACGGCATCCACCTCATCGCCCGGGGCCTCGAGGACAAGGACCGGGCCGCCGCCGCCACCCTGCTGGAGACCAAGCAGAAGGTCGAGGCCGACTTCCTCACCCCGCCCCCGGGGCCCCAGATCGCCGCCGACCTCCGCAAGCTCGCCGCCGTGACCCGCACCAGCCTCGCCCGCTTCAAGGTGAGCGCCGAGACCTGCCCCCCTTCGTGACGAGGAGTGCCATGCGCCGCAGCGTCGTTCCCATCCTCCTGGCCCTCGGCCTCACCCTCACCGCCTGCGGCGGCGGGGGCGGCAAGAAGGAGGCCCAGAGCGGGGCGAACTCGAAGGGCAGCACGTCGAGCACCGCACCCGACCAGCTCCAGGGCCAGGTGGCGAGCTACGACCTGGCCGTCGGCCCGGCGTCGCGCTTCATCCTCGGCCTGTTCAACGAGGCCAAGGGCCCGGTCGGCTACGGGACGGTGCCGTTCAGCTTCTTCTTCCTCGGCGAGAGCTCGGCCTCGGGCACGCCCCAGCCCGGCCCGACCGCCACCGCCGCCTACCTGCCGCTGCCCGGCTCCCCGCCCCCGCCGGCCGACACCTCCAAGCCGGTCTACCTCCCCACCTCCCAGCGGGGCGTGTACGGCGCCGACGTCGCCTTCGACCGCCCCGGCTACTGGGGCGTGTCGGCCACCCTCGACCTCGGCGCCGGCCCCCAGAAGGTCAACACCGCCTTCAAGGTGCTGCCCAAGCACGCCGTGCCGGCCGCCGGCGACATGGCGCCGCCGACCCAGAACCTCACCGTCTCCACCCCCGGGGCGCCGCCGGAGGCCGTCGACTCCCGGGCGTCGGCCACCACCCCGGTCCCCGACCCCGAGCTGCACCAGACGACCGTCGCCCAGGCCCTGGCCGAGAAGCGGCCCGTCCTCCTGGTCATCTCGACGCCGACGTACTGCGTGAGCCTCTTCTGCGGCCCCGTCACCGACATGGTCTCGGCGCTGGCCAAGGACTATGCCAACCGGGCCCGGTTCATCCACATCGAGGTCTGGAAGGACTTCAAGGGCCAGCAGCTCAACGACGCGGCCAAGGCGTGGATCGCCCGGACACCCGATCAGGACATCAACGAGCCCTGGGTCTTCCTCATCGGGCCCGACGGGAAGATCCAGGCCCGCTTCGACAACGTCGTCACCCGCAGCGAGCTCGAGCCGCTGCTCCAGAAGCTGCCGCCGATGAAGGCCTAACGGGAACGGGCGACGGTCGTCGTGCCGAAGAGGCGGTCGATGACCGCCTGCAGCTGGGGCTCGGAGAACTCGCCTTTCTTCCCCTCCACCAGGTTGCCGTCGGGCCCGATGAACAGGGTCGTCGGCATCCCCTGGATCCCGTAGTCGTAGGCCAGGTCACTCTTGGCGTCGAAGGCGGCCGGGTAGCTGACCCCGGACCGGTCGAGCAGGCTCCGGGCCGCCTCCCGGGTGTCGTTGAACGTCACGCCCACGAACTGGACCCGGCCCCGGTAGCGCTCGGCCATGGCCTCGAGAGCCGGCAGCTCCCGGACACAGGGCGGGCACCAGGAGCCGAAGAAGTTGAGGACGACGGGCTTGCCCCGGAACGCCTCCAGTGACACCGGCGCCCGCCCGGCCCGCACGTCGTCGAGGGCGAACGTCTTGGCCGCCCCGGTCAGGCGGATCGTGCCCGGCGCCCGACGCAGGTTGTCGCCGGTGGCCTGGGACACCCCGACCGCCGCCGCCACCAGGACGACCGCCGCCGCCGCCCACCAGAGGAACCGCCGCCGGCGCGGCGCGGCGGGCTCGACCTCGAGCAGGTCGGGAACCTCGGGCGCGGTCTGGCGGCGCAACCTTCGCATGTCAACCCCAGGGTACGGGGACCCGCCACCCCTGTGGGGGCATCTGCTCCCCGCCAGGGTCCGTCAGGCGGCGCCACCCTCGACGTCGACCGCCCGGCGCAACACTTCCAGCGACAGCTCGCCGGTGTGGTCGGCGGAGCAGTGGCGGCAAGGTTCGACGTGGAGCCACGACCGCAGGACCCGCGTGTCGTCGGGGTTGAGGCCGACCGAGAAGGCGCCCGACGACGTGTCGAGCTCGAGCCGGTAATACGACGTCCACTCGTTCTCAGGGGAGGGCATGTCGAGGCGGGTGCCCCGGGGGACCCGGCGGAAGCGGCCCCGCTCCGGCTCGAAGATCCACATGCTGTGGCACGACTCCAGCACCCGGACGTCGGACCCGTTCAGGCACAGGGCCTCGACCATGGGGGGCCGGTCCGCCATCCGGGCGGCGATGTCGTTCTCGTGGAGCACCACAGGGCCTCTCTCTTTCGAGTTCGGGACTGCAAACCCATAGGGGTGGGGGCCGAGGCGTCATCAAAGCAGCGACGTGTGGTGCGAAGAATGCACGGAGTCGATCGGCCGAGGCTTGGTGGCCGGGGCCCGCCCGAGGCCGTCATCCGCAGAACATGATCCCCGCTGGAAGCGACGTTTGGGGCGCGCCCCCGTTGCGGTTGGATGACGATTCGGTACCGGGTCCTTCGACCGGAAAGCCGGACCGGAACTTTAGTCCCGATCCGTCCGTTTGGCACCTTATCGCCACTCAGCGTGGGGTGACCTGCGGGTACGACGCCCGGCCGAGCGGGGCCGACGTCGAGCTGCCGTCACCCGACGGGACCTCCTCCCGGCGCCCGTTCTGCTCGAAGAGGACGCCGGTCACGCCCTCGACGTCGAGGGCGGTGAACACGACCTGGGCGAAGGCCTTGATCTGTTCCGGGACCAGCCCGAAGGCGAAGTCCTTCGAGTAGTTGATGGTGGCGATCTTGTTTTCGATCGGCACGCTCAGCACCGTCGTGTCGGGGTTGATGTTGGTCCGCAGCCCGTCGAGCCGCTCCTGCTGGGTGGGCCCGGAGAACAGCTTCTGGAGGACCTTCAACGCCGTCACCGGCGGGGTCACGCGGCGCTTGACCGGCACCAGCCGGTCGGTGTTGGTGGCGGGGTCGTTCTTGAGGAAGTACACCGTCACCTCCTCCGACTCCCCGGAGGTGACGATCGAGGTCGTGGTCGTCGACGTCGACCCCTGGAGGTCGGCGGGGATGCTGGCCGCCCGCAGCGTGTGGGGCCCGGAGTCGACCGGCGCCGAACAGGCCGCCCCGGCCAGGGCGACGGCCACCACCACCAGGAGCAGGATCCGCCGGTTCACTCCGGCCTCACCAGCGGGATCTCGACCACGAACCGGGCCCCGACGCCGACGGGGTTGTCCTCCACCCAGACCCGCCCGCCGTGGAGTCGGACGTGCTCCGTCACCAGCGACAGGCCGAGGCCCGACCCCTGCCCACCGCCCCGGCGCTGCCCCGACGCCGAGCCCCGGAAGAACCGCTCGAAGATGGCCTCCCGCTCCTCGGGGGCCACGCCCGGCCCCTCGTCGTCGACCGCCACCCGGGCCACGTAGTGGCCGGCGTCGACGATCACCCGGGTGGCGCCGCCGCCGTACCGGGCGGCGTTCTCCACCAGGTTCTTGATGACCTGCGTCATCCGCCGCTTGTCGGCCTCGATGGCCAGCCCGTCGGTGCGGGCCCCGGGCCCGAGCTCGACCACCGGGCCGTCGACCGACGCCACCGCCCGGGTCACGAGCTCGGTCAGCGACACGTCCTCCAGGTGGAGGTCGGCAACCCCGGCGTCGTAGCGGGAGATCTCCAGCAGATCCTCCACCAGGCGCTGGAAGCGCTCGACGTCGGCGGTGAGGAGGTCGAGAGCCGCCCGGGAGCGCTCGGGCAGCTCGTCCCGGCGGGAGGCCAGCACCCCGACCGTGGTGGCCAGCGTGGTCAGCGGCGAGCGCAGCTCGTGGCTGACGTCGGAGGCGAAGCGCGCGTCGCGCTCGATGCGGGCCTGGAGGGCGTCGGCCATGGAGTTGAAGGAGCCGGTCAGCATGGCCAGGTCGGCGTCGTCGCTGTCGGGCAGGCGGGTCTCGAGCCGGCCCCCGGCCACCGCCGCCGCCGCCCGGGCCACCTCGGCCACGGGCCGCAGGAGCCGGGTGCTGGCCCAGCGGCCGACGGCGGCGCCGGCCACGGTGGTGGCCAGCCCGGCACCGAGGAGGGCGAAGCCGAGGAAATGCAGGGTGTGGTCGAGCGGGTCGAGGTTGAAGACCTCGTAGTAGCTGGCCTGCACGCCGGGGAGGCGCAGGCCGACGGCCAGGCGGGTGGTCCCGGCCAGCTTGTAGGCCTGGCGCGAGGGCTTGCCATCGTTGACCGCCGTGCGGAACGGCACCGGCAGGCTGTCCCGGCCGATGGCCGCCGACTTGGACGAGAACCACCGCTCGTCGTAGAAGACCAGTGACGGGCTCCCGTCGGGGTCCTGGAGGGAAGCCAGGATCCGGGGGATGTCGGGGGTGCTGGCCAGGCCGTCCCGGACGACCTCGGCGTTGACGAACGCCTCCTTCAGGGCCGCCGTCTGGGTCTGGTCGACGAGGTAGTTCCGCACCAGCCCGAAGCTGACCCCCGACAGCGCGGCCGACAGCGCCAGCGCGCCGCCGGCGAAGGCCAGGGTGACCCTCGCCCGCAGGCCCAGCTCCGGCCGCTGGATCCGCATGGCGACCGCCCGCTAGGTCTGCAGCTTGTAGCCGAGGCCCCGGGAGGTCACCACGTAGCGGGGATGGGCCGGGTCGGCCTCGACCTTGGTGCGCAGGCGCCGCACGTGGACGTCGACGAGGCGCCCGTCCCCGAAGTAGTCGTAGCCCCACACCCGCTCGAGGAGCTGCTCCCGGGAGAAGACCCGGTTGGGACTGTTGGCCAGCTCGCACAGCAGGCGGAACTCGGTCTTGGTCAGGGCGATCAGGTTGCCGCCGACGAGCACCTCCCCGGCCTCGGGGCGGATCTCGAGGTCGCCGAAGACCATGGAGGACGGGCCGGCGTCGCCCGAGCGGGCCCGCCGCAGCAGCGCCCGGATCCGGGCCGCCAGCTCCTTGGGCACGAAGGGCTTGGTGACGTAGTCGTCGGCGCCCGCCTCGAGGCCGGCCACGACGTCGTGGGTGTCGGACCGGGCGGTCACCATCACGATCGGGACGTCGCTCTGGCGCCGGATGGACCGGCAGACCTCGAAGCCGTCGATGCCGGGCAGCATGAGGTCGATGAGCACGACGTCGGCCGGGCGGCGGGTGAAGAGTTCGAGACCCTCCTCGCCGCTGGCCGCCTCGACGACGGTGTAGCCCTCGTCCTCCAGGGCCAGCCGCATGGCGGCCTGGATGCGCTCGTCGTCCTCCACGGTCAGGATGCGCACAGCCATAGAGGCATCATGCCTCCCGGAGGCCATCGACGCGGCCGATACCCGTCGAATTTGCCGCAATCTGGCAATTGCCCGTTTGGATGGACCCAGGTTGGGAAGACAACCCGCGAGCGCCAGGCTGTGGCTCCGTGGCGACCGGGGACAAGCCGTCACGTCCCGGCCTGGCGCAGTAATTTTTCCCCGGCTACGAACCGGCGCAGTCGTGGCAGCGGCCGACGATGGCGAAGTGGCGGCGGTCGAGCTCGAAGGCGTATTCCTTTTCCAGGATGGCGAACAGTGGGCGGAGCTTGGCGATGGGGAGCTCCTGGACCCGTTCGCACTGCTCGCAGAACAGGTGCTGGTGGGTCTCGTCGGTCAGGTGGTAGACGGCCCGGCCGTGGCCGAGGTGGACGTGGTCGACGACCCGCAGCTCCTCGAGGGCGTCGAGAGTGCGGTAGACGGTCGAGAGGTTGACCGACGGGAACCGGGCCTGGACGGCCGCCGCGATCTGTTCCGCCGTGATGTGGCCGCCGGCGCCGAGCACCGCTTCGATGATCGCCTGGCGGCTGGCGGTGCGGCGGCCCCCGGCGGCGGTGAACCGGCCGAGGATCTCCTCGACGAGCTCCGCCTGTCCTGCCATCACCCCAAATTACCAGCTATCGCAACCAAAGGCATTTGCGAATGGTTGAAGTACGGATCCTGGGCCATGCGCTGCATGGCGGCGAGGGCGTCGGGTTCGGCCTCGAACGTCCAGTCGTGGAAGTCGTCGGAGTGGAAGTAGACGGCGGCCAGGATGCGGGGGTACTGCTCCTCGAGGGCGGCGTGGGCGGCGTCGATCCAGCCCGCCCGCTGGCCCGGCGTCCCCGCCATGTCGCCGTACTCGCCGATCATCAGTGGCTTGGGCCGGTGCGAGGCCCAGTCGTAGAAGGAGGAGAAGATCGGGGCGAACTCCCGGTATGTCCCGTCGGGGTAGAAGTTGTAGCCGTCGGCGCAGATCCAGTCGACGGAGTCGTCGCCGGGGTAGTACTGCTGGGCGCTGCCGGTCTTGAACGACGACGCGTTCGGACACCAAACCCAGGCGACGTTGGTGGCCCCCCGGGCGGTGAAGATGTCGTGGATGCGCTGCCAGGCGGCGATGTAGGCGGCCGGTGAGCCGGACAGCGCCAGGTTCTTGTTGCCGTCCATCTCCCAGAACCAGCGGAGGAACACCGGCTGGCCGAAGGCCTTGATGCCGTCGGCCCGGGCGGCGATGTAGGCGTCGTCGGCGCCGGAGAGGATCGTGGCCGTCGACTCCTTGCCCCACGAGATCATGGGGATGCGGCCGTTGGCGACGTCCCACGGCTGGCGCCAGCCGGGGAAGGAGTCGCCCCAGGGCTCGTACCAGTTGTCGATGTCGGCCTTGCGGCCCAGGGCCGCCTCGAGGTCGGTGACCGCCGCCTGCTCGCTGGCCTGGTCGTAGGCCGGCGGGTGGGCGTAGAAGCCGAACCAGGCGCCGGTCGCCGGAGCGAGGAGGGCGTCACGGATCGACCCCGACGGGGGCGGCGGGGGCGGAGCGGTGGTGGTCGTCGTGGTGGTGGGCGGAGCGGTCGTGGTGGTGGTGGTGGTGGGCGGCGGCGGCGCCTCGCCGGTGGTCACCACCAGGTGGGGCGGGTCGGCCCCCTCCCGGGAGGAGAAGACGGCGCCGTCCGACGACGACTGGGCCAGGTCGAAGCTCCAGTCGCCGTCGCCGGTGACGGCCCGGGTCACGTCGAGCTCCACCCAGGTGTTCTTGGCCACGGCGCCGAGGTCGGCGGTCTTGGGGCCGGTGCGGGCCGGGCGGTTCTTCCACGTGATCCCGGTCTCGGTCCAGCGGTTGCCGGTGGGGTAGACGGCCGGCCCGTTGCCCGACTTGTCGGTGACCCACAACCGCAGCGTCGCCCGGCTGACGGCGCCCGCCACGCCGGTCACGGAGAACCGCAGGTAGCTCTCCACGTCGGGCGAGCCGTCAGCGTCGATGGTCGGCGTGGTCCCGAAGTTGACCGCCGGCTTCTTCTTGGCGATCCGGGCATCGGCGACGGGGGTGAAGACCTGGGCCGATCCAGGCTCGGCGGCCTGCGGGGACTCGGCCGCCGGCGCCGGCGGCGCCACCGCCAGAACGGTTGCGCCGATCAGGGCGGCACAGACGAGACTGATCCGGGCGCGTGGCAGCGCGGTTCGCATACGTCCCCCCAGCAAGGAGCGGGTAGCAGCAGCCGGCGCCAGTCCCCAGCGGAGGCGCCCAATATCACTCTCCGTAGCAAAAGGCCACGTTGCGTCTAGAACGCTCGAACGGGGGAAACCGTTACAGGCTGGGTAGCACGGAAGGGCGGCCCCCTATGCTCTCCGAGGAGCGACCCGGGCCCGCGACGACTCACGCAGGGAGCAATCCAGTGACCGATCCCACCTCTGCCGCCGACGACCCGGCGGGCGCGCCGAACCTGGTCGAGGTGCTGCCTCCGCCGGGCGACGAGCGGCCGGAACCGTCCGGCGAGGGCGACGACGGCTCCGACAAGGAGACCGTGTCGCAGCCCTCGAAGCTGATCCGCATCGCCACCATGGTCAAGAGCATGCTCGAGGAGGTGCGTCAGGCCTCCCTCGACGAGGCCGGGCGCCAGCGCCTCCGCCAGATCCACGAGCGTTCGCTGCGGGAGCTCAGCGAGGTCCTCTCCGGCGACCTCCAGGAGGAGCTCAGCGAGGTGATGCTGCCCTTCGACGACAGCACTCCGAGCGAGTCCGAGCTCCGCATCGCCCAGGCCCAGCTCGTGGGCTGGCTGGAAGGCCTGTTCCACGGCATCCAGGCCACGATGATGACGCAGCAGATGACGGCCCAGCAGCAGCTGGAGCAGATGCGCCGCCGGGCCCTCCCGCCCGGTGCGCAACCTCAAGGCCCAGGCATGGGCCCGACCGGCTACCTGTAGTCCTACGGAGCACCGCTTGGACGACCTCGAACTGGCCCGCAGCGAGCCCTGGTCCCCCGGCTCGTGGCGCGCCCGGCCCGCCGCCCAGCAACCGGAGTGGCCCGACGCCGACGCGCTTGCGATAGCTCTGCAACGACTCAGCCGCCTACCGCCACTCGTGTTCGCCGGTGAGGCCCGGGCACTGCGCGACTCGCTGGCGGCGGTGGCCGCCGGGCGGGCCGTGCTGCTCCAGGCGGGCGACTGCGCCGAGTCCTTCGAGTTCTCGGCCAACTCGATCCGCGACAAGCTGCGGGTCATCCTCCAGATGGCCGTTGTCATGACGTACGGCTCCGGCGTGCCGGTGGTGAAGGTCGGCCGCATCGCCGGCCAGTTCGCCAAACCACGCTCGTCGGCCACCGAGGTGCGCGACGGGGTGGAGCTGCCGTCGTTCCGGGGCCACATCGTCAACGATCCCGACTTCTCGGCCGAAGCCCGTCAGGCCGACCCCAACCGTCTCGTCGACGCCTACCACCAGTCGACGGCAGCGCTGAACCTGCTGCGGGCCTTCACCAAGGGCGGATTCGCCGACCTCACCCAGGTCCACGCCTGGAACCAGGAGTTCGTGGCCGCCAGCCCCGAAGGCGTGACCTACGAGCGCCTGGCCGGCGAGATCGACCGGGCGCTGCGCTTCATGGCCGCCTGCGGCATCGACCTCGGGCGGGAGTCGGCACTGCACGCCGTCGACTTCTGGACGTCGCACGAAGCGCTGCTGCTCGGCTGGGAGGAGGCCCTCACCCGCCAGGACAGCCTGACCGGCGACTGGTATGACTGCTCCGCCCACCTGCTGTGGGCCGGCGAGCGGACCCGCGAGCCCGGCGGGGCCCACGTCGAGTTCCTGTCCGGCATCCACAACCCGGTGGGGGTGAAGCTCGGTCCCACGGCCACGGCGGAGGAGACGGTGGAGCTCTGCGCCCGCCTCGATCCGCAGCGCCGCCCAGGCCGGCTGGTGCTGATCTCCCGTATGGGCGCGGGGAAGGTCCGGGATGCGCTCCCGTCGTTGGTGCGGGCGGTGCAGGGCGCCGGCCACCCCGTCGTCTGGGCCTGCGATCCCATGCACGGCAACACCTTCACCAGTCCCAACGGGTACAAGACCCGGAACTTCGAGGACGTGATGGAGGAGATCCGGGGGTACTTCGCCGTCCACCGGGCGGAGGGGTCCTGGCCCGGTGGCGTCCACGTGGAGCTGACCGGGGAGAACGTGACCGAATGCCTCGGCGGGTCCGACGAGGTCCTCTCCGACCACCTCGTGAACCGCTACGAGACGATGTGCGATCCCCGCCTGAACGCCCGCCAGTCGCTCGACCTTGCCTTCCAGGTGGCCGAGCTGTTGAGGAGCTGAGATCGACATGCCTGCAGACGACGTGACCCCCGTCGGGCAGCTGGCCGGGGAGTTCGGCCCCAACGTCGGCCTGGTGGAGGAGATCTACCGCCAGTGGCTGGAGGACCCGTCCTCGGTGGCGGAGAGCTGGCAGGACTTCTTCGCCGACTACACGCCCCGTCTGCCCGACCGGGCCGGCAACGGCGAAGCCGCAGTCGAGGTGCCACCGGCACCGGCACCACAAGCTCCCGCTCCTCCCACTCCGGAGCCTCAACCGACTGATGGTCCGGTACCGGCGATCATCCGCGGCGCCGGCGCGGCGATCGTCAGGAACATGGAAGCCAGTCTCGCCGTGCCCACCGCGACATCCGCCCGGGTCATTCCGGCGCGGCTCCTCGAGGTGAACCGCCGGGTGGCCAACAACTACCTGACCAGGATGCAGCGGGGCGGCAAGATCTCCTTCACCCACCTCATCGGCTGGGCCATCGTGAAGGCGCTGGGCCGCATGCCGGTCATGAACGCCAGCTTCACGCTGGTCGACGGCAAACCCGGCGTGATCCGCCACGAGCACGTCAACCTCGGCCTGGCCGTCGACGTCACCAAGTCCGACGGCTCCCACAGCCTGCTGGTGCCCAACATCAAGGCGGCCGACACCCTCGACTTCGACGCCTACTTCGCCAGCTACGAGGACCTCATCCGCCGGGTGCGGACGGGCAAGGTCTCGGCCGACGAGTTCGCCGGCACCACCGTCACCCTGACCAATCCCGGCACGATCGGCACCGTCCACTCCGTCCCCCGGCTCATGCCGGGTCAGGGGGCCATCATCGGCGTCGGCACCATCGACTACCCGGCCGAGTACCAGGGTGCCGACCCCCGCACGATCGCCCGCCTCGGCGTGGGCAAGGTCGTGACGCTGACGTCGACCTACGACCACCGCATCATCCAGGGGGCGGAGTCCGGCGAGTTCCTCCGCCACGTCCACCAGCTGCTGCTCGGCGACGACGGCTTCTACGACGAGATCTTCCGGAGCGTCCACGTCCCCTACGAGCCGGTGCGGTGGCGGGTCGACAGCAACCCCGAGCACGACGCCGAGGACGAGGTCGACAAGCAGGCCCGGGTCCTGCAGCTCATCAACATCTACCGGGTGCGGGGGCACCTGATCGCCGACCTCGACCCGTTGGGCCGCAAGCCGGCCGTCACTCCGGTGGAGGTCGACCCCGCCTACTACGGCCTCACCATCTGGGACCTGGAGCGCACCTTCGCCACCGGTGGCCTGGCCGGGACGAGGACGATGAAGCTGGCCGACATCCTGGGCGTGCTGCGCGACGCCTACTCCCGCACGATCGGCGTGGAGTACATGCACATCTCCGACGTCGACCAGAAGGCCTGGATCCAGCAGCAGGTGGAGGGGGCCCGGGTCGACGTCCCCCTGCCGGACAAGCGCCGCATCCTGGAACGGCTCAACGCCGCCGAGGCCTTCGAGCGGTTCCTGCACACCAAGTACCTGGGCCACAAGCGCTTCGGGCTCGAAGGAGCCGAGAGCCTGATCCCCGTGCTCGACGCCATCCTCAACGAGGGCACCGGCGCCGGGATGGACGAAGCGGTGCTGGGCATGGCCCACCGGGGTCGGCTCAACGTGCTGGCCAACATCGTCGGCAAGACCTTCGGCCAGATCTTCCGGGAGTTCGAGGGGAACCTCGACCCGGGGCTGGCCCAGGGCTCGGGCGACGTGAAGTACCACCTCGGCGCCACCGGGGTGCACCGCAGCCCCGACTCCCGCATGCTCGACCTGACGCTGGCCTCCAACCCCAGCCACCTGGAGGCCGTCGACCCGGTGGTGGAGGGCATGACCCGGGCCAAGCAGGACCGGCGCAACGACACCGGCCACACCTCCACGCTGGCCGTGCTGATCCACGGCGACGCCGCCTTCGCCGGCCAGGGCGTGGTGGCCGAGACGTTGAACCTGTCGCAACTGCCGGGCTACCGGGTGGGCGGCACGATCCACATCGTGGTCAACAACCAGGTGGGCTTCACCACCGCCGCCGAACGGGGCCGGTCGTCGCTCTACGCCACCGACGTGGCCAAGATGGTGCAGGCCCCGATCTTCCACGTGAACGGCGACGACCCCGAGGCCTGCGTGCGGGTCGCCCGCCTGGCGTTCGCCTACCGGGCCCGGTTCCAGCGCGACGTCGTGATCGACATGGTCTGCTACCGCCGCCACGGCCACAACGAAGCCGACGAGCCGGCCTACACGCAGCCGAAGATGTACGCCCTGATCGAGGCCAGGAGATCGATCCGCAAGCTCTATACCGAGTCGCTGATCAACCGGGGCGACATCACCGTCGAGGAGGCCGAGGCGGCCCTGGCCGACTTCCAGCACCGGCTGGAGGGGGCGTTCGCCGAGACGAAGGCCTCGGAGCCACCGAGCGCCGAGCCCCTGCCGCCGCCGACGGTCGACGACTGGGCCCGCCATGGCCGGCCGACCGTCGACACCACCGTCCCCGAGGACCGGCTGGCCGCCGTGGTCGAGGCGCTGACCTCCACTCCCGAGGGCTTCGAGATCCACCCCAAGCTCCTCCGCCAGATCCAGAGCCGCCGGACGTCGTTCGAGGCCGGCACGGTCGACTGGGCGCTGGCCGAGTCGCTGGCCTTCGGGACGCTGCTCCAGGACGGCACGCCCATCCGCCTGTCCGGGCAGGACTCCCGGCGGGGCACGTTCTCCCAGCGCCACGCCGTCCTCGTCGACTACGCCTGCGAGGCGGAGCACATCCCGCTGGCGGTGCTGGGCCGGGGCCAGGCGTCGTTCCGGATCTACGACTCGCTGCTGTCGGAGTACGCCGCCCTCGGCTTCGACTACGGCTACTCGGTGGCCTATCCCGACACGCTGGTGTTGTGGGAGGCGCAGTTCGGCGACTTCGTCAACGGCGGCCAGATCATCATCGACCAGTTCATCGTGGCCGCCGAAGACAAGTGGGGCCAGGAGAGCGGCCTCACCATGCTCCTCCCCCACGGCTTCGAGGGGCAGGGCCCGGAGCACTCCAGCGCCCGGCTGGAGCGGTTCCTGACGCTCTGCGCCGAGGAGAACATCCGCGTCGCCTACCCGACCACCGCCGCCCAGTACTTCCATCTGCTGCGGGCCCAGGCCAAGGCCCGACCCCGCAAGCCGCTGGTGGTCATGACCCCCAAGCGCTACCTGCGGATGCCGGCGTCACGGTCGCCGGTCGCCGAGCTGACCGGCGGCCGGTTCGAGCCGGTGCTGCTCGACCCCGACGGGCCGCCCGCCGACTCGGTGCGCCGGGTCGTGCTCTGTGCCGGCAAGTTCGGCCACGAGCTGATCGAGCGGCGCAACAAGGAGAACGCCCCGGTGGCCGTCATCCGGCTCGAGCAGCTCTACCCCTTCCCCGGCGCCGATCTGGCCGACGTCCTCGAGAGCTATCCCGAGACGGAGCTGGTGTGGGCCCAGGAGGAGCCGGAGAACATGGGCGCCTGGGTGTTCGTCGACGACCACCTCCGCCGGGTGCTGGGCGGTGACAGCGGTATCCGCCACGTCGCCCGGGCCGAGAGCGGTAGCCCGGCCAGCGGCAGCTCGACGATCCACGACAAGGAGCAGGACAATCTGCTCACCGAGGCGCTCACCGACCGTTCCTGACGCAAGCGGCTACGACTTCAGCTTCATCCCGGTGGCCGGGTCGTCGTTCCACGACTCGGGCAGCGGCACCTGCTCAACGCGCCGTCCCGCCGTCGGGTGACCGTTCAGCCGGCGGCGGGCGTCCCAACCGATCTTGCCCACCGCGGCGCCGAAGCCGATGGAGATCACGGCCAGGATGCCGTGGACCACGTTGAAGCCGATCGAGTTGTCCTGCCCCGACATGATCACGAGGCGGCTGATCCAGACGTAGAAGGTCCAGCCGGCGCAGGCGAGCAGGATGCGGGTCTGTCGTTTCGTCACAGCTTCTCCAAGGCGGTCAGGGCGGCGTCGACGGCCGCGGTCGAAGCGGCGGTCATGGGCAGGCGGAGCGACGCGGTAGGGATCTTGCCGAGGGCGTGGAGCACGCCCTTGATGACGGCCGGGTTGGGTTCGGCGAAGAGCCGCTTCACCAACGGCAGCAGGGCCTCTGACTGCGACCGCCCCTCCTCCAGCTTCCCGGCCAGGCCGCACTCGATCATGGCCACGAACCGCTCCGTGGCGATGTTGGCCGAGGCGGCCACGGTGCCGGCCCCACCCATGAGAACGGTCGGATACAGGTAGGCGTCGTCGCCGCCGAGGACGGCGAAGCCGTCGCGGGGCGCCCCGGCCAGCACCTCGAGGGTGTCGAGGTCGATGCTGCCGACGGCCTGCTTGACCCCGGCGATGTTGGGGGTGTTGGCCAACTCCAACAACGACGCCGACCCAAGGGCCCGGCCGGTGCGGTAGGGGATGTTGTAGACGACGAGGGGGACGGGGCTGGCGGCGGCAACCGCCTTGAAGTGCTCGACGATCCCGGCCTCGGAGGGCCGCACGTAGTACGGCACGACCGACAGTGCGGCCACCAGCGCCGGAGTCCCGGCCAGCGCTTCGACGGCGGCGACGGAAGCGGCGGTGTTGTTGGTCCCCGCCCCGACGATGAGCTGCGCCGAGCGCTCGGCGCACACCTTGGCGCAGACATCGACGACGGCCTGCTTCTCGTCCTTCTCCAGCGCCGCCGCCTCGGCGGTCGTCCCCAACGCCACGATGCCCGCCGCCCCGGCCTCGAGGTACCCGGCGACGAGCCCCTCCAGCGCGTCCAGGGCCACGCTGCCATCCCGCCCGAACGGCGTGACGGCGGCGACATACACCCCCCGCAAATTCAACTGACTGGCCATACCGGGAAGGGTACCCCGCCCTCCGTCCCGGCCCGCCTTCAGGGGCCGGCCAACCGGCGGGCCCGGAGGAAGATCTCGTCCAGCATCCCTTCGGTCAGCTTGCCGGTGAAAGTGTTCTGCTGGCTGGGGTGGAAGGAGCAGAGGACCACCGGGCCGGGGGTCTCCACTTCGACGGCGTGGCCGAACTTCGGGCGGGGCGTGGGCAGGGCGACGGCCAGGTCGCGCAGGGCCCGCCAGATCGCCTCGTAGGCGAAGGAGCCCAGGACCACGATCACGGCCGGGTCCAGCACGGCCAGCTCCCGGACCAGGTAGGGGGCGCAGGTGTCGCGCTCGGTGATCGTCGGCTTGTTGCCCGGCGGGGCGCAGCGCACGGCGGCGGTCACCCAGGCGCCGGTGAGGCGCAGCCCGTCGTCCCTCGACACCGACTCCGGCTGGTTGGCGAAGCCGGCCCGGTGCAGGGCCCGGAAGAGCCAGTCGCCCGACCGGTCGCCGGTGAAGATCCGGCCGGTGCGGTTCCCGCCGTGGGCGGCGGGGGCCAGTCCGGCGACGACGACCCGGGCGGCCGGGTCGCCGAAGCCGGGGATCGGCCGGCCCCAGTAGACCTCGTCCCGGTACGACGACCGGGGGTTGGCCGCCACCTCCTCCCGCCAGGCGACCAGCCGGGGGCAGCGGCGGCAGCCGACCACCTCGGCCGTGACGGCCGCCAGCGCCGCCGCCCGGTCGGGGACGGAGCCGGACGGCGGAACCCGGGGGCGGGCCGGGCTCACTCCTCGGCGGAGGAGGACGGGGGTTGGCGGGCGGCGCGGCCGGACGCCGCGTCGCCCGGTTCCCCCCCGGACTCCCCCGCCCAGGACGGGAGCGGCATCAGCCGGACGGGCATGGGCGGCTCGATCCCCTCCCGTTCGAACACCTGGCGGAGAATCTTGCGCATCTGCCGCTCGATGGGAAGGGCGTCGACCGACGGGACGACCTTGGCCGTGACCCGGACGAGGTACTGGTTGTCCTTGAAGGCGGTCACGCCCGCCACCTTGGGCGGTTCCATCAGGCTGTCGGCGACGTCGGGGGCGGCGGCCACCTCGTGGCAGAAGACTTCGAGCACGTCGAGGGCCCGGTCGACCGGCGTCGAGTAGGCGATGCCGGCCTCGATGGCCACCTGCGTCCAGCCCTTCGACTTGTTGGTGACGAGGCGTACGTCGCCCGACGGGACGATGTGGACGTCGCCGTTGGTGGCCCGCAGCGTCGTCGTCCGCAGCGTGACCCGCTCGACGACACCGGTGACGCCGCTGACCGTGATCTCGTCACCGATCGTGTACTGCCCCTCGGCCAGCAGGAAGAGCCCGTTGAGGAGGTCCTTGACCATCGTCTGGGCGCCGAAGCCGACGGCGAAGCCCAGGACCCCGGCCGAGGCCAGCAGGGCCCCGGTGTTGACCCCGATGGCCGACAGCACGCTCATGATGCCGACGCCGACCACCACGGCCACGGCCAGGTAGTTGAGGACGTCGAAGAGGGCCGTCAGCCGCCCGGTCTCCCCCACCCCCTTCACGGCCAGGCGGGACTTCTCCAGCCGCCGCTGCACCCGGTAGAGGGCAATGCGGACCAGCCGGACGGCGATGACCGTGCCGAGCACGATGAGGAGGAGGCGCAACCCCCGGTCACGGGCGAAGTCGCTCATCGCGTCGCCGATGCGCTGCATCCTCGACCGTTCGGCGGCCGGGAGGAGGGCGGTCCCCAACGGCCAGAGCGGGTTCATCGCATCCCAAGGTTAAGGGGTTGGACCGTCCGGGTGGCTCATGGTGCGCCGGGCGGAAATACTGGCGGGCGTGATCGACCTCGAGCCCGTCGACACCGGGCGCCGGCCGGAGCGGGTGACCCCGACCATCCGCCCGCGCCAGGTCACGGTCGTGATGTCCGCCGTCCTGGCGGTGGTGCTCGTGGCGGGATCCCTGGCCGGACGCCGGGGCCCGGACCGGCCCCACCACCGGCTGCACTTCGACGAGCCCCCGCCGGCCTCGGCGCTGTTCGACCCGTTGGTGGGCGAACCCACCGCCGGGGCGGGCGAGTCGGCGGCGGCGATCGGCGCCCTGGCACCCGTCCGTCCTCCCCACCGCATCCCGGAGGGCTGGACCTGGCAGCCCGTCGGCCCCCTCCCCGGCCGGCAGGGCAACGTCGCCGTGTGGACGGGCCGGGAGATCGTGTACTGGGGCGGCGACCGGCCGGGCCGCCCGGCCCAGGGCGCGGCCTACGACCCGAGGACGCAGGAATGGCGCCGCCTCCGGCGATCCCCGCTGTCGAACCGCACCGACCCTGCCGCCGTGTGGACCGGCCGGGAGGTCCTGGTCTTCGGCGGCGTCAACGGCGCCGGCCCCCAGAACGACGGTGCGGCCTACGACCCGGCCCTCGACCAGTGGCGGGCCATCTCCGCTTCGCCGCTCGTGGCCCGGGTGCCGCTGGTGTGGGCCTGGACCGGCACCGAGGTCCTCGTCGTCGCCCGGGCCGTCGGCTTCTCCGACGGGATCATGGACGCCGCCGCCTACGACCCGGCCCAGGACACGTGGCGCCCCCTGCCGACCCTGCCCCTGCAGTTGGCCGAGCGCCCGGCCCCGCCGACGCAGATCAACAACGGCGCCTCGGTCTGGACCGGCCGGGAGCTCATCGTCTACGGCCGCTTCGTCGATCCCCGGACCGGTGCCCCCCTGCCCGACGACCGGGCCCGGGGGGCGGCCCTCGACCCGGCCACCGGGCAGTGGCGCGACCTGGCCGCCGCCCCGCTGTCGGGCCAGGCCATGGCCCTGGTGTGGGACGGGACGGAGGCCATCGGCTGGGACCACGATCTGCACTCGGCGGCCCTCGACCCGGGGCGCAACACCTGGCGGGCGCTCCCCGACCTCCCGCTCGAGGCCCGGGACTGCCTGCCCGTCGGCGTGGCGGCCGGCGCGGCCGTCTTCGCCGTCCACTGCGGGCAGGGGGCGCTGTTCGACCGTCGCCGCCCGGCGTGGGCGGCCCTGCCCGTCCCCGGCAGCGCCGTCGACCCCCCGGTGTGGACGGGCGACGGGCTGGTCGAGTGGCTCGGCCCCTCGGGCCGGCCCGACGACGGCACCTGGTTCCGGCCGATGACGCCGTAACCTGTCCAGCCAACTGTGCGGATCCTCCTCATCGTCAACGCCACCGCGTCGTCGGTGACGGCCCGGGCCCGGGTGGTGATCGCCAAGGCCCTGGCCGCCGACCACGACCTGACCGTGGCCGAGACGACGCGCCGGGGCCATGCCGAGCGCCTGGCCCACGGGGCGGCCAACGACGGCATCGACGTGGTGGTGGCCATGGGCGGCGACGGCACGCTGAACGAGGCCGCCAACGGGCTGGCCGGCACGACCACCGCCCTCGCCCCGCTCCCCGGGGGTTCGACCAACGTCTTCGCCCGTACGATCGGCGTCGCCCGCGACCCGCTGGAGGCCACCGGCCAGCTGCTGGCCTCGCTGCACCGCAACTCCTACCGGCGCATCGGGGTGGGCTGCGTCAACGGACGGCGGTTCCTGTTCCACACCGGGCTCGGCTTCGACGCCGCCGTCGTGGCCCAGGTCGAGCGGCGCAACGAGCTGAAGCGCTACGCCGGACACCCCCTGTTCGTGGCCAGCGCCTTCGTCACCTGGTTCCGTCACTACGACCACCGCCGGCCGCACTTCGCCATCCAGATCGGCGAGGACCTCATCGACGGCTGCTACTTCGCCATCGTGTCGAAGACGAGCCCCTATACATTCCTCGGGCCCCGGCCGGTGGTGGTGGCGCCGGAGGCCGGGCTCGACTCCCGCCTGTCGGTCACGGCCTTCCGCACGTTGCGGTTCCTGCCCTTCCTGACCGCCATCGGCTCGGCCCTGGGGTCGGGAAAGGTGCTGCGCCGCCATCCCCGGCTGGTGCACCAGGCCGATGTCAAGGCCCTCACCATCCTCGGCAGCGGGCCGTTCCCCTACCAGGTCGACGGCGACCACCTCGGCGACGTCGAACGGCTCGACTTCACCTACGAGGAGGACGCGCTGACGATCGTCCTGCCGTAACCGTCAGTGGGCCAGCACCCGGTAGACGTGGCGGGACTCGGCCAGCATGACCACGTCGCAGGACCCGAGGGGGAAGAAGTCGCCGGCCTCGACGTTGTCGCCCTTGAAGGTGACCCGGCCGTAGGCGGGCCACTTGCCGGCGAAGTCCTCGATGTGGCTGCCCGGGCCCCGCCCCTCGTAGACCGCCAGGCTCTGGTGGTCGGCGGCGATCAGGGCACTCTGGTCGGGGGAGGCCCGCAGCATGGAGATCCGGGGTTCGCCGTAGAGGTTGCCGACGTAGGTCGGGTAGTGGATGTACTTCCCGTCGAGCGAGTCGAACCGGTACAGCCGGGTCGGGCTGGTCTTGGTGGCCAGGATCAGATGCTGGTGGAACCAGAAGCTGGCCTCGGTGTTCACCCACCCGGCGCCGGGATAGCGGTAGCGGTGCACCGCCAGCAGCTTGGCGGTGCTGTCGTGGTCGGGGTCGGGTTCGAGGACCTCGTAGATGTAGGGGTCCCGGTGCGACTGCATGCTCTCGACGATCCACAGCCGGCCCCGGCCGTCGGCCCCCTGGGAGTAGGAGATGTCTTCCCAGTCGGTGTTCTCGGCCCCGGGGATCCTGATGGTCCGCACCACCGGGCGCCCGTTGGTGATGCGCAGCGAGTAGACGTTGGGCGGGTGCCCGGAGTCCTGGATCATCCAGCCGACGCCGGGATGCAGCCACGAGGTCGCCAGCCCCGAGGCCTCGCCGAGCGGCCTGGCCAGCGAAGAGAGGTCCTGGACCTTGGTGCTCGGCGGGCCGCAGGTGCCGTGCCCGGCGAAGGCGGGTGCCGGCAGGAGGGCGATCAGGAGGACGGCGGCCAGGGGGACAAAGCCTCGGCGTCGCATGGCGCGCAACTTAGGCAACGTGCGTGACAGCGCGTCTGACCGCCCTGCCAAATCCTGGCAACAGCAGGGTTAACGCTCGACGCGGGGGGCGGCGATCGGCACCCGGATGTGCACCCTCGTGCCGCCGTCGGTCTTCATCGTGATCTCGCCGGCCAGCTCGCTCTGGACCAGCGTCCGCACGATCGACAGGCCCAGTCCCGACGAGCTCTCGGGTGAGAAGTCGGGGGGGAGGCCGACACCGTCGTCGGCGACGTCGACCACGGCCGTGTCGCCCTCCCGCACCACCCGCACGGTCACCGAACCCTCCCGGGTGTGGCCCGACCCGTTGTCGGGGTAGCCGTGCTCCACGGCGTTCTGGAGGAGCTCGGTCAGCACCACGGCCAGCGGGGTGGCGACCTCGGCCGGGAGGTCGCCGGGGTCGCCCTCGACGTGGAAGCGGATGTGGCGGTCGGGCGAGACCAGCCCGTCCTCCACCACCCGGACCAGCGGCCGGATGATCTCGCCGAAGGGGACGGTGTTGCCGGCCTCGTAGGCCAGCGTCTCGTGGACGAGGGCGATGGAGCGGATGCGCCGTACCGACTCCTCGAGCGCCTGCTTGGCCTCCGGCGACGAGAGACGGCGGCCCTGGAGCCGCAGCAGCGAGGCGATCGTCTGGAGGTTGTTCTTCACCCGGTGGTGGATCTCGCGGATGGTGGCGTCCTTGGACAGGAGCATCCGGTCCCGCCGGCGGAGCTCCGACACGTCGCGCATGAGCAGCAGCGCGCCGTTGGGATTGGCGGCCTCCTCCAGCAGCGGGATCACCTGGAGCATGATCGACGTGTCGCCCCACTCCAGCTCCTCGGTGACCGGCGCCCGGGCGGCGAAAGCGGTGCGCACGGCGTCGTCGTCGAGGCCGATGTCGCTCAGGCGCTGCCCCTGGGCGTTGGCGTGGATCCCGATGCGGTGCAGCGAACTGACTGCGTTCGGACTGGCGTAGCGGACCACCGAGTCGGTGTCGAGGAACAGCACGCCGTCGCCGACCCGGGGCGACTCCTCCGGGACCTGGGCCCCGCCCTTGAAGGGGAACGTGCCCTCGTAGAGCATGCGGGCGAAGCGGTCGAAGATCTCGAAGTAGACCCGCTCCAGCTCGCCGAGGCGCCGGCCGGTGGTGGTGGCCGCCTCCCGGGTGAGCAGCGCCACGACCTTGCCCCGGTGGCGGACGGGGATGGCCTGGACGTTGGCCCGCTCCCCCGTCTGGCCGATGACGGCGGCGTCGCCGACGCCGATCTCGCCCAGGCGCCACACCCGGGCGATCAGCGGCCGCTCGACCTCGTCGACGATGGTGCCGACCATGTCGTCGCGGTACAGCGTCTGGTCGGTGGTGGGCCGCACCTGGGCCAGCACCACGAAGCGGTGCCCCTCCTCCCCGGCCACCGGGGCCAGCAGCAGGAGGTCGGCGAAGCAGAGGTCGGCCAGCATGCCC
>DASYFF010000235.1:0-5220 GCA_036498605.1 Acidimicrobiia bacterium | reverse complement strand
AGGCCAGGTCGAGAGCGTCGGGATCGTTGTCGGCTATCACCACCCGTCGGGCGGGCACGTCACCTCCTTCCATCGACGGGCCGTCCACTGTCGTCGGATGGCCGATGATTCTACGGACGGTCGGGGGGGGACGCCGCTCCCGGCTCCGTCACCGTCCCTGCCCGCCGCGGCCGGTGGAGCGACCGCGGCCGGGATGGGCGGGCGCATCCCGGTGCTGGTGGTCGACGACATGGACGACATGCGGGCGCTCGTCCGCCTCGTCGTACGAACCGCCAACGAGGGACTCGTCATGGCCGGCGAGGCGGCCAACGGCTCGGAGGCCCTGGACCTCGTCGACACGCTCGATCCGGCCGTGATCGTCCTCGACGAGCTCATGCCCGGCCTCGGCTGCCTGGAGACGGCTCGCCGCATCCTCGCCCGGCGGCCCCACCAGCGGATCATCCTCTTCTCCGCCTACCTCGACGACCGGGTGCTGGACGCGGCCCGGGAGGTCGGGATCACCACCTGTCTCTCGAAGGTCGACTACGAGTCGCTGCCCGACGTCATCCGCGCCGTGGCGGCCTGAGCTCACCAGCCGGCGTCGAGGAAGGCCACGGTGGCCGGTATCTGGCCGGCCACCATCGACCAGGTGTGGTTGCCGGGGGCGACCACGAACGCCGGGTTCTGGCCGGCCGATCGCGCCATGGCGGCGAAGCGAGCCCCTTCGCCCTTGATCAGCGGGTCGCTCTCTGCGGCGGCCACGATCAGCAGCGTGCGGGTGTGGGCCAGGGCGCCGACGTGGCGGTCGGGGCTGTAGGCGTCCTCCCAGGCCGGGCTGCCGGCCCCCATGCCGCTCAGGTCGTCGATGTGGTAGTAGCCGGCGATCGAGATCAGCTGGCCGAACAGGTCGGGGTGGTGCTCGGCGAGGTTGGCCGAGCCGTAGCCGCCCATGGAGAACCCGGCGATGGCCCGGTGGGCAGCGTCGCGCCGGTTGGCGCTCTCGACGGCGGGGATGGCGGTCGAGACGATGAAGCTCTCGACCCGAACCTCGCCGTCGACCGAGTCGGCCCACTCGGTGTCGTTCTTGACGTCGCTCCACCCGTTGGGCACCGCCACCACGAACGGTGCCGCGCCGGCCAGGAACTGCTGGTCGAGCCGGCCGGCGAGGTCGATGTTGTTCACGTCGAGGTCGCCGCCCGGGTAGCCGTGAAGGAAGTAGACGACCGGTAGGTCGGCGGAATCGGCCACTGCCGGCCGGTAGACCCAGACCTCCCGGGTCTTGCCGTCGGCGTCGCCCGACGGAAGCTCGAGCAGCTGGACGGTGCCCGGCCCCGAGGCCGTTGGGGCGGCCGGAGCGCCGGTCGTCGTGGTGGTCGGTAGCGGGGCGGCCGCCGTCGTGGTCGTGGGCGCCGGAGCGGTCGTCGTCGTGGGCGCCGGGGCGGCGGTCGTGGTGGTGTCCGGCGCGGCGGCGGTGGTGGACGTGTCGGCGCCGGCGGCGGTCGTGGTCGGATCCGCCGCCGGGATGGCCGTGGCGGACAGCGAGGACGGGCCCGCCGCCGGGCGGTCGGCGGTGGCGGACGGAGCCCCGGCGAGGACGATCGTGAGCCCGGCGACGAACGAGGCGACCCCGGCGGCGGCGACGCCCTGGAGGATGCGCTTCCGGCTCATGCCAGAGGAATTCGGCGCGCACCCTGGGAGATTTCTTGGAGTTCGACCGGCCCGGTGGAAGGTTCGCGGGCGAATGTCCCCTTTGCCGGATTAAAGGTTTCTCAACCGACCGGTGGGTTCAGCGAACTTCCACCCGGAGCCCCAGCTCGGCCAGCAGCGGGGTCAGCTGGGCCTGCCAGCGGGCCTCGACGCCGGTCCCGGCCAGCAGCCGGGCCGTGGCCGGCATCAGCCGGGCCAGCGCCGCCCCGGCCCGGGCCCGGTCGGCGAAGTCGCCCCGCCGGAGCTCGAGGAAGGCCAGGGCGGCATGGCCGGCCAGATCCCGCCCGGTCCGGTCGAAGGCCCGCCGGGCGGCCTCGCCGCCGGTGGCGGCCAGCTCGGCGAACAGCAGCCCCTGGGCCCGTCCGGCGGTGAGGAGGGCGGCCATGAGCTCGGTCCAGTCGCCGACGCCCACTTCCAGGGCCAGCGCCTCGGGAACGGGCCGCTCGGCCGGCGGCGATTCGGTGTCGGAACCGGCGGCGTCGCAGCGCCACTTCCAGGCGGCGTAGGCCGCGCCGACGTGGTCGGCGTAGATCTGGCCCGCGTGGCGGCGGCGGATCGGGTCGGGGCCGAGGTCGACCCAGTCGTCGATGGCGTGGTCGAAGAGCACCGCCCGGATCCAGCCCTCGTCGAGCGCCGGGGTGATGGTCGGGTCGAGCACCGGCACCTCAGGCGCCCCAGTGCCACATGGCCCGCAGCGCCTCGAAGTCGCCCGGGCCGGGCTCGCCCGACACCTTGACGCCGTCGAGCCCGTCGACCAGCCCACCCAGCTCGGCGTCGTCGAGCGCCCGGGGATCCACCCGGGGATGGGCGGCCCGCAGGACGTCGACCAGCCCTTCCAGGTCGGTCCAGTTGATGGTGGTGGTCACGGCCGCTCCCATCACACGAAGTGTCGGTTGAAGAGGTAGGCGGGCGGCTCGAGGCCGACCTGGCGCAGCAGCGGGTCGATCTCCTCGACGTAGCGGAGGCGGAGCTCCTCGTTGCCGGAGCGCTTGATGCCCCAGGCGACGTAGCGCCACTGCCGGGTCGAGTCCGACCGCCCGAACATGTCGAGGGTCATCGGGTACCACTTCTCGAGGTAGCGCTGGGCGGCCTCGAGCTGGTCCCGCTTCTCGATCGACTCCCGCAGGTTGGCGTAGCCGAGGGCGGTGTGGCCGACCTCGTCGCGGGCCACGTCGAGCGAGACCTGGGCCCAGGGTCGGTAGGAGCAGTCACACATGTCCTTGAAGACGAACACGCCCATCCGGTCGGTCAGCGTGTTGACGATGGCCAGCTCCGTCCAGTCGGACACGGCGCCGATGTGGTCGAAGGCCTCCTGGCGCTTGCGCTTGGCCTCCCGGAAGTAGCGGCCGGTCAGCTCGACGCCGAGGCCCTTGGCGATGCGCCAGAACGTGTAGCCGTGACGGACCTCCTCGGCGAAGAACTTGGCCATGCGCATCCGGCCCCGGGGGTCGGGGGCGGCCAGGATGTTGTGGCGCAGCAACGACGAGTCGAAGACCAGCTCGCTCTCGAGGTCGGCCTGGACCATGACCACCTGGGTGATGAGCTCCCGGTACTCGTCGGGCAGCTCGTCGCCCTCCTCGTAGCCGCTGACGCCGAGGGCCTCGAGCTCGCTGCCGAACCACACGCCCTCCGGCGGGCTGACCTGGGTCACCGTCACCGCTGGCCTCCTCTGCTCGTCACGGGAACAGCACCTTCCCGTCGTCGGACTCCAGGACGACCGCCGCCCAGGGGCAGGCCTCGGCCGCCTCCCAGAGCTGCTCGTCGGTGGCCTCCCCGCCGGGGATCACCTCGGCATAGGTGTCGAGCCCATCCTTCACCATCCGCAGCACCCCCGGCAGCAGGCGGGCGCAGGTGCCCGTCCCGCTGCAGGAGTCGCGGTCGATGTGAATCTTCACCGGTCAGGGCCGTTCGATGAACGTCAGCCGCTCGGTCACGATCAGCGCGCCGCTGGCGTCGGTGAAGGTGGCCTCCAGGGTGGCGAAGGTCATGGTGCCCTTCGGGGTCTCCTTGGTCTTCACGTCCGACACCCGGCCCCGGCAGACCAGCGTCTCCCCCACCAGCGGGGGGCGCTCGATCTCATAGGCGGCGCCGCCCATCACGGCCTTCTCGAAGGACGTCCCCATGAAGACGAGCGGGTCGGGGTAGCCGGGGCGGGCGGGGCCGAACAGGCTGGTCGGCGGGGCGGCCTTGCCCTCCAGGTAGTAGGGCTGCTCCTCGCCGGTGGCGGTCAGGAAGTACTGGTTGAGGGGCGCCTCGATCGTGACCTCGAAGGGTTCGATCTCGGAGCCGAGCAGGTCGTCGCGCATCGTTGCCCTCCCGGCTAGATCTCGGCCGTGCCGGTGCCGGTGGCGACGACGTCGTCGTCGCCCCGCAGGACCCGCAGCTCGCAGCTGGCCCGCCCGCCGGCCACCCCGGTGACCGTGCCCTCGACCCGGAGGGTGTCGCCGGGGAGGATGGGGGCCCGGAACTGGGCCGTCACGCCCCGGACCCGCTCGGCCCCGAAGTTCTGTCCCAGCGCCTGGGTGAGGAAGGCCAGGGTGAGGGGGCCGTGGGCGATGACCGACGGGAACCCGATCTTCTGGGCGAAGGCCTCGTCGGTGTGAACGGGGTTGAAGTCGCCGGTGGCGGCGGCGAAGCGGGCGATCTGGGACCGGGTGATCGGCCCCCGGGTGATCGGCTCGAGGGCGGTGCCCTCCACGGCCTGGATGGTCGTCATCGTTCGCTCCTCACGGGACCCAGGGGATCTTGCCGTACTCGTCGATCTCGCCCAGCACGCTGCGGACCCGGCGCCGTTCGGGGTCGTCGGCGCCGAGATCGGGCTCGTCGCGGCAGAAGACGCCGATGGATTTGTCGACCCAGCTGGCCAGGATGGCCTCCTGGGCCATCAGATCGGGCCCGAGGATCGACAGCGAGGGGATCAGCACCCGCCCCACCGTCCCGGCGTAGACGGCGTCCTGCAGCTGATCGAGGGTGTCCTCCCCCTCGTCGACCAGGATCTTGTCGACGGCCGACTCGGGGATGCGGGCGGCGCGGGCCAGCTCGGCGGCCTGGCCGGTGTCGGCGACATAGGCGATGGTGGCCCGTTGCTCGGTCACGTGGATGGTCACCCCCTCTGACTGAGTGACCATTCAATCATATCGGACGGGCCGTGTCAGCCCCGTCGGCGCTCCCAGGCCCTGCGCCCGGCGGCGGTGGCCCAGCCGTTGACCGCCCCCTCGACGAGGGAGTTGGCGTAGGCGGCCGGGGTCCGGCCCTTGCGGAGCAGGTATCCCTTGAGCACCCAGCCGTGGCTCAGGAGGATGAGCTGGGTGGCCAGCGCCAGGCAGTCGGTCTCGGGCCGGAGCAGATCGTCGGCGACCCCCGCCTCGAGGACGGCGGTGAGCCGGTCGACCATCTCCTTCTCGGTCTGCTTGGCGTGGTCGGTGCCGAACTCCGACAGGTGGCCCGACTCCCGGTAGAACAGGTGGGTGACGTCGGTGTGCTTGTCGGCCGTGCCGACCAGGAACGACACCCCGGCCATCAGCTGGTCGAGGG
>DASYFF010000234.1:0-8875 GCA_036498605.1 Acidimicrobiia bacterium | reverse complement strand
CGGGCCGGGTTCGGTTTCGCCGGGGTGCGATGAAGGGGACCAGGCGATGACCGACGGCAACGAGTCTTTCGGCTTCCCGACCGGCTGTTTCGACCACGGGCTGCCGCACTGCCTGTGCGACGTCCAGCCCCTCAGCGCCGGAGTCCCCATCAAGACCGTGCCGTTCGCCGAGCGTCTCCTCGAGCTGGGCCTCACCCGCCGGTCGTTCGTGACCTGGGCGGAGGAGATCTCCGCCTGGCAGGAGTCGCAGGTCCTGCAGCTGACCGCCGAGGCCTAGCCCCGATCGACCCCCTGGGCGATGGGATCGGGGATCACGATCTCGCGGTCGGCGGAGTCCCACAGGATCCGTCCCGGTTCCTGGACGAAGTCCATCTCCACCTTGAAGCCCAGGCGGGCCGTCTGGTCGACAAGCCCGAGCTCCTGACGGACCGGGGAGCTGTTGACGTGCCAGACCTGGAGGTGGTGCTCGCCGAGGAGCGGCCGACCCGACAGGCGCAGGATCTTCGCCCCTGACGCCACCACCTGCTGCAGGGCGGCGGTGTGAGGATCGTCGGCCGAGCGGATCTGCTTGAAGAACAGCTCCGGCAACTCGGCACGGAAGGCGTCGGCCAGCAGGTCGAAGCCGAGGTCGAGGTCGGGGACCAGGAAGCCGTCGTCATCGCGCACGCTCGACCAGAACTCGCCGAAGAGGTCGCCCAGGCTGTCGAACGACGGCGCCTCCCCGCCGTTGGCTGCGACCCCCTCGGTGATGCGGAGCAACCGCCGGCGCCGGGGATGGTTGTGGGGGTCGAAGTTCCAGCCGTAGGTGTCGAGCTTGAGGTCGAGCGGGGCCCCCGGCGCCGAGAAGATCGGCCAGCCCCAGCTCTTGGGCCAGCCGCCCGCCTCCCGGCCGCTGGCGATCGACAGCGGGTCGTCGAGCCAGATGTAGGGGACGAACATGGCGAACTTCCGGGCGTGGAGCAGGGCGCCGGTGTCCTGCACCGCCACGACCGGCACCCACACGACGACCTGGTCTTCACTCAGGGTCCCCCACAGGTCGAAGGGCGCGGTGGTGGGCAGGATCCGTTTGATCCGGCCGAAGGTGAGCAGCACGTGACCCCCGAGCGGCCGGTAGTCGATCTCCCCGCCGGTCGGTTCGGCGAAGACCTTCCGGCACAGGTGTGCCAGCCGGTCGTGATCGGCCCGGAAGAAGAAGCCGTAGAGCTCGGCCGACTCGCAGAGGTACGGCGCGGGGAACGTGGTCACGGCGCCGAACTGCACGAATCTGTGGTTGTCCATGTCAGTCCCTTTCCAGCACCCCGTCCTCGCCGGGGATGAAGTCCGGTTGCCCGCAGATGGCCCGGGCGGCCTGCATGCCGGAGGTGACGGCGGCCTCGACGCAACCGCCGTCGATGCCGTTGCGGGTCCAGTCGCCGGCCAGCAAGAGGTTCTCGTAGCCCGATTCGTCGGCCCGGAGCCGGTGGGCCACGCTGCCGGCCGGCGTGGTGACGTACCGCTCGGTGCCGCTGACGTTGGCCCGCCAGTACTGGGAGTCGAAGCGGGCCTCGCCCGCCCGGTCGCCGGGATCGGCGAGGAGCTTCCACTCGAAGCCGCCGGCGGGCGCCGTCGCCCCGGGCCACACCCGGCCGATGCTCCCGTCCAGGTAGTCCACGGCGCAGGCCCGGGCGGCGGCCCGGGCCGCCTCCGGCCCCGCGGTCCCGGCGCCGTCGGGGAGGACGCCGCAGAAGTAGGCGACTCCGGCCACCTGATCGCCCCGCCAGTCCTCGGCCGGGATGACGTGGGCCATGTCGCAGTAGGTGTCGAGGGGTTCGACGTAGGAGCTCAGCGCGGTGTCGGGCCCCGCCGTCCAACCGAGCTCCTCGACCGGCCGGTTCAGCCACAGCTGGAAGGCCTGGGTCCCGACGGTGTGGGCGTTGGCCAGCATCCGGCCGAACCGCGGGTTCGCCCGGTCGGCGGCCAGCTCGGCGCAGATGGGCGGGAGGGCGCCCACCGGGATGGCCAGCACGGCCACGTCGAACTGCCGGCCACGGCGCAGGACCACCGGCGCCAGGCCGGAGACGTCGATGTCGCGCTCGAGGTCGACGCCCCGGCTCCGCAGGGCCTCACCGCCGGCGATCTGCTCCCAGTCCGGCTCGTTCGGCCAGCAGGGCAGCCCCTTGACGTCGATCAGCGGGTCGTACCGGTCGCCGCCGCCGGCCAGCTCGACCTGGGGCTGCACGACGATGGTCGACAACGCCGCCCGGTTGGGGGAAAGGCCGAGCCCGGTGACGGCGTGGAAGAAGCGGAACCGCACGCCCCGCCGGCGCAGGACCTCGTACAGCGGGGCGAACACGGTGTCGCCCATGCCAGCCCGCATCTTCCACAGGACCGAGCCCTTGTAGCCGGCGGCGATGCGGATGATCGCCTCGATGGCCTTCCCGGCCGCCACGTTGGGCCGTTCGGTGTCGCCCTCCTCGAAGCCGAAGACCAGGCTGTAGAAGCCCCGGAGGAAGGGGAAGTGCTCGAGGGTGAGCCGGGTGACGCCGTGGCGCTCGAGCCAGGGCGACAGCTCCTCGTCGTTGACGGCGCCGAAGCCCCGTTGGAGGAGCCGGTCCCGGTAGATCCCGCTGATGATCCCGGCCACGAAGTCGTAGACCATGAAGAAGAAGCGGACCTCGTCGTCGTCGACGCGGTCCTCCACCACGGCCTCCCACAGCCAGTCCCGAAAGCCGTCGAGCAGGACGGGGATGGCGCGGTCGAGCCCGAACGACGGCAGGTGCCGGAAGGGTGAACGGGCCCGGCGGTGCGCCAGGTCGAGCAGCTGGGCCCGCCCCGGCCGCCGGCCCCGGGCCGGGAGCGACGAACGGTGCGAGAGGCGCATCCACTCCCGGCGCAGCAGGCCGATGGCGTCGGCCACCAGGTCGGCGAACGACAGTGGGTGGTGCTCCCCCGGGGTGAGGGGATTGCGGGGGAAGGTGAAGTCCCGGGCGATCCAGCGGTCGCCCCACTGCTCGTAGAGCACGACCTCCCGGCAGGGGAAGAACGCCTCGTCCCAGGTGGCCAGCGGGGCCCCCGGGGGCCGGCCGAGCTCCCCGTAGCAGCGCTGCATGAGCGAGAACGCGTTGTCGTAGAACCCGAACCAGAGATGCAGGCCGTGCTCCTCGATGCGCTGGCCCTGCGCCGCGTTGCGGCCGCTGGCACCCTTGCCCCCCAGCCGCCAGCCGAGCTGGTAGACGGTCACGTCGTAGCGGGCCCGCAGCTCCGGCGTGGCGGTGAGCTCGAAGGCGGCCGTCAGCCCGCCGGCCCCGCCGCCGAGCACGGCCACCTTGGTGCGCCGGGGCCGCCCGCTCACGGCGTCCGCCCGAGGTCAGCGAGCTCCTGCTCGATCCAGCCGGTGACGGTGGGGCATCCGATGGGCCGCACGAGCTCGAGCGCCGCGGCCAGCAGCTCCCCGGCCCGTTCCCGGTCGCCGGGGCTGTTCCGCCGCCGGAGCATCCGGGCCCAGTTGAGGCGGGTCCGGGACGACCAGATGGGCGCGCCGATCCCGTCGTGCAGGCCGGCGGCGGCGGCGAAGTACCGGTCGGCGGCGTCGAGGTCCCCGCCGGTGGCGGCCAGCAGGCCGAGGTAGCGGTCGATGGAGCCGAGGGTGAAGACCCCGTTGTCGACCAGCATCCCGGCGAAGGGCTCGAGGCGGCGCCGGAGGACGCCGGCGCCGGACTCGTCGCCGAGACCGGCCGCCACCTCAGCCAGCATGGCCATGGCGGTCGAGAACGCCATGTCGTAGGGGACGGCGGCGAAGTCGTCGCTCGCCAGCAGGGCGAAGTGCGGCCGGGCCTCCTCGGGCCGGTCGAGCTCCAGATGGCACAGCGCCAGCAGCGCCCGGAACCCGGGGATGCCCGGATTGGCGTCGACCTGCTGGGCGATGAGGTCGACCACCTCGCCGAAGCGGCCCTGGTCCCGCCGGATGGGGAGGAGGGCTGCGGCATAGACGAGTGCCGCCTCGGGCTGGACGCTGTCGTTGGCGATCTGCAGCCCCTCGAGGGCGATCCGCTCGGCATCGTCGAGCCGCCCCGCCACGTGGGCCAGGCACGAGGTGTGGAATGTGATGTACCAGCGGAGGACGGGCTGGCCGAGCTCCTCGGGGAGGCGCTCCATCTCGGCCAGCAGCGGAGGGATCTCCCTGTAGCGGCCCGATTCCCGCATCGCCCTGATCCGGAAGTCGAGGGCCTGGAACCGCTCGGCCGGATCGCCGGTCCGGGCGGTGATGGCCAGGTTCTCGGCCGTGCTGTCCAGCCGCTCGGCCAGCATCTCGGGGACCTGGAGGGGCGAGTAGGTCACGTTGAGCACCCGGGCCAGCGTGGCGTCGTCCCCGAGCCCCCGGGCCACGGCGATGGCCTCGCCGGCCAGGGCCCGGCGGCGGTCCCAGTCGCCGAAGGCCAGCTCCGCGGCCAGGGTCGCCAGGACTAGCGCCCGCTCGGCCGACTGGCGTTCCCCGAGGGCGCTGGCGGCCGCCTCGAGGGCCTCGACCCGCTCCTCGTCGACGACCCCGGCCGAGCTCTGCTGGCCCCGGTTGTTGGCCAGCACCGCCCGCACGAGCCGCTCAGTGTCACCGAGCGAGCGGGCGATGGCCGAGGCGGCCAGGAGCGTCTCCCGGAAGCCGGGCTGGCCGGCCTGGCGTTGGGCCCGGCCGAGGGCGGTGAGAAGATCGACCTCCAGCGCCGGGTCACCGCCCGCTTCGGCCCGCACCAGCTCGAGGGCCTGGGAGTACCACGACGCCCCTTCCTCCGGGGCGAGCTGCGCCATGGCCCGGTCACCGGCCTGGCGGGCGTACTCGACGACCTTGGCCGGGTGGACCGGCCGGGCGGCGGCGATCCAGTGCCGGGCCAGCTCGGTCACCTGCTCGCCCGGGTCGTCGCCGCAACGCTCCTCCAGCGCCGCCGCCACCTGCTGGTGGATCCGGGCCCGGCGCAGCACCGTGAGGTCCTCGTAGAGGGCATGGCGGAACAGGGCATGGCAGAACCGGAACTGGTCGGCCCGGCCCGCGACCTCGGCCACGACCGCAGCCGCGGTGGCCTCCTCGAGGGCGTCGAGCAGCCGGGCCTCGGGCACGTCGGCCACCAGGCTCAGCAGGTCGACGTCGAAGTCCCGCCCGATCACTGCCGCCACCGACAGCACGAGACGGACCTCGTCCCCCAGCCGGTGGACCCGCTCCCCGATCACCTCCCGGACGCTGGCCGGCAAGGTCACCTCGTCGAGGCGGGCGGTGGGAACCCATCCCGCCGCCTTGCGCACCACGGCGCCGGACTCGGTGAGGTGACGGAGGATCTCGCCGACGAAGAACGGGTTCCCGTCGCTCTCCCGAAAGACGGCGTCGGCCAGCTCCAGGCCCAGCCGGTCGAGGGCCTGCCCGCTGGCCTGCTCCACCAGGGCGGTGACCTCGTCGTGGTCGAGCCCCCGCAGCGCCAACCGGTCGACCCACGGCTGGCGCCGCAGATCGGCCAGGACGCCCACCAGAGGGTGGGACCGCGACAGCTCGGTGTCCCGGAACGTGCCGACCACGAGCACGTGCATCAGCTCGTTCGACGTCACCAGGTGCTTGAGGAGCAGCACCGTCGGGTCCGCCGCCCAGTGCAGGTCGTCGACGACGAGGAGGACGGGCTGGGGACGGGCCACGGAGGCCAGCAGGGCGGTGAAGGCCTGGAAGAGCAGGTACCGCTCCGTCTCGGGGTCAGCGGCCCGCACCGGCGTGATCGGGAACCGCTGGGCCAGTTCGGGCACCAGCCGGGACAGGGCGCCGGCGTGGCTGCGGGCCCAGTGCCGCAGGGGCCCGGGGGAGATCGTGGCCAGCACCTGCTGGACCATCTCCAGGAACGGCTGGTAGGGGATGCCGAGGTCCTGGTCGCAGCGCCCGTAGAGGACCAGCCCGCCGTCGGCCCGCACCCGCCGGGCCAGGTCCGCGGCCAGGGAGGTCTTGCCGATGCCGGCCTCCCCCGACAGGAACACGACCCGCCGGCCCGCCTGGGCTTCTTTCCACCCGAGGTCGAGCAGCTCCCGCTCCGGTCCCCGGCCGAAGAACCCGAACGGGGGAGCAGCCCGCAGCGGTTCGGGCAGCAGTGCCTGGTCCCGGGCCGGCTCGACGTCGGTGTCGGCGGTCTCGTCCCACGTGACCCCGTAGGCGTCGAGCGGTTGCGGCAGACCCTTCAGCGCGACCTTCCCTAGTTCCACGAACACGTGGCGCCGGCGGGCGGCGGCCATCACGTGGGCCAGCTCCGAGACGATGATCTGGTCGCCCTCGGCGTATCCGCACAGCCGGGAGGCCTCGATCACCGCCGTGCCGAACCAGTCGCCGTCGTCCAGCGTCGCCTCTCCGGCGCTCACCCCGACCCGCAGGCGGAGGTCGACGTCGGGGTTGTCCCGGCGGAGCTGCTCGAAGCCCTGCTGCATGGCCACCGCCGACGACACGGCGTCGGCCGCGGAATTGAACGACGCCATGAGCCCGTCCCCCAGGCTCTTGACCTCGACACCGTCGTGGGCGCCGACGGCGTCGCGCAGGGCGGCGAAAACGGCCCGCCGGACGGGGTCGACGCCGTCGTCGCCCAACTGGGAGTGCAGCGCGGTGGACTCGACGAGATCGCAGAACAGGAAGGCGGCCATCCTGGTGTCGCCCACCGCCGCCTCCTCCGCCCCTACCCGCTGACCCGGCCGGCGGCCAGAGCGCGCAGCCCCCGCAGCCCGGGGACGAGCAGGTACTCCCCGCCCCGGGTGGTGACCAGCGGCGGGAGCGGCCAGAGGAACCGGGGCCGCTCCGGATCGTGGACGACCATCTTCGCCGCTCCGTTGCGGGCGCCCACCAGCACGTCGGGGTCCCGGCCCAGACCGAAGGCGTTGCCGTCGTTGCACCACTGCGTCTGGACGAACTCGAACTGCCGCTGGATGTCACCCACGAAGCACATGAACAGCAGGCCGCGGTCGTCGGGGTCGCCGTTCCCGTTGCCGGACGGCGGTTCGCCGTACGGCATCCCCCGCCGGATCATGCGGTGCCGGGCCGACATCGAGGTGCCGTAGCCGAGCGCGTCGCGGGGGTTGGTCCGGCGGATGTGGGCGCCGAGCGGGCAGCGGTACCCGTCGAGGTCACCCTGGTAGCCGAAGTTGTTGATCTCGAAGGTGTCGCCGGCGATGGCCGGCTGCGGCTGCAGAGGTGACCGCACAAGCGGAGTGCCGTCGGGCCAGCGCCCGACGATCTTCGCCCTGACCAGGGTCTCGGGCATCCCGCACCGGGTCGCCTGCTCCTCCACGAACTGCCGGAAGGCCATCACATCCTGGCTGAGCTTGCGGTACACGAGATAGGTGCCGTTCTCGCCCAGCGGCCCCGGCGGCCCCGGGGTCCTCACGCCGTTCAGATCGCGGTGGCCGAGAAGGAACTCGCCGGGCGGCAACGGCCGGCGGCGCCGGAACCAGTCGATGTAGCCGGCATGGGCGGGACCGTCAGTTCCCCCGGCGATGCTCGGCTGGCCGCGACCGTCGGAGAAGCCGAAGTGCTCGATGCCGCCGGCCAGGTTGGTGGCCGGCTGGTCGTGGACCACCTCGACGCCGTGGTTAGCCATCGCGGCCCTGAGGCGGGTCACGGCCCGATCCCGTTCGGGGTGGCCGGCGGCGTAGACCGAGACCAGCACGTGGCCGGCGCCGGTCCCGAGACCCGTGTCCCAGTGCCCGGGCGCCGATGGGCCTTCATCGCCGAGCAACCGGGACCGGTACGCCATTCCCTGGAGGAAGGCCGGATCGCATGCTTCGACGTAGGCGGTGGGGACCCCGAGGGCCCGCAGCCCGGCGGCGGTGACGGCGACGTTGTGCGCCACGGCCGGCTTGGTGCCCTGCGGCCAGTCCTCGGCGGTCATGACCGAGTCGACGAGTGTGGAGAGCCACCGGCGGCCGGCCGCCACGTCGTCGAGGTGGACGAAGAGGTGCATGGCGGTCGGGAAGCCGTAGCCCCGCAGGATGTTGCCCTGGATGTCGCCCTTGTCGAGGCGGCGCCCGATCACCGGTCGAAGGCCTGTCGGTAGGCGGCCCGCACCGCGCCGGGGGCCGCGCCCTGGAGCCGGGCGGCCAGCCCTCCCAGCCGGGCCCGGACGTCGAGACCGGAACGGACGCGCTCCACGGTGTCCTGCCGGGGAATGATCGCAAAGCTGGGTGCCACTGCGTACCCGAGCAGCCAGCGGCCGAAGGCCCGGCCGTCGTCGACGCCCGGGAAACCGCGGCAGTGGCTCCACACCGCTTCGACCGTCGGGCCGATGTCGACCGCCAGTCGGTCGGCCCAGGCGGCGGGCTCCCCGTCGACCACGGCGGTCAGCACCAGCAGCGCCGGGGTGAGCTCCCGGTGGTACACCGGGCCGAGCAGCGAACCGCCGTAGTGGTCGAGCACGTAGAGGCGCGTCATGTGGGTGCCGGCCAGCCCGTGGAACGGGCTCTCGTCGCCGGGGCCGAGGTCGGCCAGCGTCTTGCGGAGCGCCTCTTCCCGACCGGCGTCGACCGGGACCAGCGTCGTGAGATAGGCCCGGGCCATCAGATGTCCCGCTGCACCGAAGCGAGCAGGCGCTCGTACATCCGGAACCACTGCTCATCATCGAGGCCGGCGGCCTCGGCCTCGAAGGCGGCCAAGGCGTCCTCCGTCCGGACGCCGGCTCCTGTCATCTGAACCGTCGCCTCCGGATAGGCGAACCAGTAGTGGTCAGCGGTGATGCTCTGCAGACCCACCCATCGGGCGAACCGGGAGACGGGCCGCAGCCCGGGAAAGCCGTGGCCCTGGTTCCAGACCGCCCACTCCCGGACGGGCACGGCCTGGATGAACGTGTCGACGTATTGGAAGATGTTCCCGTCGAAGTCGCCTTCGAACAGCAGG
>DASYFF010000233.1:0-4282 GCA_036498605.1 Acidimicrobiia bacterium | reverse complement strand
CGGGGCGTTCTCCTGGCAGTAGGTGTCGCCGACCTGCGGGTCGGCCTCCATGATGAAGCCCGGCTCACCGTCGATGCCGGCATGCCAGGATCCGCCGTCGCTGGTGTTGCCCTTCTTGTCGTACTCGGTCGACTCTTCGCCGAAGTACCAGACGTTCCCGATGTCGTCCTGGGCGAAGAAGTCCTTCGTGTCCTCGGCCAGGCTGCCGTCCTGGAAGATCTGGTCCTCGACGACGACCGTCCTCACGCCGTCCAGGTCCCTGGTCTGGTTGGTGACCACCTGCACGTCGACGAAGGAATGGCCTTTGGTCTTGCCCTCGGACCGGAACGTGGTCCCCCGGGGGAGGGGCAGGTACCGGTTGGAGATCGTGGTCGGGTGGGTGAAGGTCGCTGCGCTCACGTCGGGGCAGGTGACCTCCGCCGGAGCGGCCGTGGCCGGCAGCGATCCCGTGGCCAGGGCGGCCAGGACACCGGCGGCCACGAGGGCGCGCCACGATTTCGTCTTCACCTTCGGATCCCCCTTCGCACCGGCCGCTGGACGGCCGCACGAACCTTGACATTCGCCGCTTTTGGGACAATTCCTGCGGAACCGGGCAGGAGCGGGTGTGGTCGGCGTTCAGAACCCGACCAGAGCTCGTCGGCCGGATGCGCCGGGCCGCCTGACCGACCGCCGGAATAGGCGGGCGCACCCGCCGGTTCCACCCGCGCATGGGTGGTCGCGTTGTCTCGGTGAACGTCGGGGTCCCCCAGGCCGTGCAATGGCATGGCCGGACGGTGACCAGCGCCATCTGGAAGCAGCCGGTCGAGGGGCGGCGCCGGGTGACCGGCGTCAACATCGAGGGTGACGACCAGGCCGACCGGCGGGTCCACGGCGGGCCGACCAAGGCCGTCTACGCCTACGCCATGGAGGACTACGGCTGGTGGCAGGGCCAGGACGCGACGACGTTCGAGCCGGGGACCTTCGGCGAGAACCTGACCGTCGAGGGGATCGACCCGGCCGCGGCGGTGGTCGGCGAGCGCTGGCTGGTGGGGACGGCGGTGCTGCGGGTGACCGAGCCCCGGATCCCCTGCTACAAGCTCGGCCTGCGGATGGGCGACGCCGGCTTCGTCGACCGGTTCGCCGCCGCCGCCCGTCCGGGGACCTACCTGGCCATCGAGGAGGACGGCGACGTGGGCGCCGGGGATCGGGTCGAGTTGCTCCACCGGCCCGACCACGGCCTGACCTCCGGCATGGTGGCGCAGGCGTACCACGGCCAGGCGGCCCTGCTCGACCGGCTGATCGACAATGCCGACCTCTCCGACCCCTGGCGGCACTGGGCCCGGCAGGCCAAGGGGCGGGCCGGCCGGGGCGCCTGACGGGCGACGGGCCGCTCAGGCCAGCAGGTCGGAGACGCTGGCGAACGAGCTGACCGAGATCGACTCCGACGGCTCGGGGCCGAGCTGGAGGTCGGCGGCGTGGCGCTGGGAGGCGATCACCGGGTAGCCGTCGGCGTCCCAGCTGAAGGGCTCGCAGACGATCTCCCGGTCTGCCCAGCCGGGGTCGGCGGAGAGCTTGCGGTGGTAGACGCACCACTGCTGCCCGTCGGCCTCGATGAAGCAGCCGTGGCCGCCGCCGGTCAGGATCGGCCGGTCGTGCTTCTGCCAGGCGGACGGGTCGAGCAGATCGCCGCCCGTCCACTCCAGCAGGCCCATCTTGTACTCCGGGCTCCAGCTGGCGTCGGCCGAGAAGACGACGAAGAGCCTGCCGTCGCGGTCGTTGCGGACGATCTGCGGGCCTTCGTTGAGCGGCGCCACCCGCCGCTCCCATTCGAACTCGGGGCTGGAGATCCGCACCCGGGGGCCGGCCAGCGTGCAGGGGTCGGCCATCGGGGCGATGTAGAGATGCTGCGGGAAGCCGTCGCTCTCTCCCTCCCAGCCGGACCATACGGCGTAGAGCCGGCCCTCGTGCTGGAGGACGGTCATGTCGATGGCCCACGTGTCGTGGTGGGGATCGCAGATCTTGCCCAGCCAGTGGTAGGGCCCCAGCGGGTGGTCGGCCTCGAGCACGTAGGCCCGGTGGTTGGCGTTCTGGCCGTCGCTGGCGGCGTAGTAGACGTACCAGCGGCCGTTGATCTCGTGGAGCTCGGGGGCCCACAGCTGGCGGCCGCGCCGGCTGCCCCGCAGCGGCTTCCACACGACCGTCGTCGAGTTGCGATCCATGCGCTCCAGGTCGGTGAAGCGCTTGATCACGATCCGGCGGTCGCCCCGGGCCGCCTGGATCAGCAGGAACGCGCCGTCGTAGGGGACGACGAACGGGTCCTGACCCGGGAACGGCGTCCGCTCCCGGAAGCTCTCCAGGAACCCGGGGGCCCGGGGGTGTCCCCCGGAAAAGATCACGGCGCCAGACCGAGGGGGCGGAGGATCCGGTCGCTGCCGAGGCTCAGGAGCCAGCCGGTGGTGAGCAGGATCCACACCGTCAGGCTGGCGTGGGCGATCTTGATGTTGTCCTCGTCGCGCATGTAGTCGGTCATCGCCTTGAACCAGAAGGCGGCCCGGACGAACCGGCGCAACGGCCGGTTGTGGATGTCGGTCGACATGGCGTCGACACACCACACGACGAAGGCCATGGTCGTCTCGGCCAGGATGACGAACAGCATCATCTTGCGGGCGCCCGTCCGGTCGTACTCCAGGCTCACCAGCCAGCCGGTGGTGGTGAGCAGCCAGACGATGGCCGCGAACCGCCCCAGCTTGGGGAAGTTCCGGTGGGTGAACCAGCGGCCGAGAGTCACCGGCCACAGCACCGCCCGCACGATCCGTTCGAAGGCCGGGCGGGGCGGTCCGTCAGGCAGGGAGTCGGCGCACAGCACGATGAATGCCAAGGTCACTTCCACGAGAACCAAGGCCGCCATGGTGCGCTCCGACGGAAGCAGCGGTCACGCTGCGGGCTGATGGGTTTGTACCCATCTTGTTTCCGCAGGCGGGGGGCGTTTTCCTGCGCCCGTTCAGCTGGCCGGAGACACCTTGGGGTGTGCCGACAGGAATGACCAGATCGCCCCGGCCCATCCCTCGGTGAAGGCGGGGACGTGGCCGCCGCCCTCGATGGTCCACAGTGCCACGCCGACGCCGCCCGGGCAGCCCCCCTGCGCCTGTTCGACCGTTTCGTCCCCCGGGACGGTGCGCTCGAGGTCGAGCTTGCGGCCGGTGGCCGCCAGCGGGCCGGTGCAGCCGTCCTTGGCCGCCCAGTCGCCGACGGTCTCGACGGCGCCGGGGTAGGCGCCCTCAGGCGTGGCGCCCCCGTCGTAGCCGACCGTCGTGTCGTTGCGGCCGTGGACGTGGAGGACGGAGACCGGCGACCCGGCCGGGCAGTGGCCCTGGTCCTTCCAGGTCATGCCGGCCAGGGTGACGATGGCCGCCACCTTCGACGCCCGGTCGCAGGCGTAGCGGTGGGCCATGAAGGCGCCGTTGGAGTGGCCGACGACGTAGACCCGGGCCGGGTCGACGGGGTACTTGGCCGAGATCTCGCTGATCATGGCGTCGAGGTAGGCGACGTCGTCGACGCCGGTGTGGAAGAAGTCGCAGCAGGCGTCGGTGGCGTTCCAGAACCGGTTGCCGAACAGGTCGCGGGTGCCGTCGGGCGTGGCCAGGAGGAAGCCGGCCCTGTCGGCCTCGGCCGGCAGCCCGAAGTAGGTGGCCTGCTGAGCGCCGTTGGAGGTGTAGCCGTGGAGCAGCACGACGAGCGGGATGGAGTGGCTCCCGTCGTACCCTTCGGGCACCTTGAGCCCGTAGGGGCGGTTGGCGGTGGGGCTGGCGGCGGCGGCGCCGGCGGTGAGCGGCCCGACCGGCGGGAAGGCGAACACCCCGGCGACGAGCGCCAGGATCACCGACACGGACGCGAGGCACCGTCGCATGACGCTCATACGCAAATGACGCCGCGGGCGGGCGTCGCATTCGCTCCGTCAGCGGCCGGCGACGGCCACGATCGGCGTCGCCGGTGGGCGGTCGCCGAGGGAACCGAGGAACGGCGGCCCGAAGGCGAAGACGCCCCCGTCCCGGGCGACGAGGAGGTACCCCGCCTCCCCGGCCACCATCTGGGCCAGCGGCCGGTTGAGCACCCGGGGCGGGACCGACCCCCGGAACTGCGCGTCGAAGGCGAAGACGCCGCCGTCGGCACCGGCCAGCCAGTACCCGGCGCCGTCGGGATCGGCGGCCACCGAGACCACCGCCGCGCCGAGGGGCTGTCCCCCGAGCGACCCGGCGAAGCGGGCGTCGCCGAAGGAGAAGACGCCGCCGTCCGAGGCCACCAG
>DASYFF010000232.1:0-3670 GCA_036498605.1 Acidimicrobiia bacterium | reverse complement strand
CAGGAACGCTTCGGCGCCGGCCTCGACGGCCGCATCGCCGAGGGCCAGGGCGGAGACCGCCACGACCCGGGCCCCGGCCGCCTCGAGCGTGCGGCACAGCTCCAGGCCCGATCGGCCCGAGATCACCAGCTCGAGGAACATCAGATCGGGTCGCTGCTCCCCGTAGACGGCGACGGCGTCGCCGTCGTGCGAGAGGAGGGCCACCGCGTACCCCTGCGTCTGCAGCAGGTCCTCGAGGAGTGCCTCGGCGAAGCCGTCACGCTCGACCACCAGGATGGACACGGGTTCTCTGTCCGGAGCCGGAACCGGAGCCGGGGGGGCGACGGGCAGGCTGTCCCTCAGGCGCTGAGCGAGGAGGCGATGGGCCTCGGCGGCCTGCAGCCCCCCTTCGACGAGGCCGTGCACGTAGCGGAGGTGGTCGATCTGGTCACGGGAGTACTGGCGCTGGCCTGCGGGGCTGCGGGACGGGAGGACCACGCCGTAGCGGTCTTCCCAGGCCCGCAGTGCCGCCGGGGTCGACCCGGTCATGCGGGCCACCGCACCAATGCTGTAGACCGGCTCTGATCGGAACGAAACCACGAGCTGACGCTAGCTCACGCGCCGTTGGCCCGGCTCGGAAGCCTCTGTAGAGCAATGCGGAGAAAGACCTCGACAATCCCTCTACAGAGTCGGCCGTTTTGCCGAATACCTCCACCGGGGCTTCGGAGCATCTGAGCAGAACCGCCGGGCTCTCTGTCTTCCATATGACCTAAAAAACGGGTTAGATCTTGGATTTGGTGGAGAGAGGCGTCTCCGACAGATTGGACCGAGATGGCTCATGGTGGATGCCCATGCGACCCCTCCAGCGCACGACCTCCGTGAATGGCGCGGGCGACGACCCGGCCGTCCGAAATCTGCTGTCGTCCTTGCGGGCGCTCCTGGCCCTCGCCGCGCTGATGACCGAACGCGACGACGAAGACGACATCGTCCGGCTCGCCATGGGCGCGGTCCCCTCCTTCGGGCACTGCCACTCGGAGGGTGCGTACCTTGACGGGGGCTGGCTGGCCACCCCCGGGGCCGGCGGTGGCGCCGCTGGGGCCGGGCTCGAGGCGCAGCTGCGGGAGCGGGGCGCGGGGGGCGGGCCGGTGGTCATCCCGACCGTGCCGTGGGCGTGGGCCTACCCGCTGACCAGCCCGGGCGGCGCCTCCGGCTACCTCCTGGTGGGGGCGGCCGACGAGCCGTCGGAGGACCTGCAGTTCCTGCTCCGGACGCTGGCCCAGCAGACCGCCGTGGCCCTGGCCAACGCCCGTCTCCACGCCCGGGAGCGGGAGACGGCCGCGGAGTTGCGGGTGGCCAACCTCGCCCTCGAGCGCCGCGTCGACATCCACCAGCGGCTGACCCAGGTCGTGACGGCCGGGGAAGGCCAGGCGGGCATCGCCCGGGCCGTTCATGAGCTGACCGGCTATCCGGTGGCCATCGAGGACCGCTGGGGAACCCTGCGGGCCTGGGCGGGGCCCGACCGGCCCGAGCCCTACCCGAGGGACAGCCCCCGCGATCGGGAGCGGCTGGTGCATCGGCTGCGGCGGGCGGGCCACCCCGTTCGGCACGGGGACCGGCTGCTGGTCGTCGCCTCGCCCAGCGAGGACGTCGTCGGCGTCCTCGCCCTCGTCGATCCCGAGCAGTCGGCCAACGAGCGGGAGGAGGTGGCGCTGGAACACGGTGCCACCGTGCTGGCCATGGAGCTGGCCCGGCTGCACGGCCGGGAGGAGACGGAGCTGCGCCAGCGGCGCGACCTCGTCGAGGGGCTGCTGTCGGGCGACGACGAGGAGACCGCCTACAACCGCGCCCAGGCCATCGGTTACGACCTGGGGCGACCGCACCGTGTGGTCGTCGTCCACGACGACGGTGACGCTCCGCCGGGGGAGGCGCTCTTCCACTCCCTGCGCCGCGCCGCCCGCGACCTCGAGATGGGGTCGCTGTTGGTGGCCCGGGCGACCGAAGTGGTGCTCCTGGCCGACCGGGACGGGCCCTGGGACCAGTTCCACGCCGCCGTGGACCCGTCGGACTGCACGGGGCATTGCCGCATGGGCGTCGGCGGGGTCTGCGACCGCCTCGGGGACTTCGCCCGCTCGTATCGGGAGGCGCAGCTGGCCATCAAGATGCAGCAGGCGACCGGTGACGGCGAGACGGTCACGCACTTCGACGACCTCGGCGTCTACCAGGTGCTCTCGGAGCTGCCCGACGTCGCCTCGGTGGAGCGCTTCGTACGCCGCTGGCTCGGCGCCCTCCTCGATCACGACGCGCAGAAGGGCTCCAACCTCGTCGCCACGCTGAGCGGGTATCTGGAAAGCGGGGGCCACTACGACACCGCCGCCAAGCTCCTGGCGGTGCACCGCAGCACGCTCAAGTACCGGCTCCAACGGATCAGGACGGTCACCGACCACGACCTGAGCGACCCTGACACCGCCTTCAACCTCCACCTGGCCACCCGGGCATGGCAAACGCTGGAAGCGCTGCGGGGCACCTAGTGTCAGGAACGGAGCGTCGGTTGTCCCCGACGGACGAACGGTTCGCCCCCTCAGGTCGTGGTTCTGCATCGCCGGACCCGTCATCGTCGTTCCTTGGATCACCCGGACCGGCAAGCGAGGAGGCGGGGACGATGCCGCATCGACTCCAGGGGCGGAAGCAGGAGCAGGAGGAGATCCTCGATCTGCTCGCCGCCGCCGACGCCGGTCGAGGCCGGGTGGTGATCGTCGAGGGCCGCCAGGGGATGGGGAAGAGCGCGCTGCTGGCCGAGGCCCGGGGCGAGGCCGAGCGGCGGGGCTTCACGGTGGCGACCGGCGATGGCCGTGGCGAGGGGGAGGTCGTCCCGCTGGCGCCGTTCCTCCGGGCGCTCGGGGAGGCACCGGGCGCGGCTGCCTCCACCGCACGGTCCGCTCCGGTCGACGACCGGCGGTCATGGCTCATCGAGCAGTTGTGGCTGGTCGAGCAACTGCCGCTCCTCCTCAGCACCGGCTCCGACCGCGGTCCCGTCCTGGTGGCACTGGATGACATCCAGTGCGCCGACCCGGCCACGCTGCTGGCGCTCAGGTTGCTGCCGGCGCGGCTGGCGCCGTCCCGGCTCGGCTGGGTGGTGACGCACCGCCCCGGTGAGGGCGGGGCCGCCCTGGACCAGCTGATCACCATGCTCGAACATGACGGCGCCGCCCGCGTGGTGCTCGACCCACTCGACGCCGGGGCGGTGGACGCGCTGGTGACCGACGTCGTCGGGGCCCCACCCGGGCCCGACCTGTCCACGCTGGCTGAGGGCGCCGACGGCATCCCGGCCCTCGTCATCGAGCTGGCCGAAGGACTGCGCGAGGAACGCGGCGTGGCGATCGAGGACGGAACGGCGCAGCTCGTCGCCGACCGCCTGCCGGGCCGGCTCCGGGCCCTGGTGGCCGACCGACTGGCCGCCCTGTCCCCCGAGACCGGCCATGTGCTCGAGGTGGCGGCACTGCTCGACGGCCCGTTCCCCGTGGAGGAGCTGGCCCGGGTGCTCGACCGGCCACCGAGTCGGCTCCTGCCCGCCCTCGACGAGGCGCTGGACAGCGACCTGTTGCGGGCGGCGGGCCCTTGCCTGGACTTCTGGTGCCGTCTCGGGCGCCGGGCGATCGCCGAGAGCGTGGCCGAGCCCATCCGGGCGGCGTTG
>DASYFF010000231.1:0-11716 GCA_036498605.1 Acidimicrobiia bacterium | reverse complement strand
GGCCGGTCTTCGCCACCCCCGCATGCCCACCGGGCACCTGATGAGCGTGCAATCCGTCTGTCTCGGCTGGCACTGGCAGCCCTACGCCTACTCGAAGACCGCCGACGACACCGACCGAACCCCCGTCAAGGCGTTCCCCGCCGACCTCGCCGACCTGGCCCGCCGGGCCGTGGCCGCCGCCTACGACGCCACCAGCCCGGCCGCCGTCTCCTACGAACCGGATGCCGCCATCGTCAACCTCTACGCCCCGGGCGCCCGCCTCGGGCTCCACCAGGACGCCGAAGAACCGGCGACCGCTCCCGTCGTCACGATCAGCCTCGGCGACACCTGCACCTTCCGGTTCGCCGGCGTCGACCGGCGTACGGCACCGTTCGTCGACATCGAGTTGCGCAGCGGGGACCTCCTCGTCTTCGGCGGGCCGAACCGGCGCATCTACCACGGCGTTCCCAAAGTCGCCACCGACACAGCGCCGGACGGACTCGGCCTCCCACCCGGCCGCCTCAGCATCACCATCCGCGAGACCGGCCTCGCCGTTACCCCACCTTGATCATCGTGGCGTACTCGGCGAGCTGCGCCGCGGAAGAGGTCGCTGGGCCCGAGGCCGGCCGCTGTTAGATTGCGGCCGCGCCCGTAGCTCAACGAGAGCACCCGGTTCTTTGCCGGGGGGATGGAGGGTCGACTCCTCCCGGGCGCACAACGCCGACCGGAGCCGGCCATGCCCGCATGACCCAGGTGTGAACAGGTCCTCTGGATTCCTCAAGTCGAGGGGGGTTCGCGGCATTCGTCCCGAATCTGAGACCGGAGTTTCAGTCACGCTGGGGGAGGTTCGAGCAATGAGTCGTCGTTATCTGGTTCTCGCTGCGGTCGTCACGGTCGCCGCGCCGTCACTGTTCGCCGTTCAACAGGCTCAGGCGTCGCCGAAGCCGAAGACCACCACCATCAACATCCCGGGCGAGGACCGCTTCGCACCCTTCGCCGTCACCGTCCGGGTGGGGGAGCGGGTCGAGTGGGTGAACGGCGACACCGACGACCACACCGTCGTGGCCGACGACGCCTTCACCACTGCCGGTCACGACGACGTGAACCACCTCATCCTCGGTACGGCCAGCAAGGGCGGCCCCGGGCAGTTCTCCCTGGCCTTCAACCACCCCGGGACGTTCGTGTACTACTGCCGGTTCCACTCCCACCTCGACGCCGACCACCAGCCCGTAGCCCCGGGCCCGGACGGCGGCATCCAGGACGCCAACGGGAACTTCGGCACCCCGATGATGGGGATCATCACCGTCCGGAAGTGACCGGCCCCACCGCAGCGCTCAGAAGGCGGTGGCCAGCGGCTTGTGGACGTCGCCGCGGGGGTAGTAGTTCGCGGCGGGGGGCTTGAGGATCTCTTTTAGTGGGAACCCGATCCGGTCGACGGTCGGGGTGAGGGCGCCGGCGTCGAAGCCCCAGAGGGCGGCGGCGTTGGCGCCCAGCATCCGGCGGGCCTCGGCGGCGGGGACGCCGGCTGCGCCCAACGTGCACTGGAGGTAGTAGAGCGTGCCGGGGCCGGAGCCCCAGGTGCCCTCGTGGTGGGGGTAGTCCATGCCGATGCAGATCTTGTCCACGCCGATCTCGTGGCGGGCCTGGGCCTCGGCCAGGGAGAAGAGCGACGAGCCCATGTGCACCTGGCGGGCGAAGTACTCCGAGGGCTTGCGCCGCACCACCTCCCGCACGTCGCGCCGCAGGTAGCTCGACTCCCAGGAGTAGTCCATCCCCCGCAGGGCGCTGATGACCCAGCCCGATCCCTGCTCGGTCAGCGCCACGTGGAGCGTGGGGTGGCGGTCGAGCACGCCGCCCCACACCAGGTGGGTGAGGATCTGCTGGGTGAAGAAGAAGGCCTGGGCGGTCATGATGGGCAGGGCGCAGGCCGGGTGGGGCACCGACGTCAGCGTGCCGGTCGCCATGTGCTTCGTGACCGACGAGATGGCGGTGTGGGTGGCGACCGGGAGCTCGAGCTCCTCCAGGGCGCTCCAGATCGGTTCGTAGCGGGGGTGGAAGAACGGGACGCTCTCGTCGACGGCGGGGAGCACGATGCCGGCCAGGCCGGCGTCCTTGGCCCAGCGCAGCTCCTCGACGGTGGCGTCGACGTCGACGAAGCTCACCACGCCGAGGCCCTTCAGCCGCTCGGGGGCGGCGGCGCAGAAGTCGGCCAGCCACCGGTTGTGGGCCCGGTTGGCCACCTCCACCTTGTCGGGGCTCACGGCGTAGCCCCGCAGGGCGGCGATCAGCGGCGGGTAGAGCTCGAAGGGCAGGCCGAAGTCGGGGAAGATCACCTCGCCGGCGATGCCCTCGTGGTCCAGTTCCTTGAGGCGCTGGTGGGGGTCCGACTGGCCGGCCGTGCGGCCCGGCTCGATGACCGCCTTGACCCACCGCTCGACGAGCTCGGCGTCGATCCGCTGGGAAAGGCTCTTCGGGTCGATGGTGCGGGAGCCCTCCCGGGCGTGCACCTCACAGAAGGCGTCGAACTCCTCCCGGTACCCGGCGGGGAGGTAGGGCCGGTAGTCGGCCATGTGGGCCACGGCGTGCCCGTCGGAGGAGATGATGAGCGCCTTGCCGGTCTCGGCGGGTGTGGTGTCGGACACCGCGGCCTCCCTCAGTGGTCCATGAACAACGTGCTGGCCAGGCTGATCGACTTCGTCTGGAGCCACTCGAGGTAGCCCTCGGGCCCCATCTCCCGGCCGATGCCGGACTGCTTGTAGCCGCCGAACGGGTGCCCGGGGGCGCCCCCGACGGTGTTGGTGGTGAAGCTCCCGGCCCGGATGCGGCGGGCCACGCCCAGCGCCAGGTCGCCGTCGTTGGTGAAGATGGCGCCCGACAGGCCGTAGGGGCTGTCGTTGGCGATGCGGACGGCGTCGTCGATGTCGTCGTAGCGGATGACGGTGAACACCGGGCCGAACACCTCGTCGCGGGCCACGGCCATGTCGTTGGTCACGTCGGTGAGCAGCGTCGGTTCGTAGAACCAGCCCCGGTCGAGGCCGGACGGGCGCCGCCCGCCGTGAGCGACGGTGGCGCCGTCGGCGACCGCCCGGGCCACGGAGGCCTCGCAGCGGTCCCGCGTCCGTTCCACCGCCACGGGCCCGAATGTGACTTCGGGGTCGGCGACGTCGCCGATGGACAGCGCCTTGAACGCCTCGACGAGCCCGGCGACCACCTCGTCGTGGCGGCGGCCGCTGACCAGCACCCGGGTGAGGGCGACGCACACCTGACCCTGGAAGGCGACCAGCCCGGGAACGAGCGCCGGGAGGAGCTGCTCGAGCGGAATGTCGTCGGCCACGATTCCGGCGCACTTGCCGCCGAGCTCCAGCGTGCAGGGGGCGATCCGCTCCGCGGTGCTGCGGAGGATCTGGCGGCCCACGGCGGTGCCGCCGGTGAAGCTGACGATGTCGACGTCGGGGTGCTCGACGAGATGGCGGCTGGCGTCGGCGCCGGCCGTGACGACGCTGAGGACGCCGGGCGGCAGCTCGGCCGCCTCGACCGCCTCGGCCACCCAGTGGCCCAGCGCCCGCACCTCGGGCGGCAGCTTGAGGACGACGGTGTTGCCGGCCAGCAGCGCCGGGAGCACCTTGAAGCCGATGTAGGCCAGCGGCCCGTTGTAGGTGATGATGCAGGCCGCCACGCCGAACGGCTCCCGGCGGATCTCGGCCGGCCCGAACGGGCCGTCGCGCCGCTCGACCAGCGGCGTGGCCGCCGCTTCGGCGAAGGCGGCCTCGAACATCATCGGCGCCGCCAGGTCGTGCAGGCCCTGCTGCCAGCCGACGGTGGCGCCGCACTCGGCGCCCCACGTTTCGTTGATGGCCGGGGTCCGGACCTTGAGGGCGTCGGTGAAGCGCCGCAAGGCGGCCGTGCGTTCCTCGACGCTCAGCTCCGGCCAGGGGCCCCGGTCGAACGCGGCGCGGGCGGCGGCCACCGCCCGGTCGATGTCGGCCGGGCCGGCGTCGGCCAGCTCGGCGATGACGGCTCCGGTGCTGGGGTTGACGACGGGAGCCCGCCCGCCGGCCGCCGGCGCCGTCCAGGCGCCGCCGATGAACAGCTCGTCGGGATGGGGGACGGGTGCGAGCGACGGCAACTCAGATCACTCCTTCGTCGGCCAGGTCGGCGATCTGCTTCGTGGTCATGCCGAGCAGCTCGCCCAGCACCCATTCGTTGTCCTCGCCGTAGCCGGGGGCGCCCCGGTCGAGGACGCCGCCGATGTGGGGCGGGGTGGCGCTCAGGCGGAACGGCGCTTCGGCGATCGGCCAGCGGCCGATCTTCGTGCCGGTGACCTCGGTCAGCCAGCCGAGGTGGGCCAGCTGCGGATCGTGGTCGCAGCGGTCCCCAGCCGTCTGGCACACGCCGGCCGGCACGCCGGCGCCCTGCAGTTCCTCCATGAGGGCGTACGGCTCCCGCGTCGCCGTCCACTCGCCGACGAGGCGGTCGAGCTCATCCTGGTGGGCCAGGCGGGCGTCGAGGACGGCGAACCGCTCGGCCCGGACCCACGGCTGGTCGATCAACTTGGCCAGGGCGTCCCACTCCTCGCCGGTGAAGCAGCCGATGGCGATCCAGCGGTCGTCGCCGGCGCAGGGATAGGCGCCGTGGGGGGCGGCGGGCCTGAACGGGGAACGGTTGCCGGTCCGTTCGTAGCCCCGCCCGTTGGCCGACCAGTCGAGGATCGACCCCCCGGCGATGTAGAGGCCGGACTCGGTCTGGGAGGCGTCGATCCACTGGCCCCGGCCGGTGCGGTCGCGGTAGTGGAGGGCGGCCAGGATGGCGGTGGCGAAGCTGTAGGCGCCGATCCAGTCGAGATAGGAGTAGCCCCACCCGGCCGGCAGCGCCGGCTCCGGCAGACCCGACATCTCCGAGATGCCCGACAGGGCGGCGGCGATCGGCCCGACGGCCCGGTAGCGGCCGTACCGGCCCCGAGCTCCCATCCCGGACTGCTGCGCATAGATGATGTCGGGCTTGATGGCCTGCAGCGCCTCCCAGCCGAGACCCCAGCGGTCCATCACCCCGGGGGAGAAGCCCTCGGCCACGATGTCCGACATCGCCACCAGGCGGCGGGCGATGTCGACGCCCCTCGGGTCGCGCACGTTGAGCGACAGGCCCCGCTTGCCGGGGTTCTTGTTGTTGAACTGCCCGCCCATGTCGGGGTCGGTGACTCCGGGCAGGGGAGCGGTGGCGCTCCGGCGGGCCTCCCGGCCGCCGGCCGGGGCCATGGCCGCGATGCGGGTGTCGGGGTTGGCCTTCCACTCCACCTTGATGCACTCGGCCCCCAGCGCGGAGAGGAACCGGGTGCCGCCGGCCGAGGCCAGGAACCACGTGAAGTCGAGGACCCGGGTGCCCTCCAGCACGAACGGCTTCCCGTGGGGTGAAAGCGTGGGCGTCTTCGGCGTGGCCGGGACGCGTGCCGGAGGAGCGGCGCGACCTTCCGCCAGGGAGCGGCGTACGGCGTCGTTGTCCTCCCCCAGCAATGGAGCGCGGCGGCCGACCACCCAGTCCGGCTCGGTGGAGCACCACTTGCGGACGGCGTAGGTGAAGGACCGGCCGAGCTCGGGATGGTCCACGTCGGCGAAGGTGCCGCGGGCCTGCCAGTGGGCGTCGGCGACGTTCTCGTGGGGCTTGCGCAGCGGGGCGCACACGATGCCGGCCTGCTGCATGTCCTCCCAGGGCAGCTCGGCGTAGGTGAACTTCCGTACCAGACGCCCGACCGCCTCGGTCAGGCGGGCGTTGCGCTCCGAGTCGGCGCCGCTGCCGGGGATGGCCCGCCCGCCGGTCGCGTCCTGGCCCTCCTCGTCGAGGCCGGCGGCCAGGCCGTGGCGGGCCAGGTAGGCGATCGTGCGGGCCTCGTCGGCCGCGCCCATGCGGTTGGCCACCAGCCACCGCCCGTCCTTCGTCTGGACGATCGACGGCACCAGCGAGACCTTCTCCGCCGCGTGGCGACAGGTCTGGCGGAAGAGCGGCGCCCGGCGCATCACCCAGTTCATGAGGTCGAGCTCTGTGCTCTTGGCCACCGCCTCGTGCACGGCGCACGACACGTGCTGGCCGCGGCCCGTGCGCTGGGCGTGGACCAGAGCGCCCAGCACGCCGATGACCAGCTGCTCGCCGGCGATGACGTAGCTCTGCCACACCTGGGGGGCGATCGGCGCCAGGTCGTAGGTGCCGTCGGGGCGGGGGTCGTAGCCGCAGTTCATCATCGGACCGCCCAGCGCCAGGTGCACGAGGTCCGACGCCTTCCAGCCGGCCCACGGCCCGTCGTCGCCGAACGGTGTCATCCGGGCGGTGACCAGGTGGGGGAACCGCTCGAGCAGCCCGGCGGGGTCGAGGCCCCGGGCGGCCAGCCAGCCGGCCGGCGTCGACTCCAGCAGGACGTCGGCGGTGCCGATCAGCTCACAGGCGAGGGCGGCGTCGGCGGCGTCGTCGAGGTCGAGGGTGACCGACCGCTTGCCCCGGTTGTGCTGCCAGAAGAAGATCGACCGCTCGAGGTCCGGCTCGTCGTCGAGGAACGGCCCGATCCGCCGGGTGCCGTTCCCCTCCGGCGGCTCGACCTTGACGACGTCGGCCCCGAGCCCCGCCAGCAGCAGCCCGGCGTGCTCGGCCTGCTCGTCGGCGATCTCGACGATCCGGATTCCCTCCAGGATCCCGCGCTCGGGGGCCATGGAGCGCACTCTACATCAACGACTGCGTTGACGGCCAGTCGCTTCTGGTGCCATCATGTCGGCATGGCGAAGCACCGTCTGGCGGGCGTCGACGACCTCAAGCCCGGAGAGCTGAAGCGGGTCGAAGTCGGCGGCGTGGCGCTCTGTCTGGCCCACGTCGAGGGCGGCGGCTTCTGCGCTTTGGCCGACGTCTGCTCCCACGAGGAGGTCGAACTGTCCGACGGCTGGCTCGACGGCGACGAGGTCGAGTGCCCGATGCACGGCTCCCGCTTCAACGTCCGCACCGGCGCCGTCCGCGGCCTCCCCGCCAACAAGCCCGTCGCGGCCTACCCCGTCGAAGTCGCCGGCGCCGACCTGCTCGTCGATCTCTGACGCAGCTGCCACTGGGGGAGGGTCAGCGTCTCGCCGGTGTCGGGGTCGGCGACTTCGGCGAAGGTGCAGCGGACGGGGGCCCCGATCTCGATGGCCGTGTTGTCGGCGTTGATGACGTTGCCGACGATGCGGACGTCGGGGTGGTCGTCGGGGGTCACGATCACCACGTTGTAGGGCACCCGGTCGGCGAGGCGGGCGTCGCCGGCGTGGTGGACGACGGTCACGTTGTCGACCGTGCCGAGGCCGGAGGCCTCGACGTAGTCGAAGGTGTCGGACTGACAGTGGTGGCAGAGCTCGTGCGGTGGATGCTGGATCTGCGAGCAGGTCCGGCACCGCTGCAGGGTGAGGACGCCGGCGGTGAAGAACGCCCGGTTCACCGCGCTCAGATCGGGGAGCGGCCAGTCGCCCGGGAAGTAGCGGCCGGCTCCGGCGGCGCCGGCGGTCACGGCGCGTCCGCCGAGAGGAGCACGGCGCTCGACGGGGGAGTGCCGGGGCCGGCCACGAACAGCGACAGCCGGGCGCCGGGCACCTGGGCGGTCGACGTGCCCCGGACCTGGCGGACGGCCTCCACCATCAGCTGCAGGCCGTGGATGTAGGCCTCGGCGATGTTGCCGCCGCTGGTGTTGAAGGGCAGCCCGCCGCCGTCGAAGTGGAGGTTCTTGCCCGATACGAACGCCTCCACCTCGCCGGGGGCGCAGAAGCCGATGTCGGAGATGGCGATGAGGGTCGTGCCGGTGAAGTTCTCGTAGAACTGGGCCACGTCGATGTCGGACGGGTGCACACCCGCCCGGTCCCACAGCTGGCGGCCCACCGGCTCGAGCCGGCCCGACGGGTAGTCGGTGTCGTTGAAGGCCCACCGCCCGCCGCCGGCGTGCATGCCGGTGGCCCCGGCCAGGATCCAGGCCGGCGGCCGGCGGAGATCCCGGGCCTGGGCGGCCGACGAGACGATCACGGCGCAGGCCCCGTCCGACTCCTGGCAGCAGTCGTAGAGGTGGAGCGGCTCGGCGATCCAGCGGGAGGCGTGGTAGGCCTCCCGGGTCAGCGGCTTGCCGTACATCACGGCCCGGGGGTTGCGCTGGGCGTGGAGGTAGTCGGCCAGGGCGATGTCGGCCAGCGCCTCCTGCGAGATGCCGTGGGTGTGCATGAACTTCTTGATCAGCAGGGCGTTCTTGACCACCGGCATGGCGGCGCCGAAGGGAACGAGGAAGGCGTCGCCCCGGGCCGGCCGGGCCGTCTGGTTGTAGCGGCCGTAGCGGCCCTCGGCGCCCTGGTGCAGCGAGCGGAACACCACGACGTTGCGGGCGTATCCGGCGCTCACGGCGGCGTCGGCGATCTGCACCGCGCTGGCGCCGCTGTTGCCGCCGCCGCCCCATGCCTTGGCCGAGAAGCGCAGCTCGCCGAGGCCGAGCCAGGACCACAGCTGGGCCGAGTCGTGCTGGTCGGGGTGGTAGGTGACGATGCCGTCGACGTCGCCCACGGCCAGGCCGGCGTCGGCGATGGCGGCCTGCACCGCCGTGGCGGCCATGCCCGCCGCCGAGTGCGGCGACCGGCCGGCCCTGTGGTACTGCGATTCCCCGATGCCGGTGACGGCGGTCGTACCGAGCACGGCGGCGGTTACGCCCCGGCCCAGTTCTTGAAGATCACCGGGTACTTGACGTAGCGGGGGATGTTCTCGACCGAGAACTTGTCCATCTGCTTCTTGAGGTCGACCGGCTCGTGCTCGGGATCGGGGGCGATCCCGGCCTCGAACAGGTAGCGCAGCAGCCGGACGTGGGCGCCGCCCGTTCCCTCCATCCCCAGCACCACCCGCAGCCCGAAGCACTGGTGGGGACCGCTGCCGAAGCCGAGCCCGAAGCGCTGCTGGTCGAGGCCGGGGTTGGGGCGGTGGGGGTTGAACCGACCGGCGTCGGGCCCGAACACGGTGGTGTCGCGGTTGGCCGCCACCCGCTCGATGTGGATCTCCTGGCCGGCGGCCACGTCGTAGCCGGCGACCTCGCAGTCCTCGGCGGCCATGCGGGTGTTGTAGGGCGAGAACGGCGCCCGGAGCCGGATCGTCTCGCACAGGGCGTTGAGGAGGAAGGTCTCATCGGTGGCCAGCGACCGGTCCTGGGGGTGCTCGGCCCACCAGTCCTCCAAGAAGTCGAGGGTCTGGACGATCGACTGCGTGCTCGTCCCCACCGAGGCGGCGAACATCATCGTCGTCTCGACGACGGCCTTCTCCTCGTCCTCGTAGGCGGGGACGGTGCCGGCCACGATGAAGCTCATGATGCTGAGCGGCCGGTCCTCCTCGGCCAGTTCCTCGCAGGCCCGGCGGGAGGGGCGGTAGAACTCCTCGATGTAGCGGCGCTTGGCGGCCAGGGCCGTCTCGTTGATGGCGGACCGGTCCTCCAGGAACTGCGAGCTGGTCCCGGCCGCGATCGGCCCGGCGCACTCCGACAGGGCCGTGATGCCCTCCTCGGTGTCGACGCCGACGAGGCCGACCAGCTGGGCCGTGAAGTGGATGAAGACCCGGTGGCAGAAGTCGACCAGATCCATCCGGTAGGTGCCGTCCTCGTCGGGTTCGGCCAGCCGGTTGGCCAGCAGCCGCTCGGCGGCGGGGAGGATCACGTCCTCCCGGATGGCGGCCAGGGCGTCGGGCCGCAGCAGCGTGTTGAGCAGCTTGCGCCGCTCCCGGTGCTCGGGGCCGTTCATGAACACGACGGAGCCGTCGAGGAACTCCCGGACGTTGATCTCGCCGTTGACCGGGTCCTCGCTCACCCCGGCGAACATCTCCGCCGCGTTGAGGATGGCCCGGTGCCGGTCGAAACGGAGCGCGTCCTCGTAGCGGTTGATCCGCAGGAACGGGCTCGCGGGGTTCACCTGCGCCCCCGGTCCACAGTCGTCGGCGCTCATACCGGCCTCGAGGCGGGAAGGCCGAGCCCGATGTCCTGCACCTGGCCGGTGAGGACGCCGTCGACGTCGCCGGCCAGGAACACCACCGCCCGGCTGACGTGCTCCGGCTGGAGGTAGGGCCGGCCGTTGAGGCCGTGGCGGTGCTCCTTCAGGCGCTGCTCGAAGTCGTCCTGCGTCGGGTTCTCGATGTCGGGGCAGAAGATCCGGTAGGTCGGCTCGTTGAAGAACAGGTCGGTGGCCACCGCCGCCGGGCAGATGGCGTTCACCGTGATGCCGGTGTCGGCCAGCTCCAGGGCCGTGCCCTTGACCAGGCCGATGAGCCCCCACTTGGCCGCGATGTAGGCCGGCAGGTTGGGGAAGCCGCCCCTCGCCGCGCTCGACGACGTGACGATGATGCGCCCGTAGTGCGCTGCCTTCATCGTGGGGATCACCGCCCGGAGGATCTTGAACACGCCGGTGAGGTTGGTGTCGACGACGCCGTTCCACTGCTCGTCGGTCATGGCCTCGACGGGGGCGAAGTTGACGACGCCATGGTTGGCCACCAGGACGTCGATCCGGCCGAAGGCTTCGAGCGTGCGGTCGACGACGGCCTGCACCTGGGCCGTGTCGCGCATGTCGGCCACGACGGACAGCGCCCGCCGGCCCTCCCGCTCGACCAGGCGGACGGTCTCGTTGAGATCGGCCGGTGCGGCCATCGGGTAGCCGACGCCCTCGACGGGCGCGGCGATGTCGCACACCACGATGTCGCAGCCCTCCCGGGCCAGCGCCACGGCGTGGGCCCGGCCCTGGCCCCGGGCCCCGCCGGTGATGAGTGCGACCTGTCCGTCGAGCACGCCCATGGTCGCCGATCGTCGCATTACCGAGGCCCGCTTGTCAACCTCAGCGTTGACGGCAGCCGCCGCCCGTCCCTATCATCGGGAACGATGAGCGACTCCATGGAAGGCCTGCGGGTCCTGGTCATCGGTGGGGCCGGCGTGGCCAACGGGGGCGCCATCAGCCGCTCCCTGGCCGCCGCCGGCGCGGCGGTGGCCGTGGCCGACCTCGATCTCGGCCGGGCCGAGGCGCTGGCCAAGGATCTGACCGCGGCCGGGCGCACCGCCACGGCGCTGGCCGTCGACGTGCGGTCGGCCGCATCGGTGGAGGCGGCGGTGGACAGCACCGTCGAGCGGCTCGGCGGCCTCGACGGGCTGGTGACCGTGGTCGGCGGCCACACGCTGTTCGCCCCCTGGCTCCCGCTCCACGAGACCACCGACGAGCAGTGGGATCTCGTCTACGAGGTCAACCTCCGCTACGTGGTGCGGGCCGTGCGGGCCGCCGTCCGCCGGTTCCTGGAGCAGGGGACGGGCGGCTCGATCGTGTGCCTCGGTTCGATCAACGGCGAGCGGAGTTCGCCCTACGCCGCCGCCTACGGGGCGGCCAAGGCCGGCCTCGAGAACCTGGCCAAGTCGGTGGCCGTCGAGTACGCCCGGTCGGGGATCCGGATGAACGTCGTGGCCTGCGGCGTGATCGCCACCGACGCCGCCCGCATCGTCTTCGCCGAGAAACCCGAGTTCACCGATCGGCTCCCCATGGGCCGGCCCGGCGAACCTGACGAGGTGGCCGCATTGGTCACGTTCCTGGCGTCGCCCGCCGCCAGCTACGTGAGCGGCCAGTCGGTGCTGGTCGACGGGGCCATGTTGGCCCGGTACCCGCTGCCTCTGCCGGAGGTCCCGCCCTGGACGGCGGGCTGAGGCGATCCCCGGGGGCCCGGGGTGCCCCCCGAAGGGTTCCGGGTTTAACAT
>DASYFF010000230.1:0-2676 GCA_036498605.1 Acidimicrobiia bacterium | reverse complement strand
TCCTTTAGGGTTCCCGCCCGACCGGCAGGGATCCTAAAGAGTGCGTGCGGTTCTGACGAGGGGTCAGGGGGCGATGGTGAGGGCGGAGATCAGGCCGCCGTTGAGCGTGTACCGGTAGCGGAGGTCGACGCTGCCTCCCGGGAAGTCGCCCTCGAGGCGGTTGACCACGACCCAGGTGCTGGGCGAGGTCTGCTCGGCTTTGACGACGGTGCGCGTGTAGGTGAATTGGGTGGCGGCGGCGGCGAGCCAGCGACGGATCTGGTCGCTTCCCCAGTAGGTGCGGTTCTCGTCGGTCACGCTGGCGTCGGCGGTGAAGGCCGGGAGGGCGGTCTCGATGACGTCGTGGTCGGTGGCGTCGTGGTATCGGCGCACGGCCTCGGGGAGCACGGGGTCGCCCTGGGCGGTGGGAGTCATCGTCTTCCCTCCATGGAACGGGTCAGGTGGTCCGGATGGTGCCGCCGTCGATGGTGTGCTCCGCGCCGGTGATGGCCGAGGCCCGGTCGCTCACCAGGAACATGACGAGTTCGGCGACCTCTTCCGGCTCGGCGGGACGGCCGAGGGGGATGCCGCCGAGGGAGTCCATCAGCTGCCCGAGGGCGTGCTCCCGGGAGCCATCGCCGGCCTGGGCGATCCGGTCGACGAGGGCCTCGGCAGCGGACGTCCGGATGAAGCCGGGGGCCACGCTGTTGACCCGCACCCCGGAGCGTGCGACCTCGGTGGCCAGCCCCTTGCTGTAGGTGGTGAGGGCGGCTTTGGCCGCGGCGTAGGCCAGGGTGCCGTTGCTCAGGGGCATCTTGCGCTGGATGGAGGAGATGTGCACGACGCTGCCCCGCCCGGCATCCACCATGGCCGGCACGAGGGCGCGGTCGAGGCGGACCGCCGCCAGCAGGTTGAGGCCGAGCTCCGCGTCCCAGTGCCGGTCACCGAGCGCCGCGAACCCGCCCGCCGGCGCCTCGGAGCCACCCACGACGTGGACGATGATGTCGACCCCGCCCGCCTGGGTGACCCGTTCGGCGACGGCGGCGGTGCCCTCGGCGGTGGCGAGGTCGGCGGCGATGAACCGTTCCAGGCCAGTGTCGGCGGTGGGAGGGCGCCGGGCGACGGTCCAGACGGCGGCGCCTTCCTGCCGGAGCTTCTCGGCGACGGCGGCTCCCGCTCCCTGGGTGGCACCGGTCACCAGCGCCCGCCTTCCCGTGAGCTCACCGGTCAGAGAAACGGCCATGACTCCTCCTGGTTCGTGGAGACCAGACTGGGTTACTGCTAATATAGAAGCTAGTGACTTCTAAGATAGAAGTCAAGAGGAAGGGGCCGGCCCGTGGTCGAGAAGATCAGGCTCCAGGACCGGGAGTGTCCGCTGTCGTCCACCCTCGGGCTGGTCGGGGAGTGGTGGACACTGTTGATCCTCCACGATGCCTTCGACGGCTACACCCGCTTCGATCAGTTCCAGGAGAACCTGGCCATCTCATCAAGCCTGCTCACCAACCGGCTCAAGCGGCTTGTCGACAGCGGGCTCCTCGAGCGGCGTCCGTACCAGGAGCGGCCGCGGCGCTACGAGTACGTCCTCACCGATCTCGGGCGCTCACTTCGCCCGGTCATCGTCGTGCTCGCCGGCTGGGGCAACGCCCGCCTCGCCCCCGCCCAGCGCAGCATGGTGCTCGTCGACGCCGAGACCGGCGCCGAGGCCGAGCCGGTGGTCGTCGACCGTGCCACCGGACGGCCACTCGACGGTCCCGACTTCGTCTTCACCGCCGGCCCCGCCGCCAGCCAGCCCTTCCGGGATCGCTACCACGGCCGCCCCACACCCCGCCGGCCGAAGTCGGGGACCCGCCGAGCCAAGTGACCCGATCGGCGTCGTCATGCGAGCGGCCGCGCCGACCAGGACCGCCGGGCGAAGTCCGCGAAACTGGTCGGTGGCACGCCGGTGACTTTGTGGACGTCGTCGTTGGGTCGCGAGCCGTGGCCGGAGGCGATCATCCCCGTCAGCCAGTGGAGCATCACGGCGTAGTCAGCGGGAATCAAGCCGGCTGCGACAGCGCCGTCGATCCATGCCTTGCGGTCGACGTCGTTGTGCCGGACCGGCCGGCCGGTCAACCCGCTGATGATCTCGGCGACCTGCGCGAAGGTGAGTGCCTCGGGCCCGGTCGGCGCGTACTGCGCCCCGGCGTGGTCGTGAGGGTGGGCCAACGTTTCGGCGGCGACGGCGGCGATGTCGGCGGCGTCGACGAATGCGTCGGCTCCACCACCGGTCGGTACCGTGATCTGGCCGTCGACGACCGGCAGGTGGTCGTCGGTGAAGTTCTGCATGACCCATGCGGGCCGCAGGATCGAATGCGTGAATGCACCCCGACCTATGAGGTCGAGTTCGACCGCCCTCATGTCGATCTCCGGAGGCGCCTGGTCGCCGTGGTACGCCCCGAGGTAGGTGAGGTGGCGCACCCCGGCGGCTTGGGCGAGATCGAAGAAGTCGGACACCTGGTCGGCGTACCGGACGCGCAGGACGGGCGTGACGAGGTAGACGCGGTCGACACCCTCCAGGGCGGGGCTGTGCGTGGAGGGTTCGTCCCAGTCGAACACCACGTCGGCGCCGTGCCGTGCCGCGGTCCGGACGGTCAGGCCACGCTCATGGAGATTCCTTGCGACCAGCGATCCGGTCCGGCCGGTGCCGCCGAGCACGAG
>DASYFF010000229.1:0-9572 GCA_036498605.1 Acidimicrobiia bacterium | reverse complement strand
TCGCCGTCCCCCAGCGCAGCGATCTCCTGGCCGACGAGGGCGAGATCGCCAAGACTGCCGCCAAGCCCAAGGTCAAGGAGGTCGTGTGATGAGCAGCCCCCGCACCGTCAAGGTCGCCGCCGTCCAGCCCGCCCTGCGGGTCGGCGAGATGGACTGGAACATGAAGCGCTGCGAGGACCTCGTCCGGGCCGCGGCCAAGGAGCACAACCCCGAGGTGATCATCCTCCCCGAGGCCTTCAACTGCCCCAACGTCTACGACAAGCGGCTGCGCCACGCCGCCGCCCCGGTCGACGGGGCGCCCTACCAGCTGCTCAAGAACCTGGCCCGGGAGCTGGGCTGCACCGTCGGCGGCGGGTTCCTGGCCAAGCGGGGCGGCGACACCCGCAACACCTACGTGCTGGCCGACCCCGACGGCACCACCAACCTCCACGACAAGGACGAGCCCTCGGTCTGGGAGTACAACTACTACACGAGGGGCCAGGACGACGGCGTCTTCACCCACCGCCTCGGCACCGTCGGCCTGGCCTGCGGCTGGGAGACGGCCCGGAGCCGCACCGCCCGGCGCATGGTCGGGGCCAACGTCAACCTGGTGCTGGGCGGCTGCTGCTGGCCCGCCTACCCGTCGTGGGTCTTCCCCCGGGGCTGGTTCAACCGCGACATGCAGTACTACCGGCTGTGGGCGGCCGACACGACCCGTAACTTCGCCCGCCTCGTCGGCGCCCCGACGGCCATCGCCTGGCATGTCGGCCCCGTCCACAGCGGCACTCCGGCCATGCCCGGCATCCCCTGGAACACGATCATGACCGGCGAGACGCAGATCGCCGAGCGCGACGGCACCCTCCTCGCCCGCATGACCTACGAGGACGGCGAGGGTTCCATCGCCGCCGACGTGACCATCGCGGAGCCGGCGCCGGTCGACCCGGTCCCGTCCGGCTTCTGGGTCCGCCCGCAGTGCTTCTCCATCCACTTCGTATGGCACTACATGAAGACCCACGGCCGGCTGCGCTACCCGATCGACAAGGCGCTGCACCGCTTCCCGTGGCAGGAGTGGCCCGACCACGACATCCCGAACCACAACCCTGGTACCTTGGATGTTAGCGACGCCAAACTTAGCGGCGCCGGGACCAACGGGAAGCACACGACCTCGGCCGAGACGAAGGCCGCGGCAGAAGCGGAGGCCTGATGACCCCTTCGACGCTGGATCACAACGGACTGGCCGACAGCGGGCTGGCGACCGCCCTCGCCGTCCAGCGCAAGGCCTTCCTGGCCGAAGGATCCCCGTCCGCCGAGCAGCGCCGGGCCGACCTCACCGAGCTGTGCGGCCTGCTGCTCGACAACAAGAAGGCCATCGCCGCCGCCCTGCGAGACGACTTCGGCGCCCGTTCCTCCTACGAGACCGAGATCGCCGACATCGCCACCACGCTCCACACGGTGCGCTTCGCCCGGCGGCACGTGGCCCAGTGGATGAAGCCCCGCAAGCGCTCGACGGGCATCTGGTTCATCCCCGCCGCCAACCGGGTCGTACCGCAACCCAAGGGCTGCATCGGAATCATGGTGCCGTTCAACTTCCCCATCAACCTGGGGGTCGGGCCGCTCACGTCGGCCCTGGCGGCCGGCAACCGGGCCATGGTCAAGATGTCGGAGCTCACGCCCCACATCGGGGAGCTGTTCGCCCGGCTCGTCGAGGACCGCTTCGGGGCCGAGAAGATCGTGGTCGTCAACGGTGGGATGGAGACCTCGCAGGAGTTCGCCGCCCTGCCCTTCGACCACCTCCTCTTCACCGGCTCCACGGCCGTCGGCCGTCACATCATGCGGGCGGCGGCCGAGAACCTCACGCCCGTCACCCTGGAACTGGGCGGGAAGAGCCCGGTGATCATCGGCGAGGACTATCCACTGGAGCGGGCGGCCAAGCGGATCGTGTGGGGCAAGCTGCTGAACTGCGGCCAGATCTGCATCGCCCCCGACTACGTGATGGTACCGGCCGGCAAGGAGGCGGAGTTCTCCGCCCACGCCCAGGCCGCGGCCCGCAAGGCCTACCCGAAGCTGGCCGGCAACGACGACTACACCGCCGTCATCAATGACAAGCACTACGAGCGGCTCACCGACTGGGTGGCCGACGCCCGGGCCAAGGGCGCCACCGTGGAGCAGGCGGCCGACCCCGCCGAGAGCAGGGCCGAGCGCAAGCTGCCCCTGACCGTGGTCCTCGACCCGCCCGACGACGCCCGGGTGATGCAGGACGAGATCTTCGGCCCGGTGCTGCCGGTCAAGGGCTACCGGTCGATCGACGACGCCATCGCCTACGTCAACGACCGCCCCCGGCCACTGGCGCTCTACGTGTTCTCCGACGAGCAGGCCACCCAGGAGCAGGTGCTGGAGCAGACGACGTCGGGCGGCGTGGCCATCAACGACACGCTGATGCAGTACATGCAGGACGACATGCCTTTCGGCGGTGTCGGCCCGAGCGGCATGGGCTGCTACCACACCGGTGAGGGCTTCGACACGTTCTCCCACCTGAAGCCGGTCTTCAAGCAGCGCGGCATCGGCGGCTTCACCGGCGGCCAGCTGCTCTACCCGCCCTACGGCCGGGTGACGAAGCTCCTCATCAAGCTGATGGAAAAGATCTGACCGGCCCGGGCGAGACGTGACCCTGATCGCACCGCTCCTCGAGGTCGAGATGGCCGACGTCAGCGTCATCATCGTCGACCGGGACGTCCTGTTCTCCCGGGGCCTCGAACTGCTCCTGGAGCGGGTGTCGGGCGGTGCGGTCCGGGTCGTGGGCCATACGTCGGACGGGTGCAGCGCGGTCGAGCTCGTCCGCAAGCTGCACCCCGATGTCGCCATCGTCGGGCTGTCGCTGCCGTCGCCCGGGGCCGGCCCGGTGATCCGCGACCTCAAACGGCTCTATCCGTGGGTGCGGGTCATCGCCATGGGCGGGCCCGGCGCCGGCTCCGGCGGCGGTGACGCCGACACGACCGTGGCCGTGGCCGCCCTCCGGGCCGGCGCCGACGGCCTGTTCGACACCACCGCCCCGCCGGAGACGCTGCTGGCCCCGCTGCGGGCCACGGCGGCCGGCATGTCGGTGGTGCCGCCGGCCGTGATGGCGGCCCTCGTCGACGCCCCGGCCCGCCGGGACCGGGAGCGGGTCGGCTGCCTGAGCGCCGAGGAGCGCCGGCTGTGGCGCCTCGTGGCCGACGGCCTCGACACCACCGACATCGCCCGGGCGCTGCTGGTCTCGGAGCGGACGGCCAAACGGCGGGTCTCGGCCCTGCTGCTGAAGCTGCGGGTCAACAGCCGCCTCCAGGCCGCGGCGCTGGCCGGCCGCTGCGGGCTGCTCGACACCGACGCCTGATTACAGCCGGAGTCGTTCGGTCGGCTGGCCGGTGACCGCGGCGATCAGCTCGAAATCCTTGTCGAGGTGCAGGACGGTCAGACCGGCCAACTCCGCCACGGCCGCCACCAGGAGGTCGGGGATGGATGGGCCCCGGTGGTGGCCCTGGTCGGCCAGGATCGCCTGAACCTCGACCGCCCGGTCATCGATCGTCGGCGTGAGGTATTCGACCGGCATCGAAGCCAGCGGCGGCTCGGCCATGGCCGAGCGGAGCTCCGGGCCGGACCGGGCGGAGAAGCCGACCTCGAGACGGGTCGGCGTGGTGATCCTGACAAGGCCGCGTTCGATGCGTTCGGCCCAGTCGGCGGCATCGGGCGTCGATCCGATCCTGACGAGGGCGGACTTGTCGACGAGCCAGCCGGTCATTCCCAGGCGCTTCGCATGAGGTCCGGGTCGGCAAGATCAGCGAAGCGGGTTTCGAACCGTGCCAGGTCCTCGACGGCCACCGGCCCACTACGGGCGAACGACGCCAGCCGACGGCGGAGGAACTCGGTCCGCGACAGACCCATCCGGCGGGCCGCCACGTCGATCGCTGCCAGAACATCGTCCGGAATGTCTCTGATCAACACATCGGCCATCGGGACCTCCTCCTGATATCAGATGATATCACGACGTTGGGCGATGGTCAGGCCGTCGCCGATGGGGAGGAGGACGACCCGGACCCTGGGGTCGGCGGCGATGTGGTCGTTGAGGGCCCGGATGGCGACGGTGTCGTCCGTCCGGTCCTTGTCGTCGAGGACGGCGCCGCCCCAGAGCGTGTTGTCGACCAGCAGCAGGCCGCCGGGGCGCAGGCGGGGCAGGAGCGCCTCGTAGTAGTTGGTGTAGTTGGCCTTGTCGGCGTCGACGAAGGCGAGGTCGAACACCTCGTCGTCGGGGAGCGAGGCCAGCGTGTCGAGGGCCGGGCCGATGCGCAGCTCCACCCGGTCGGCGACCCCGGCTTTGGCCCAGGCCTCCCGGGCGATGGCCGTCCACTCCTCGCTCACGTCGCAGCACAGCAGCCGGCCGTCGGGGCCGAGCCCCCGGGCCAGCGCCAGCGACGAGTAGCCGGTGAAGGTGCCGATCTCCACCGCCCGGCGGGCGTTGGTGGCCCGGGCCAGGATCTCGAGCAGCACGGCCTGGTCGTCGCCGATCTGCATCCCCGCCGCTCGGCCCGTCCGCTCGGCGGTGACGTGCTGCAGCTCGAGCTGAACGGCGTCGGGCCCGCTCGAATGCTCGAGGGCGTAGTCGGCGATCGGCGGCTCGATGAACTTCGAACGGCTCCGGGAGGTCATGACCCGCATCGTACGTAGCCGGTCGGTGGCGGCGGGCGCGCCAAGCGCCGGGTGGACGGTGCCGTGTCCACCCGGCGCTTCAGGGTCCGCTCGATACCCTGCGCCGCCGGTGTCGGCCCCCGGCGGCGGGCGTCATCCTCGCTCGTCAGCCGATGCGCAGGAGCCGGCGGGCGAGGACAGCAAGGCGGCCGCTGCCGCACAGGACCAGGCCGAGCAGCGCCATGGCGCCGACGCCGGCCCCGGTGCGGGCCAGGGCGCTCGGCCGGGAGATCTGCTCGCCGAGCACCTCGGTGCCCGGGGCGGTGGTCGGGGTCGTGGTCGTGGCGTCGGTGGCGGCGCCGCCGGCGTCGGCGGTGGTCCCGGCCACCGTCAGGTGGGCGCCGGTCGTGCCCTGGGCCGCCGCCGGGCAGTCGGTGGCCTCCTTCGGGTCGACCTGGCAGTCGGTCAGCTCGACCGCCGGGGCGACGGTCGGCGGCGGTCCGGTCGTGGTGGAGGTCGTCGTGGACGTCGTGGAGGTCGAGGTCGACGTCGTGGACGGGGACGTCGGGGCGGACGGGGCGGTCCCGCCCTCATCGGCCGCGCCGGTCTTCTGCCGGCCGCAGTGGCCGTTGTTGTCGTCCTCGCGATCGGCGTCGTTCCCGCAGCCGTTGTTGCCGTCCTGGTCGGCGTCGAACCCGCCGGGGCAACCCGGCTTGTCGGCGCCGCCGTTGCTCATCCCGTCCGGATCGGAGTGCGACTTGCCCTGCGGGCCACCGGCCGTGAAGCAGGTGCTGTCCTGGCTGTTGATTCCATGGTTTCCCCCGGCCGTGGCGCCGGCTGCCGGGGTGAAGGCGACGAGGCCCAGGGCCAGCACTGCGCCGGCGCCGGTCGCTCCGATCCGGGCGATGGTGATGCGCATCGTTTGAGCTCCTCCAGGGTCGGGGTCCCCTTTGACCCGCTTGGGTCTTGGAATTCCCCGCCACATGAAGGGCGCTTGAGAGTGGGATGAAAAGTTCTTCAGCCTCGGCCGTATCCCGACAAAATGCTCATAGAGGCTTCATGTAGCCCGTTTTACGGTCTGCTCATGCCAGCCGGCGTGTCCCTTGATCGCGTCCCGATCGACCACGGCGCGGTCATGGTGATCGTGCCGCTCCTGGCGGCCGGGGCCCTGGCGGCCACGATTTTCCGGCGGGATCGGCGCTGGTGGCTCGTGACCCTGCCCGCCATCCTGGCCGGCACCCTGACGGCCCTCGGTACGGCCGCCTGGTACCTGCACAACCACATCATCCGGGACCACTACCCGAAGTCGTTCGGCATCTGGATCGGCGAGGCGCTGGTGGCGGTGGCCGCCGCCCTCGCCGGTTGGCGCCGGGCGGGCCGGTGGCGGCGGATCGCCGCCGTGGCCTGCGTCCCGCTCACCGCCATCTCCGCCTTCGTGCTGATCAACGGCCAGTACGCCTACTGGCCGACGGTCGGTGACCTGCTCGGCCGGCCCCTCCCCCACGAGATGACCGCCGCCGCGCTGGCCGAGGTGCTGGCCCGGCAAGCCGATCCGGCGGCTACCCCGGGAACGACCGCCCCGGCCACCACGTCCACCTCGGCGCCGGCGTTCACACCTCCCACCGCGGGCGGAGCGAGCGACTGGTCCGGCGACCCGGCGACGGTGCCGGGTGACGCCGGTGGCACTGCGGTCCCCGATTCCCTGAGCGGGCCCGGCGGGCCGGCGGCCATGCCGTCCGCCACCGCGGCGGGCGCCGACCCGTCGGAGACTTCCGCCTCACCCACCGACGCCCCGTCGGCCGGCCCCGGCACCGATTCCGCTCCGTCGTCGGCCCCGGCCGACGCCGGCTTCTCCGCCACCTCGGCCGCGCCCTCCGGCGGCTCCACCCGGCCGGCCGGATCGCACCACCACCCCGACCGGGGCGGTCACCGGGCCACCAAGGCCCCGGTCAGCACATCCACCATGCACGGCGCGCTGGCGCCGCTCAACATCCCGGCCACCCACTCCGGCTTCGACGCCCGGCCCGGGACGCTCTACCTCCCGCCGGCGTTCTTCGACTCACCCCGCCCGGCCCTGCCCGTCATCGTCATGGTCGGCGGGACGCCCGGCGGCCCCGGGGACTGGCCCCGGGCCGGCTACGCCGCCCAGACCGCCGACGCCTACGCCAGCGCCCACAACGGGGTGGCCCCCATCCTGGCCTTCGTCGACCACAACGGCGGACCCTTCGCCGACACGGAGTGCGTCGACGGGCCCACCGGCCACGCCGAGACCTACCTCGCCACCGACGTCCCCCGCTACCTGGCCGACCAGCTGCACCTCTCCCCCGATCCCCGGCAGTGGGCCATCGCCGGGTTCTCCGAGGGCGGCACGTGCGCCTTCGAGCTGTCCGTCCGCCACCCCGACGTCTACGGCGCCTTCCTCGACATCGCCGGCGACTGGGCCCCCAACCAGGGCTCCGAGGCCGACACACTGAAGAACATCTACGGCGGAGACAAGGAGGCCATGGCCGCCCACGACCCGGCCAACCTCCTCACCCCCGGACGGTTCCGCAACCTCCGGGGGTGGTTCGTCGTCGGGACCGCCGATCACAACCACGTGGCGGTGGCCGACCGGCTGGTGGCCGCCGCCCGGCCCGCCGGGATCACCGAGACCCGGACGTTCCTCTCCGGCGGCCACAACTGGGCCCTGGCCTCCAACGCCTTCCGGGCCGTCCTGGCCGACGTGATGCACGACCTGGCCGGCAGCCAGAGCACCTGACCGGCTAGGCGACGGCTTCGCTGGGCGAGTCGTCCTCGAACTGCGTGCGGTAGAGCTCGGCGTAGCGACCGCCGAGGGCCAGGAGCTCGGGGTGGGTGCCGTGCTCCACGACCCGCCCGTCCTCGACCACGACGATGGCGTCGGCGGCCCGGATGGTCGACAGGCGGTGGGCGATGACCAGCGCGGTGCGGCCGGCCAGGGCCTCGACCAGGGCCGCCTGCACCGCCGCCTCCGAAGTGGAGTCGAGGTGGGCGGTGGCCTCGTCGAGGATCACCACCCGGGGCCGGGCCAGCAGGAGGCGGGCGATCGTGAGCCGCTGGCGCTCCCCGCCGGAGAGGCGGTAGCCCCGCTCCCCCACCACGGTGTCGAGACCGTCGGGCAGCGACTCCACCAGCGCCGCCAGCCGGGCCTTGCCCAGCGAGTCCCACAGGTCGTCCTCGCTCGCCTCGGGCGCGGCGAAGCGGAGGTTCTCCCGGATGGTGTCGTGGAAGAGGTGCCCGTCCTGGGTGACCATGCCCAGCGTCTCCCGCAGCGACTCGAAGGACAGGTCGCGCACGTCGACGCCCGACAGCCGCACGGCGCCGCCGTCGACGTCGTAGAGGCGGGGCACGAGCGAGGCGATGGTCGACTTGCCCGCCCCCGACGAGCCGACGAGAGCCACGAGCTGGCCGGGCTCGACCCGGAACGACACGCCGTGGAGGACTTCGACGCCGGCCCGGGTGTCGAGGGTGGCCACCTCCTCGAGAGAGGCCAGCGAGACCCGCTCGGCCGACGGGTAGGCGAAGTGCACGTCGTCGAGCTCCAGCGCCACCGGTCCGTCGGGGAGTCGCAGGGCCTCCGGCTTCTCGGTGATCAGCGGCTCGAGGTCGAGGACCTCGAACACCCGCTCGAAGCTGACGATGGCCGTCATGGCGTCGACCCGGGCGCTGGCCAGCGCCGTCAGCGGGGCGTAGAGCCGGGTGAGCAGCAGGCCGAGCGTGACGACGGTGCCGGCCTCGAGGCGGCCCCGCAGCGCCAGCCAGCCGCCGAGGCCGTAGACCAGCGCCAGGGCCAGGGCGGAGACGATCGACAGGGCGGTGAGGAACACCCACTGGCCCATGGCGGTGCGCACGCCGATCTCGGCCACCCGCTCGGCCCGGCCGCCGAACTCGGCCTCCTCCCGGGCGGGGCGGCCGAACAGCTTGACCAGCGTGGCCCCCGGGGCCGAGAACCGCTCGGTCATCTGGGTGGTCATGGCCGCGTTGTGGTCGGCCGCCTCCCGCTCCAGGTGGGCGAGGCGGGCGCCCATCCGCCGGGCGGGGATCACGAACAGCGGGAGCAGGAGCAGCGACAGCAGGGTGATCGACCACGACAGGCGCAGCATCACCACCAGCGTGAGGAGCAGCGTGATGAAGTTGGAGACCACGCCCGACAGCGTCCAGGTGAAGGCCCGCTGGGCGCCGATGACGTCGTTGTTGAGCCGGCTGACGAGGGCGCCGGTCCGGGTGCGGGTGAAGAAGGCCACCGGCATCCGCTGCACGTGACCGAAGACGGTGCGGCGCAGGTCGAGGATCAGGCCTTCGCCGATGCGGGCCGACTGCCACCGCTCGGCGATGCCGAAGCCGGCGTCGAGGACGGCCACCGCGGCGATGCACCCGGCCAGGAACAGGACCCGGCCCTCGGCGCGGTGCTTGATGATGTCGTCGACGACCCAGCCGGCCAGGACCGGGGTGGCCACGGCCAGGACGGCGGAGATCACCGACAGGACGAGGAAGGCGATCAGCGCCCGGCGGTGGGGCCGGGCGAAGGCGGCGATGCGGCGCAGCGTGGCCCGGCTGAACGACCGCTTCGACCGGTCGCCGTGCACCGCGCTCTCCAGCGCCATCCAGTGGCTGAACCCCATGTCCATGCGCGTTGCACCTTCCGCCGTGTTCGCCCGCGTCCCTCCCTTATCGGCAGGGCCACCCCTGACGTTAAGACCTCAAGTTCACTTGAGATCAAGGGCGAAGGGTGCTTCTGTCCGATGAGGGAACTTTCACGTTCCGCTCATGGCAACTTCAGGCGGCGGGAAAGGAATCAGGACAACACCCGGTACTGATCCCTACGAAGGAGGCCATCATGGCTACCGGTATCAGTCTCTTCTTCCTCGCCGTCGGCGCCATCCTGACCTTCGCCGTCCACACGGCGGTGAACGGCA
>DASYFF010000228.1:0-3408 GCA_036498605.1 Acidimicrobiia bacterium | reverse complement strand
GTCGTGCTCGGGCACTTCGATGACGAGGTCTGGCAGGCCATGGGCACGTTCCCCTGGTCGATGATGGTCCACGGCGGCCAGGAGGTCGTCCTCCACCGGCCGGTCCCGACCGAGGGCCGCATCGTGACGACCCACCGCCTCGCCGCCATGTGGGACAAGGGAAAGGCCGCCGTGGTGGAGGTCGAGTCGAACGCCGTCGACGCCGGCAGCGGTGCGGCCATGTTCACGCTGCGAACGTCGCTCTTCATCCGGGGCGAAGGCGACTGGGGTGGAGACCGGGGTCCTTCGGCCGGCAACCCCATTCCGGAGCGCGCTCCGGACCACGAGCTGCGGGATCGGATCCAGCCCAACCAGGCGCTGATCTACCGGTTGTCCGGGGACCGCAATCCGCTGCACTCCGACCCCGCCTTTGCTCGAAAGGCCGGCTTCGACCACCCGATCCTGCACGGCCTGTGTACCTACGGCGTCACCGGACGGGCGTTGCTCCAGGCCCTCTGCGCCGGCGATCCCAACCGGTTCGGGGGGATGTCCGGACGCTTCGCCTCGCCCGTCATCCCCGGGGACGAGCTCCTGGTCAGGATCTGGGAGCTCGACGACGGCGCCGCCTTCCAAACCGTGCGGGGCGACGGGAACGTCGTGTTCGACGCCGGGCGGTTCACGTTTTCGATTTAGTGACTGAGTGTTAACATAGCGGCCGTGCCCACGAAATCCAACCAGCCGGAGCGGCCCGTGCGAACGCGCCTTCGCAGTTCGGCCCGGCGCAAGGAGCTCATCGCCGCTGCCACCAACCTCTTCGCATCCCGCGGCTATTACGCCGTCACGGTGGGCGACATCGCCGACGCCGTCGGGTTGACGGGGCCGGCGCTGTACCGCCACTTCGCCAGCAAGGAAGCCGTCCTGGTGGCCGTCTTCGACGAGGTCATCGAGGAGTTGAGGAGCCGCATCCGCGCCCTGGTGTCCGAGGGTTCAGACCCGGCCCACACGCTGCGGGCGATCGTCCGCCTCCACGTGGAATTCGCCATCGAACAGCGCCAAAACGTGGCCGTGTGGCGCCAGGAGTTCCAGACCCTCCCTGAAACCGACCGTTGGCGGCTGCGGCGGGCCCAGCGGCTGTATGTGGAAGAGTGGGTCCATCTCGTGCAGGAGTTGCGGCCCGAGTTCTCCGACACCGAGGTTCGCGCCGCCGTTCACGCCGTGATCGGACTGCTGCAGTCCCCTTCGGACTTCCAGAGCGGCCTGGCCCGGGAGGACGCCGTCAACCTGCTCATGCGCATGGCCCTGGCCGCGTTGGAGCACGCCTCGGTGGAGCCCCTGGAGGAGACCCCGGCGGCTAGTTGAGGCGCGTTCGACGCCCGGGAACCATCTCGCCGGAGATCAGAGCACAAATTAGGCGGCATTAACTTAGGCTTGACCGCGGGTCGGCCCTATGTTAATCTAAATTTACTTGGGGTCGGCGGACCAACGAGCCACTTGGGGAGGGAACATGACCTTGGGCAAGCGCGGCCGACTGGCTGTCGTCGTGGTCCTCGGAGCCGTTCTGGGCGGTGCAGCAGCAGGCGCTGAGGAGAGCCCCCAGGCCTTTGGCTTCCAGGGATTCACGGCGGCCAGCAGCCTTCGCCTCAGCTATGAGATCCCCGGATACATCGCCCCGCGCCCGATCGACGGGGCCGGACCGGTGGCCGAGGCCACGCTCGACGCGCTGGCGGGGAAGTCCTTCGCCTCGCTTCCCTATCCCGGCGACGACGGGGTCAACTACCCGGCGCTCGTGAACGTGGCCACCGGCCAGACGCCGCCGGGCTATCCCTTCTACGCCGCCGCCACGAGCGACCAGCCGGAGAGCAAGGTGTCGGATCCGTCGGGCACCTACCTCCTCGCCGCCAAGGTCGCCCCCCAGTCGGCGACGTCGGAAGGAAAGTTCCGGCCCTCCGGCGGGGCAACGGTGATGAGCGGCGGGGTCTCCACCACCAGCGTGACCTCGACCGCTGCCGAGGTCGTGGCCACGGCCGAATCGGTGTCCCAGGGGATCAGGATCGGCGACCTCACGGTCGGGACCGTCCGGTCGAAGTCGGTCACGGTCTACAAGGCCGGTTTTCAGCCGGCGACCACCTCCGAGACGCTGGTCGAGGGCGGCAGAGTCGGCGAGACGTCGTTCAGCTTCGGCCCGAAGGGGTTGTCGGTCGCCCAGAACTCTGTGCCGGTACCGGCCGGTGAGGGTCTCGCCGCCCTCAACAAGGGGTTGGGCCCTGCCGGGCTGACGGTGAGCTTCGCCGATGTCACCGAGCTCGTGGGAGGGAAGCAGACCGCGGCTTTCGTCGTCCGGAGCCAGCACCCCAGCCCGGTACCGGGTGCGAAAGAGGGGATCCTGACGCTGCGCTTCGGGCAGGCTCTGTCCGGCGTGATCGCTGGTGGGAGCTCGGCCGACACGCCCATCGACGCTGGCATCGGAGCTGGGACGGGGGCCGCCACTCCCGGGCCAGCCGCCGGCGGGAGCAGCGCCGCACCGGCGGTGGAATCGGGGCCCGGTACGCCGGCATCGGGCAACGGCCCGGGCGGAACCGCCGGCCAGGCCCCGGCCTTCAGGAGCGGCTTTTCGGGCGACACCTCGGGGGCGGGCAAGGCGACGGGTTCGGAGCCGGCCCCATTCTCCGGTGACACCAGCGGCGTCCTCGGCGGGGCGCCCTTCGACCAGACGGCACCGGGGCCTGCCGCGGCTCCGCCGAGGTTCGCCGCCCCGGTTCGAGCGGGCGTGAACGTGCCCGCCAAGGGGGTGTCGGCGTCACCGCTCTACGGGGTGTTGGCGCTGGCCGGCCTGATGTTCATTGCAGTCTCGTCCGTTTGGCGTAAGGGAGGGCAGAAGTGGACTTCGTGACGTGGCTCCGTGCTCAGCGGGATCGGCTGGCCGGCTGGGCGTGTATCGCCGTCGGTGCGGTCATGGTGATCAGCGCCTGGTTCTCGATCTCGGCAACGACCGTGATCTCGGCCCAGTTGACGTACCTCGCCTCCGGCGGGATCGGCGGGCTCTTCCTGCTCGGAGGCGGTTTCGGCCTGCTGGTCCGGGCCGACCTGCACGACGAGTGGCGCAAGCTCGACCGCCTCGAGAGCGCCCTGCGGGGCTCACCGCTGCCTGACCCGCAGGCTGCCCCGCAGCCGGCTCCGCTGGCGCAGCCGACCGTTCCGGTCGCCGGCGGGACGCCGGTGCCGGCCGCGACCCCGGCCCTGATGTCATCGACCAGCGGGTCGGTGGCGCTGGCCCCGCCGCTGGCCTCCGGCCAGGAGGCCGTCCTGCTCGGCGGCGTGGTGGGCGCCGGCTCGCTGGTGGCCCTCGGCTGGTTCAGGGTTTCGGGAACCACCGACTTCCAGTCCGGGCTCAACGGCCTCACCTTCGGCCTCTTCGGCCTGCTGCTGGCC